>JAPLPO010000145.1 GCA_026400155.1 Burkholderiales bacterium | reverse complement strand
TCTAGCTTGGTGGGTGTGGTGGCCATTGGCACGGCGGTTGGAGCCATCGTTGCTTCGCTTCGAATGAAACTTCACCAAGCCACACTCGTCATGCCACTGGGCATTGGCATGGGCATCTTGGTGATGGGCATGAATTTCATTGACAACGTTTGGGTGGCCGCACCGTTCCTCATATTGCTGGGCGCATTGGGTGGCTTTTTGGTGGTGCCCATGAATGCTTTGCTGCAACACCGTGGCCACAACCTGATGGGGGCGGGGCGCTCTATTGCTGTTCAAAATTTCAATGAGCAGGCCTGTATTTTGTTGTTGGGCGGCTTGTACACATTTTCTACCGGCATGGGACTCTCTGCCTTCGGCGCCATCACCGCATTTGGTTTTGTGGTGGCCTTTTGCATGTGGCTCATCAAACGCTGGCACGAGCGCAACTTGCGTGATCACAGTGAAGAGGTGAATCATTTGATCGAAGTGGCTAAGAACGACAACCTGCATGGTTGAGTGTTCGTCCTGTGGTTCTTTTGACTCTGCTTTTTAAAGGTGCATTGTGTGAAAACGATCTACGATTTTGAAGCCACTCAAATGAATGGCCAAAGCTTGGCACTGAGCCAACTTCGCGGCAAGGTCATGTTGGTTGTGAACACCGCCAGCGCTTGCGGCTTCACACCTCAATTTGCAGGACTCGAAAAAGTGCATCAAGCCTACAAAGACCAAGGCCTAGCAGTGTTGGGCTTTCCCTGCAATCAATTTGGCAATCAAGATCCAGGCAGCAATCAAGCCATCGCGCAATATTGCCAAGTCAATTACGGCGTGAGTTTCACCATGTTGGAAAAAGTCAATGTGAATGGGCCTGATGCACACCCGCTTTATCAATGGCTGTGCGCCGAAGCACCCGGCCTGTTGGGCAGCAAAGCCATTAAGTGGAATTTCACCAAGTTTTTGGTTGGGCGTGATGGCCGCGTGATCAAGCGCTACGCCTCCATGGACAAGCCCGAAAAAATAGCGCAAGACATTGAAGCGGCTTTGGCCGCGCCATAACCTCAGCTCATTGACCTCAGCTCATTGACTTCAGCGCACTAACTTGCGCTCACTGACTTTTTGCCAGCACCTCATCCACCAGTTCCACCCAGTGCCTCACAGGCACGTCGGCGCCACTTTGCAAATGGGTGATGCAGCCAATGTTGGCGCTCAATATAGCCGTGGGTTGTAACTTGTTGAGATGCCCCAGTTTGCGATCACGCAAGGCATAGGCTGTGTCGGCTTGGAGCACCGAGTAGGTGCCGGCCGAGCCACAGCACAAATGCGACTCGTTGTCGGCCACGCGCAACTTGAATCCCAGCTGGCCCAGTTGGGTCTCTACACCACCTTTGAGTTGTTGGCCATGCTGCAGTGTGCATGGCGGGTGGTAGGCCAGTAAGCCAACTTGCGCAATCTGCTCGGGTTTTAATTTCTTTTGCAGCTCAGGTAAACACATGGGCAACAACTCGCTCAAGTCGCGTGTGAGTTCAGAAATGCGTTTTGCCTTTTCTGCATATTGCACGTCATGTTGCAGCAAGTGACCATACTCTTTCACAGTGACGCCACAGCCTGAAACATTCATCACGATGGCTTCGACGCCTTGTTCGACCCAAGGCCACCACGCATCGATGTTGTGACGCATGTGGTCCAAACCCCCCAATTGATCGTTCAAGTGAAACTTCACAGCGCCGCAACAGCCTGCCGCCGGCGGCACAACGACCTGAATGCCGCAAGCATTGAGCACACGCGCAGTGGCTGTGTTGATGTTGGGCATCATGGCGGGCTGTACGCAACCGGCCAACATCAAGACCTTGCGGGCATGCGTCTCTTGGGGCCACGCGCCTGCATTTTGCGGCGCTGGTACCTTGGCCTTCAAAGCAGCTGGCATGAGCCCTCGAACACTTTGTCACAACTTCATGGCGGGCCCAAACAGCGAAGAAGTAAGACCCTCCTTGAGCACCCACCGCAGTGCGCGCTCCTTCAATGGTCTTGGTACTTTGGCATCGACCACCTTGCGACCGAGGTCAACCAAATGACCATATTCAACACCGCTAGGGCAGGTGCTTTCACAATTGCGACACGTGAGACAGCGGTCAAGATGCAATTGTGTTTTGCGGGTGGGCTCTGCCCCTTCAAACACTTGCTTCATGAGATAGATGCGGCCCCGCGGCCCGTCTAATTCATCGCCCATCAGTTGATAGGTCGGGCAGGTGGCAGCGCAGAATCCACAATGCACGCATTGGCGCAAAATGGCCTCGGCTTCTTTTCCAATAAGGGTATTTTGAAACTCAGGTGCGAGTTGGGTTTGCATGTTGAGCCTCAGAAATGCGCGTTCAGTCTGCGCGGGCCAAAGATGCCCGCAGGGTCGAATTCGTGTTTCAACGCTTGTTGAATGCGTTGTTGCACCGGGTCAAGCGGTGTGAAGACGGGCGTGGTCAGGCGCATGGCCGCAGTAGCCTGTTGCGGCCGACGAAATACAGTGGCTTGACCACCCACGGCAGCAGCTGTGTGCCTGATATTGGATGCTTCGCTGAGCGGCGCCCAGACCCAACGTTGCGCACCATGCCACTCTATGAAAGTTGAACTTGCCATGATGGGCAAGTTGAGCACCGGCGCAGTTTGGGGTACCGACAAACGCCACAAAGCCAGGTCTTCAGAAGCGGCGTGTTCTGTGAAAAATGGCAAACGCTGATCACGGGCTAAGGCCCAATCATGGGTCGCTGCTTCGGCAGCTTGTTCCATCAATTCACTATGCAACCTGGCCACATCTTGCGACATGCGCAGCTTGGCTGATTGCACCGCAGCGTGTGCGCCGCGTAAACGCACAAACAAAATTTCGGGTGCGCCAGCTTGCGTGGTGTCTTTGACCCAGCAACTGGCATTCAAGGGCAAGGGTTGACCGCCCCACTGGTGCAGTAAATTGAGCGCTTTGTCTTGCGGCAGATGGCACATCAAAAAGGCCTCGGCAGGCGCCACGGGCAAGACCTTCAGAGAAACTTCCGTGATCAGGCCCAAGGTGCCACAACTGCCAGCCAACAAACGGCTCACGTCATAACCGGCCACATTTTTCATGACCTGGCCGCCAAAGCTCAGGTGCTCGCCGCGGCCATTGATAAACCGAAGCCCCAGCACAAAATCTCGTACCGAGCCCACGCTGGCCCTTGCAGGGCCACTCAGGCCAGAGGCCACCATGCCGCCCACCGTGGCTGGTTTGGCGGAGGGAGTTGGGTCAGTGGCAACTTGGAAGTGAGGGGGCTCAAACGCCAAACACTGCCCCTGCTCTGCCAGTGCGGCCTCCAACTCTTGCAGAGGTGTGCCCGCATTCACTGTGACCACCAGTTCACTGGGTTCATACTGCGAAATGCCTTGTAGCCCGCGTGTTTCCAACAACTCGCCCTCTAAAGATTCGCCATAAAAATCATGGCTGCCTGAACCATGAATGCGAAATGTGGGGCGGCGGCCTTCAGGCTCTGCGCTGGCAGAGCGAATGGTTTCCAAAAGCGTTGGCAGATCGGGGGCTTGATCGGAGCTTGGCTGGGTGGGTGAGCTTGAATTCATGTGGCAATGGTAAACGTCTGCGCTTTGTTTAGGGCATTTTCAAGCCGTTTTGCTCTGAAGAAATAGGTCAATTCAGTTTTTGAAAAAACTCACAGCTTGCCCTGGGGTATCGACACGCATGGCAAAAACGCAGCCTGAGCTGGGCAAAGCCTGCAACTCCTCTGCGCTGCGGCCATGGGACGATGTGGTGATGAACAAGGTGCGCAAGTCTGCGCCGCCAAAGCAGGGCATTGTGGGGCACTGAACAGGCGTCTCAATCCAAGCCAAGCACCGACCATCCGGCGCAAACTTGGCCAAGCGATGCCCCTCGTACATGGCCGAATAGTAATTGCCTTGTGCATCGACTGCGGCGCCATCGGGTCGACCTAAATAAGTGCTTGCACTGGCAGTCCCATAAGCCCAGTCTTTGGGCCTCAAGGGGAATTGGGCAAACAATCGCTCTCGACTCATGGCCTGCGTGTCAGGCTCATAGTCCCAAGCTCTGATGCAATGCGCCCCTGTGTCTGACCAATAGATTGTTTTGCCGCCGGGGGACCACGCCAAGCCATTGGCCACCGTGGCGTCTTTGGCCTTGGTAGCCAATTGGCCATCGGCTTGCAGAACATACAAAACAGCTGCGGCTTGATCGCGCGGCTCGTACATGGAGCCCACCCAAAAGTGGCCCGCAGGATCGCACTTGCCATCATTGAATCGAAACCGCGCAGTATCGTAAGGTGCGGCGGCCAACAGCTGCAGTGCACCGCCCCAAGTGGGCGCGAGGTAAACACCACTTCGCAAGGCAATCACCCAGCCCCCTTGAACCGCTGGGGCAAAACAACCCGGCTCCTCATCAAGCAACCACGTATCAACCAAGTGCTCGGCTGACAAATCGGCAGACACGCTCATTCGGCGCAAGCGCTGACCGGGGATGTCAACCCAATACAAACGTTTTTCTGCAGGGTGCCAAAAGGGGGACTCTCCCAAACCATCGGTCTCGGCTGTCATGCGGTGCCATTGCGGCTTGATGATGGGCGTTGTCATTTTTTAATTTGTTGAACTGAGCAATGTTGAATTGTGAATTAAGAACGCCATGCAAGTCGATTTCAACCTGTTGGCAAACGAAAAAAAGCCCGCTTGGGCGGGCTCAGAAAAAAAGCCCGCCGAAGCGGGCTGTGAACTTGGAGACTAACTTCTCGGAAATTAGGATGGCTTAGCTGTGATAAGCAGTTTCGCCGTGTGAGCTGATGTCCAAGCCTTCGCGCTCGGCTTCTTCAGAGACGCGCAGACCCACTGTCATGTCAACGAGTTTGAAGGCCACCAATGACACCACGCCAGACCACACGATGGTGAGCAACACGGCTTTGGCTTGTGTCCAAACTTGTGCAGCGATGGAGTAATCAGCAGCAGTGACCATGGTGACGGTCACCCAGTCGGCTACAAAGCCAGGGCCGCCCAAGGCTGGCGAATTGAAAACACCGGTGAGCAATGCACCCACAATACCGCCCACACCGTGCACGCCAAAGACGTCCAAGGAGTCGTCAGCGCCCAGCATTTTCTTCAGGCCATTGACGCCCCACAAACATGCAAAGCCAGCCACGATACCAATCACCAAGGCGCCGCCAATCCCGACGTTGCCAGCAGCTGGCGTGATGGCCACCAAACCAGCCACAGCACCTGAGGCTGCACCCAGCATAGACGCTTTGCCACGCATGAGGGCTTCACCCACACACCAGGCCAACACAGCGGCGGCAGTTGCCAACAAGGTGTTGGCGAAAGCAAGAGCGGCAAAACCATTGGCTTCCAGAGCAGAGCCTGCATTGAAACCAAACCAGCCAACCCACAACAAAGAGGCACCGACCATGGTCAATGTCAAAGAGTGAGGTGTCATGGCTTCGCGGCCATAACCAACACGTTTGCCAATCATGAAGGCGCCAACCAAGCCAGCCATAGCAGCGTTGATGTGCACAACGGTACCGCCTGCGAAGTCAAGCGCGCCCCACTGCCAAATCAAACCCGCTTTGCCAGTCATCTCATCAACCACTTCTTTGGTTGCGTAAGCGTCAGGGCCCATCCAGAACCAAACCATGTGAGCAATGGGCAAGTAACTGAAAGTGAACCACAAAGTCATGAAGAGCAACACGGCAGAGAACTTGATGCGCTCTGCAAAGGCACCCACGATCAAAGCGCAAGTGATGCCTGCGAAGGTGGCTTGGAAACCTGCAAATGTGATTTCAGGAATGACCACACCTTTGCTGAAGGTTGCGGCATTGGCAAATGTGCCGGCTGCGTTGTCCCAGATGCCTTTCATGAACAAGCGGTCTAGGCCACCAATGAAGGCGTTGCCTTCGGTGAAAGCCAAGCTGTAGCCATAGATAAACCACAAAACGGTAATCAAGGAGAAGGTGACCATGACTTGCATCAGAACCGACAGCATGTTTTTGCTGCGAACCAAGCCGCCATAGAACAGTGCCAAGCCTGGCACCACCATCATGATGACGAGGATGGTGGAGACCATCATCCAAGCTGTATCGCCTTTGTTAGGGACAAGCACAGGCGCTGCTTCAGCAGCAGCAGGTGCTGTTGCGGGTGCTGTGGCAGGCGCAGCAGCTTCCGCTTTGGCTTCCACTTTGGCTTCGGCCGCAGGTGCTGTTTGAGCAATCGCAGCACCACCGAAACACAAGGACAGTCCCAACGCGAGGGCAGCAAATAGTTTTTTCATTTTGTTCTCTCTTTCAGGGACATCAAAGGGCTTCGGCCCCAGTTTCACCAGTGCGGATGCGAATGACTTGTTCCAAGTCGTACACAAACACTTTGCCGTCGCCAATCTTGCCGGTGCGTGCACCTGACTCGATGGCTTCGATCACACGTTCAACTTGGTCGGATGAAACAGCGGCTTCAATCTTCACCTTGGGCAAGAAATCAACCACGTATTCAGCACCTCGGTACAACTCCGTGTGGCCTTTTTGACGACCAAAGCCTTTGACTTCAGTCACAGTAATACCCTGTACGCCAATGGCAGACAAAGCTTCACGCACCTCGTCGAGCTTGAACGGTTTAATGATGGCGGTCACCAGTTTCATGATGGCTCCTTGTGTTTGGGGTAATTTAGAAAGCGTATTTGATGCCGACGACCAAGCCAGATTTGCCCATCTGCTTGCCAGGTGCGAAAGTGCTTGTGTAGCTGTCTTTTTCAGCATTGGTGCCAATCACGGCAGCAGAGGCTGTCAGGCCATTGCCCAAATCTTTGCCCAGTGTCAGTGCGTAGTCTGTGTAGGAAAACTTGCCGTTGCCAGCACCCTTGACGGTTTGACGACCCAAGTGAGGCGCCAATGTGTAACCGCCTCCCAAATCAAATGTGGCGGTCAAATCCAAATAGGTGCTGCCCTTGCTTTTTACAAAACCAAACAGGTTGCCCGTGCTTTGTGAATACTTTGCAGTCAAAGGGCCCATGGTGACTGCGCCATACAACTCGTTGGTGTTGGCGCTTGGGGTCAGCTTGTTGCCAGAGTACTCGTAGCGCAGGAAACCCACGTCATAGCCAATGTCGCCCACTGTGAATTTGTAGCCGCCATAAATGTCAACTTCCATGTTGGAGTCACCACCAGCGTCCTTGATCCATTTGATGCTGGAGCCCCAAACGCCCAAGTACAGGCCGCTTTTGTCAGCATAGTCAGCACCGCCCTGCACAGCAGGGTCTAGGCGGGTTTGCGAAATACCACGATATCGGTAATCACTCACTGCGCCAACGTTAAAAGACAAAGTTGATTCTGGTGCTGCAGGCGCAGTTTGAGCCATTGCGCTGCCAGCACTTGCGAAAGCCATGGCCAACATCAGGGGGGAAAGGATTTTTTTCATAGGAAGCTCCTGTAAATAAGAATATGACCTTGGGTACTAAGCATTTAGCATGCCAATGCTGCACTGCATCAGTGCAAGTCAATGTCACCCCTCTGAAATATGCCTTTTTCATGACATCGGTGTTCCAATGACTTTTGCACCCCCCTAGGTATGGCTTATAAAAAGTCAAACCTTCGGTGCACTAACTTGGTGCAAGGATCCAGTATGCGTCTGTCTTTGGTGCAAAGTCGAGCTTTGCTTGGTCTTCAATCACCCCCCGTCACCGTTGAGGTGCACCTGGCCAATGGCTTGCCCAGCTTTACTTTGGTGGGCCTCGTAGATGTTGAGGTCAAAGAAGCCCGTGAACGCGTTCGCTCTGCGCTGCAGAACTCAGGTTTTGAATTCCCAAACAACCAGCGCATCACGGTGAACTTGGCGCCAGCCGATCTGCCCAAAGACTCAGGGCGCTTTGACCTGCCCATTGCATTGGGCATCTTGGCTGCCAGCGGGCAAATCGATGACCGTGAGTTCCAGCGCTATGAGTTTGCCGGCGAGTTGTCTTTGTCTGGCGCTTTGCGGCCCGTCAAAGGGGGATTGATCATGGGCTTGGCCATGCACCAACAACCCAAAGGCCGAAGCCTGGTACTTCCGCCAGGGAGCGCAGAAGAGGCATCGCTGGTGCCGGATGTCGTTGTTTATAGAGCCGAAAACTTAAGGGCTGTGGCCAATCGGTTTGCCCAAGCTGATTCAAAACATGAAGTGAATGACATTCACGACGAACAGGGCTGGGCTAAGTTAGCGCCCAGCACCCTGCCCACACAAACCATGGTGCAGACACTCGATTTGGCGGATGTAAAAGGACAGGCGGGAGCCAAACGTGCACTTGAAATCGCTGCGGCGGGGGGGCACAGCTTGTTGATGATGGGCCCCCCAGGGTCGGGCAAGTCCATGCTGGCACATCGTTTTTCGGGTTTGCTTTCCCCTCTCGATGTGAGCGATGCATTAGAAGTGGCTGCCATTGCCAGCCTCGCGGGAAGGTTTGATCTTTCACATTGGGCAAGGCGGCCCACGCGCCATCCGCATCATTCAGCCAGCGCGGTGGCATTGGTCGGCGGGGGCTCGCCACCACGGCCTGGCGAAATTTCTTTGGCACATCACGGCGTGCTTTTTTTAGATGAGCTGCCGGAGTTTCCAAGGTCTGCCCTAGAAGCACTGCGCGAGCCACTTGAGTCGGGCAGCGTGACCATTTCGCGCGCCGCCATGCGGGCTGAGTTCCCTGCCAGGTTCCAGTTGATTGCGGCCATGAACCCTTGCCCATGTGGTTATGCGGGGCAGGTGCGGTCGGGTCAACACAAGGGGCCTTTGTGCCGGTGCACGCCCGATCAAGTTCAAAGGTACATGCGAAAAATCAGTGGTCCCTTATTAGACAGAATTGACTTGCACATTGAAGTCCCGAGTCAAAACGCCGCTCTTTTGATCCATGCGCCAGCCGCAGAAAGCACCGCCATTGTCAGGGGCAGATGCGTGCAAGCCCACCGCGTGGCCCACCGAAGACAAGGCTGCACCAACCAATTGCTCAGCGGTGCGCTGCTAGACAAGCATTGCGCATTGTCTTCAGAAGCGTCGTCATACCTTCACCAAGTTGCTGCACATTTTGGATGGAGCGGTCGAGGCACACACCGAGTCTTGAAGGTTGCCAGAACCATTGCCGATCTGTCTAGCAAAACCGAAATTGAAACATCGGATTTGGCAGAAGCGGTGCAGTACCGCAGGTCCATTGAAGCAGAGGGATAATGAGAACATGCGCATGTTCAGGGATTTTTGGGAAACATCAAAACCAAATTTTGAAGCACCCTCTTTGGGTCCTTTTTCCGTTTGGCTGTCGTGGGCTCAACTCATCACATGGGGAAGCGTTTTCTACACTTTTTCGTTGTTGATGGGGCCGGTCGAGCGCGAATTAGGACTGAGCCGTGCCGAAGTGTCCTTGGGTTTTAGCTTGGCCCTGTTGGCCGATGGCTTGATGGCTTACCCCATCGGTTGGCTCATTGATCGGGGCCATGAACGCCGCGTCATGACTTGGGGTTCTGTGTGGGTGGGTGCTTGTTTGCTGGCCCATAGCTTCATCGACTCCTTGCTAGGTTTTTATGGCGTATGGCTGGCCTTGGGTATCGGCATGTCGGCCACACTGTATTCCCCTGTTTTCGCTATCGTCACCCGCAGATTTCCAAACGATTTCAGGCGAGCCATCATCATCATGACGTTTTTAGGGGGGCTGGCCAGTACGGTATTCATTCCGCTGTCGTCTTGGTTAATTCAATCTTTGGGGTGGCGCCATGCCTTGTGGGTATTGGCAATGTTGCAATGGTTTATTTGCTGGCCCTTGCACTTTTGGTTTTTGCGCGGTGCCCATCAAAATATAGGTTCTAGTGAAGATCCAAAGCCACCGATTCAGTTGCCTAGTACTTCAGAGTTACAACACCCACAAGCTCCAGCAGTTGCCATCGGTGTTCATTTAAAACGCGCGCCCTTTTGGTTGCTAGCCTGCTTCATGCTGTTGACTTTCAGCGTCAGCTCTGCACTCCCGGCACACATGATCAGTTTGTTGGAAGAGGCGCAATTGTCACCCGCTTGGGTCATTGCCATTCCGGCCTCCATTGGTGTGATTCAAGTGTTGGGGCGACTCTTGTTGTTTGTGTTTGAAAAACATTTAGATGTTCATTCTGCCAATAAATGGATTCCTTGTTTGGTGCCTTTGGGCTTGTTGTTTTTAGTGGCCGGTGGTTTGGAGCCTTGGGCCGCTTTGCTGTTTGTCACCTTCTACGGTTTGGGCAATGGCCTGAACACCATTGTCAAGGGCACTGCCATGGCGCAATATGTCAGCCGCGATCATGTGGGCCAACTCAATGGCATGTTGGGCTTGCCTTTGGCTTTGGGCCGCGCAGCAGCGCCCTTGGCTTTAGGTTTGATGTGGACGCCCGAGGTGGGCTATGCACATGGCTTGCGCTGGCTTTTGGTTGCTGGCGTGGTGGGTGTGGCGTGTTTGTGGCTGGCGCAAATTAGCGCTCAAAAAAGCACACATTAAGGCCCTCACAAATTGGGCGCTAGCAATCGCTGAATGTCTGACACTTTCAAGTTCTGACGCTTGGCCAAATCTTGCACTTGGTCTTCGCTCACTTTGCCCACGCTGAAGTATTGGCTGTCTGGGTGGCCAAGGTAAAAGCCTGACACACTGGCAGCTGGCGTCATGGCCAAACTCTCTGTCAAGCCCATACCAATTTCTTCGCACTGCAAGAGTTCAAACATTTGTTTTTTAACGGAGTGGTCGGGGCACGCGGGGTAGCCTGGTGCGGGCCGAATGCCTTGGTATTTTTCGGCAACCAAATCATCAAGTGATGCAGTTTCTGCCGCGGCATAACCCCACAAATCTTTGCGCACTCGTTCGTGCATGCACTCTGCAAAGGCTTCGGCAAATCTGTCGGCCAAGGCCTTGAGCATGATGGCGCTGTAGTCGTCGTGAGCGGCTTCAAAAGCTTGCTCGCGTTTTTCAACACCAATGCCCGCAGTGACAGCAAACACGCCGACGTAGTCTTGCAAGTTGGTGGGTTGACCTTTGACATCATGCAAAGGCGCTACAAAATCTGCCAAGCAACGGCTGGGCTTGCCAGGTTGTTTTTCTGTTTGCTGGCGCAAGCCGTGCCATGTCAGCACAGGCTTTTGGCGCGACTCGTCGGCATACAAAGCAATGTCGTCGTGGTTCACGCTGTTGGCGGGGTACAAGCCCATCACACCATGCGCCGTGATCCAACGTCCTTCAATGATTTTTTGCAGCATCTTTTGTGCATCATTGAAAACCTTTTGCGCTTCGACGCCCACCACGTCGTCTTTCAAAATGGCGGGGTATGGACCGGCCAAATCCCAAGTTTGGAAGAAGGGGCCCCAGTCGATGTAGCGCGCCAATTCGGCCAGATCAAAATTCTTGAACACACGACGGCCAATGAACTTGGGTGTAGGTGACTTGAACGCGTTCCAGTCGATGGTGGTTTTGTTTCCGCGTGCTTTGGCCAGTGGCCACATGGGCGTTTGCTTTTTATTCGCGTGCAGCTCGCGCACTTTGGCGTAATCGGCATTGAGCTCGTCAATGTAGGTGGCGGCTTGGTCAGACAACAAACCTTGCGCCACGCTCACGCTGCGCGAAGCATCGGGCACATAGACCACAGGGCCTTCGTAGTGCGGTGCAATTTTGACGGCGGTGTGCACACGGCTGGTGGTGGCGCCGCCAATGAGCAAAGGCATTTTGCGCAAGCGGAAGTGCGCATCTTTTTGCATTTCGCTGGCCACGTATTGCATCTCTTCTAAGCTAGGCGTGATGAGACCTGACAAGCCAATGATGTCGGCATTCTCTTCTTTGGCTTTGGCCAAAATTTCGTGACAGGGCACCATCACGCCCATGTTGACCACATCAAAGTTGTTGCACTGAAGCACCACCGTCACAATGTTTTTGCCAATGTCGTGCACGTCGCCTTTGACAGTGGCAATCACAATCTTGCCCTTGGATTTCACATCTTGGCCCGCGGCTTCTTGCTGGCGTTTTTCTTCTTCGATATAAGGCACCAAGTGCGCCACGGCTTGCTTCATGACGCGCGCAGACTTAACCACTTGCGGCAAGAACATCTTGCCTTGACCAAACAAATCGCCCACCACATTCATGCCATCCATGAGTGGGCCTTCAATCACGTGGAGTGGTCGGCCGTTCTTGGCTAAAATTTCTTGATAGGCTTCTTCGGTGTCCTGGGTGATGAAATCGGTGATGCCGTGCACCAAGGCGTGTGACAAACGTGCCGATACAGTGATGGGCGCTTCAGGTGTGCCGCGCCACGCCAGCTTTTGTGAATCGTCTTTGGCGGCGCCCTTGGCATTCTCGGCCACCTCTACCAAGCGCTCGCCGGCGTCAGGGCGGCGGTTCAAGACCACATCTTCGACGCGCTCACGCAAGTCGGGTTCGAGTTCGTCATACACACCCACCATGCCCGCATTGACAATGCCCATGTCCATGCCGGCTTGAATGGCGTGGTACAAAAACACCGTGTGAATGGCTTCGCGCACGGTGTCGTTGCCACGGAAACTGAAGGACACATTGGATACACCGCCCGACACTTTGGCGCCCGGCAAATTGTAATGGCAAAAATGTTGGGATCAAAAATAATGTCTTCGGGTGGGAAGTCCACCTCATCGACCAACACGCGATAGGCGCGTTCGCAAATTTCAATTTTGCGCTGGTAGGTATCGGCCTGGCCTTTTTCATCAAACGCCATGATGACCGCGGCGGCGCCATAGCGTTTGATCAACAGCGCTTGTTCCTTGAAGGCATCGACGCCTTCTTTCATGCTGATGGAATTGACAATGCCTTTGCCTTGAATACAACGCAGGCCCGCTTCAATCACGCTCCACTTCGAGGAGTCGATCATGATGGGCACGCGGGCTATGTCGGGCTCGGAGGCAATGAGATTTAAAAACCGCACCATGGCCGCTTGACTGTCCAGCATGGCTTCGTCCATGTTGATGTCAATGATTTGTGCGCCGTTTTCTACTTGCTGGCGCGCTACGGCCAAAGCCTGCTCGTACTCGCCATTCAAAATCATGCGCGCGAAGGCTTTGGAGCCCGTGACGTTGGTGCGCTCACCAATGTTCACGAACAAAGAGTCTGTGGCAATTGAGACAGGCTCAAGGCCCGACAGCTTTAACGGAGAAACAGTATCAAACAAAACTCACCCCTTGGATCGCAGGTGAGCGTAGTTTGCAAATGAGATAGGGCAATGCCCCGCTTGAAGCCCCAAGCCTGACCCGCGGCCAATGTGGCTGGCGGGCTGCAACGCTCCTTGGGAAGTGGCTATTTTAACCACGCCCAAGGCGTTTGGCACATCAATACTGCTTGTAAGGCAAGAATTTGCCCGACAAGACCACGTTCACGCGGTCACCTTTAGGGTCGGGCTGGCGCACGATGTCCATGCTGAAGTCGATGGCGCTCATGATGCCGTCGCCAAACTCTTCATGGATGAGCTCTTTGATGGTGGTGCCGTACACACTCACAATTTCGTACCAGCGGTAAATCAGCGGGTCGGTGGGCACAGCGGTAGGCAAGGAGCCTTTGTAGGGCACCACTTGCAGCCACTTTTGTTCTTCGGCTGTCAGGCCAAAAATTTTGCCAATGACTTTGGCTTGTTTGGCATCCAAGGTCATTTGGCCCAGGCAAGCGGCCGTGACCCATTCTTTGGACAGGCCCACTTTGTCGGCCACATCAGACCATTTGATGCCCTTGGACACCTTGGTGCTGATGATTTTTTCTGTCACGTCTAAGCGATTCATGATGTTCCTCGTGAAAATGAGTTGAGATATAAAAATGAGTGAAGAATCAGTGAATAAGTCAGTGCGCCTTGGCGCGAGACACCAAGAAATCAACAATGTGATTTCGGATCTCGTAATAACCGGGCAGGTGATGCAGTTGTGATCGGGTTCGGTCTCTGGGCAAATTGTTCACCACCACCTCGGCCAAACCACCTGGCACATAGCGGCCACTGGTTTCACTGCCGTTGCTCATGAGCAAAATTCGATCGGACAACAAAATAGCTTCGTCCACATCGTGCGTAATCATGAAAACCGTTTGCTGCGTTTGGCGAACAATGCCCATGAGTTCATCTTGAATGGTGCCGCGCGTCAGCGCATCCAAAGCACCAAAGGGCTCGTCCAACAACAGCATCTTGGGCTGAATGGCAAAGGCCCTTGCAATGCCCACGCGCTGTTTCATGCCACCCGACAATTGGCTGGGCTTTTTGTCGATGGCCGGCAACAGGCCCACCATGTCGACATGCTTTTCAACGTGCTCATTGACTTGCGCCGTTTTCCAATCAGGCCATTTGGACTTCACAGCAAAGGCAATGTTTTGCCTAACCGTCAACCAAGGCATGAGCGCGTGACTTTGAAACACCACCCCGCGCTCTAAACTGGGCCCCGCAATTTCACGGCCATCCATGAAGGCGTGGCCCACACTGGCGGAATCTAAACCAGCCAATACATTCAAGATGGTTGTTTTTCCACAACCCGAATGACCAATGATGCAAACAAATTCGCCTCGCGCCACAGAGAAGGACACATCCGCAAAAACGGGTTTGTCGGCTTGATAGGCCTTGCCCAGTTTTTCGATTTGCAAAAAGTTGGCCTGTGCAAAGTTGCCTGTGCGGTCGCCGGGTTCATTCCACATAGCTCACCCCTTTTTGCAATTTTGAAAACGCCATGTCGAGCAGCATGCCCACCACGCCAATCACCAGCACTGCAAAAATCACATTCACCAGAGACAAGTTGTTCCACTCGTTCCAAACGAAGTAACCAATGCCGGTGCCGCCCACCAACATTTCTGCGGCCACAATCACGAGCCATGCAATGCCCATGCTGATGCGCATGCCTGTGACGATGGTGGGCGCAGCAGCCGGCAAGATCACCAAGAAGGCTTTGCGAAGTGGGTTCACTTCCAAGGTGTTGGCCACATTCAGCCATTCACGTTTGACCGATGCCACACCAAACGCGGTGTTGATGAGCATGGGCCACACCGAGCAAATGAAGATCACAAAAATACCGCTGATGCTGGAGTCCTTCAAGGTGTACAAAGCCAGCGGCATCCATGCCAACGGACTGATGGGCTTCAACACCTGTATGAACGGATCAAAGGCTTTTTGCATGAGCGGCGACATGCCAATTAAAAAACCCAAAGGCAACGCAACCAACACTGCCAATGCAAAACCCAAACCGACGCGGCCCAATGAATGCGCCAATTGAATGCCAATGCCTTTGTCGTTGGGGCCATTGTCATAAAACGGATTGGACAGCTGCTTGAGCACGGCCTTGGCAACCTCGACGGGCGGCGGAAAGCCTGTGCTCTTGCTCGCGCCAGGGTCTTTGCCCATCATCTTTTGATACTCAATTTCTTCTGCCGTTGCGCCCGCCTTGGTTGCAGCACCAATCGATGGCCCTTGCGATGAAAGCTGCCACGCACCTAAGAAAAAAACCAAGATCAAGCAAGAGACCAGCGCCGCTCGCAAGTTAATTGAAATGGTGTTCACAATCAATCAACCCATCTTGTGAATGGCAAAGGTTTTCAAATACTCTTCGGGCTTGGCCGCATCAAACTCTTTGCCCATGATCTTGTGCTTGATGTAGTTGCCGCCGGGGGGCGCGGTTTGTCCCAAGTCCTTCATGTGCTTGCGCGCATCGGTAATCAGGAAAACTTTTTCGGCAATTTGTTTGTAATCCACATTGCCTTTGATATAACCCCAACGCTTCATTTGCGTCAGCATCCACACCGCCAAACTCTGCCATGGCATGGGGTCAAAGTCTGCGCGGTCGGGCACGTTTTGAATCTTGCCCAAGCCATCGGCAAACTTACCCGTCAACACTTGGCTGATTACCGCTTCGGGTTGGTTCAAGTACTGCGTAGGCGAAATCACTTTGGCAATCAATTCGCGGTTGCCTGGCAAGCGCGCCATGGCAGCCGCCGTGAGCACCGCACGGAAAAGCGCCGCAAAGGTGTTCGGATTTTTTTGGATGAACTCCGTGCTGGTGCCAAATGCGCAGCAAGGATGGCCATTCCACAAATCTTTGGTGAGCATGTGAATGAAGCCCACCTCATCAAACACTGCGCGCTGGTTGAAAGGATCGGGGCCTAAGAAACCATCGATGTTGCCTGCGCGCAAATTGGCCACCATCTCTGCAGGTGGAATAACGCGAATTTGCACATCGGTGTCGGGGTTCAAACCGTTTTCTGCCAAGTAATAACGCAGCAAGAAGTTGTGCATGGAGTAATCAAACGGCACACCAAACTTAAAGCCCTTCCAGTTCTTCGGATCGCGGTTGTCTTTGTGCTTCAAGCTCAAGGTAATGGCTTGGCCATTGACGTTTTGAATGGTGGCCACATTCATGGGCGTGGTGTTGGCACCGAGCCCCATGCTGATGGCCAAAGGCATGGGCGACAAAAAGTGCGATGCGTCATATTCCTTGTTGATCATCTTGTCGCGAATCAAGGCCCAGCCCGCCGTTTTGGTCACTTCCACATTCAAACCTTGCTTGCTGTAAAAGCCCAAGGGGTGCGCCATGATGAGGGGCGTGGCGCAGGTGATTGGAATGAAGCCAATCTTCAAGTTTGGTTTTTCAAGCGGTCCTTTTTCTTGCGCCATGGCTTGCAGACTGGCCACAGGCAACACGCTGGCAATGGCGGCCATGGCTGTTTTCTTGCCCACTGCGCGCAAAAAGTTTCGACGCTCTTGGTCTTGAGGAAACAAGGCTTTGACCAAGGTGGCCTCAATGAACTCTTGGCTGTAGGCTTCAAACTCGGCTGTTTCGGAGCGCGCACGCAACGTGGCTGCTGCAGCATCGGCCGCAACTTCTGCATGGTGATCGGCGGGGGAGTGATCGCGGCCACAACTGCATTTGAGCATCAAGGGACGATCGGCGTTATACGGGTCAAAGAACTCAGACATGGCAACCTCTTTTCTGTGAAGACAAGAGGTTCTATGCAAACAACGCGCCAGCTCTAAGCTAGCTCTTTGAACCAGCTCTCTAAACCAGCTTGGTTGATTGGGTGACTTGGCGGTATGGCCCTAGGTACAAGGCGCTGATACTTCAAGTGGAAACGGGTTGATGCACCAAAGCGGCGCACACATTTGACTTGCGCGTTGTGATTTGGTGCGCCACTGAAGTTGAAAGCACCAACTCACGCAGCTTCCTTGTAAAACGCCCCAACATGCAATCCTCTGGGTGCAAGGGGGCTGACCGCTTGCTGAATCGCCCCAATGTGCTCTGGCGTGGTACCGCAGCAACCGCCCACAATATTGACCAAACCTTCGGCCGCAAATTCATGCAGCAAGCGGCTGGTGACATCGGGGGTTTCATCAAAGCCCGTGTCGCTCATGGGGTTGGGCAAACCCGCGTTGGGGTAGCAGCTAATGAACGTGTCGCCAGCCACTTTGGCCAACTCCTGAATATAGGGACGCATCAAGGTAGCGCCCAAGGCACAGTTCAAGCCAATGGCCAAGGGACGGGCGTGGCGCACGCTGTGCCAAAACGCGGTGACGGTTTGACCGCTCAAAATTCGGCCCGAGGCATCAGTCACAGTGCCGCTGATGATGAGGGGCAAGCGCTCGCCGCTGGCTGCAAAATATTCTTCAATGGCAAACAAGGCGGCTTTGGCATTCAAGGTGTCAAAGATGGTTTCCACCAACAACACATCTACGCCGCCCTCCACCAAGGCCTGTGTTTGTTCATAGTAGGCTTTGCGCAAAGACTCAAAGTCGACATTGCGCGCACCGGGATCGTTCACGTCCGGGCTGATGCTGGCCGTTTTAGGTGTGGGGCCTAAAGCACCTACGGCATAACGCGGTTTGTCGGGGGTTGAAAACTTGTCGCAGGCGGCGCGCGCCAAGGCGGCCGAGGCGTGGTTCATTTCAATGGCCAGGTCGGCCATCTTGTAGTCTTCCTGCGCAATGGTGGTGGCGCCAAAAGTGTTGGTTTCAATCATGTCGGCACCTGCCGCCAAGTAGCCTTCGTGAATGTCGCGAATCACATCGGGGCGCGTCAGGCTCAGCAATTCGTTGTTGCCCTTCACATCTTTGGGAAAGTCTTTGAAGCGCTCACCACGGTAATCGGCCTCACTCAATTTGAAGCGCTGAATCATGGTGCCCATGGCGCCATCGAGAATGGCAATGCGTTTTTCCAAAATGGCTGGCAAGGCTTGAGCGCGGGTGTAGTTCAAAGGTTTCATGCGCTTATTGTAAAAAACATCTGCGGCTCTTGAAGCGCATTGCAATCAAATACCCCGAAAAACGCCTAAATCGCACCCAAAGTGCGGCAGTGCTTCGGAGACAATACAGGCCGTGTCTACCGATGTCCTCATTTCACCCCCTCTGCAAAGTATCCTCAGCGAGGTCTTTGGCTATGAGTCGTTTAGAGGGCCCCAGCGCGACATCATTGAGCATGTCACCCGTGGTCAAGACGCACTGGTACTCATGCCCACAGGCGGCGGCAAAAGCCTTTGCTATCAAATTCCGGCCATTGCAAGACAAAACGCTGGCCTTGGCATCACCATTGTGGTGTCGCCCCTCATTGCCTTGATGCACGATCAGGTGGGGGCACTTCACGAGGCCGGTGTTAGCGCTGCCTTTCTCAACTCTACCTTGAGCATGGACGAGGCTCAGACGATCGAGCAGCGTTTGCGCCAAGGCGATATCACGCTGCTTTACGCCGCTCCCGAAAGAATCACAACGCCCCGATTTTTGGCCTTGCTCGATTCGCTTTACAGCCAAAATGCCTTGAGTCTGTTTGCCATCGATGAGGCCCATTGCGTCAGTCAGTGGGGCCATGACTTCCGGCCCGAATACCGCGGTCTCACGGTGCTGCACGAGCGGTATGCCAAGGTGCCCCGTGTTGCCCTCACAGCCACAGCAGATGCTCTCACGCGCGCCGACATCATTGAGCGCTTGCAGCTGGAAGACGCGCGCCTCTTTATCAGCAGCTTTGACCGGCCCAACATTCGTTACACCATTGTTGAAAAGAAAGACGCCAGCACCCAGTTGCTTCGCTTTATTGAGCGCGAGCATGAAGGAGAGGCTGGCGTGGTTTATTGCCAATCACGCAAGCGGGTGGAAGAGGTCGCCGAACTGTTGAAAGAAGCGGGCATCGATGCCTTGCCTTATCACGCAGGCTTGGCTGCCGCTGTTCGGCAAAAACACCAAGATCGGTTTTTGCGCGACGAAGGCGTTGTGGTGGTGGCCACCATTGCCTTTGGCATGGGCATCGACAAGCCCGATGTGCGGTTTGTGGCCCACCTGGACATGCCCAAAAACATTGAGGGCTACTACCAAGAAACAGGGCGCGCGGGGCGCGATGGCCTGCGGGCAGATGCCTGGATGGCCTATGGTTTGCAAGATGTGGTCAACCAGCGGCGAATGATTGACGAAAGCCCTGCAGAAGAAAACTTCAAGCAACTGTTGCGCGGCAAACTGGATGCCTTGCTGGCTTTGGCCGAAGCCACAGACTGCCGCCGAGTTCGCTTGTTGGCTTATTTTGATGAGCACAGCGAACCCTGTGGCAATTGCGACAACTGCCTACACCCCCCCGCCGTTTGGGATGGCACCGACGCCGCCCGAAAATTGTTGTCCACCGTTTTTCGCGCAGAACAACACAGCGGCTTCTCGTTTGGATCGGGTCACATCATGGATATATTGCGCGGCAAGTCCACCGAAAAAATGACCCAATTCGGCCACTCGCAATTGAGTACCTTTGGCATTGGCGCCAATTTCAGCGAGACACAGCTTAGAGGTGTCTTGCGCCAGCTCATCGCCATGGGCGCTCTCAATGTTCAGGGGCAGGTGTTCAATACCCTCCAACTGACAGAAGGCTCTCGGGCCGTGCTTCGTGGCGACATCAAGGTCTTGCTGCGGGAATCTGTGAGCCACAAACCAGAGAAAAAAAGCCGCAAGCCCCAAGCACCTGGGCCAGCGGCGGCCAATTTGGGTCAAGACGATTTGGTGCGCTATATCAACCTCAAATCTTGGCGTGCAGAAGTGGCCAAAGAACACAACTTGCCGGCCTACGTTATTTTTCACGACGCCACCCTGGCACACATTGCATCTGTCAATCCTCAAAACTTAGACGATTTGCGCGGCATCAGTGGCATTGGGGTCAAAAAGCTTGAAGCCTACGGGGACGCAGTGTTGCAGGTGTGTGGAGTTCGGCTAAAATAACCCGCTGAACAAAATGAGGTTTTTTCATGTCTGCACACAACGATTCTCACGAACCCCAAGATCCTGTTGAAGGAATCGTGAAGCACATTCCTATCGTGATTCCTGTCGCTGGCGCAGTTTTGATCTTTTTGCTGGCCTTCATTGCTGTTGCCATGGCCTAAAAGGCCTACCTCGGATCAACACAAAAAGTCCGCTAACAGCCCATCGCTTTTCGATATACCCGCCTTCATCAAGGCGGTTTTTTTTCGCCCCCCGATCAACGAGACAGGCCTAAAAACCAAGGTTATGCGCGTTTTGCATACATTTTGAAGGGTTTTCAAATTTATTGGCACCCTTTTCTCGCCATCGTCTTTAAAATTGCGGACCGGTTACGGGCAGGTTACGGGACTGGGCGTCGTTTTTTGAAAAGTTCTATGTGGGTCGCTAAATTGAGTCACCACAAGGGCTTTTCAAAAAACGATTTTTAAACTTAGGAGCTTTTCCCATGAACTCACCCGTGATGCAGGGCCTGAACCTCAACACCCCCAACTATGTGAAAAACCCCAAGCTGATTGCTTGGGTGGCAGAAATGGCGGCCCTGTGCAAGCCAGACCATGTTTATTGGTGTGATGGCTCCGAAGAAGAGTACGACCGCCTTTGCCAACTCTTGGTGGACAAGGGCACCTTCAAAAAACTCAACCCCGCCAAGCGCCCTGGCAGCTTCTTGGCTTGCTCTGACCCCTCCGATGTGGCCCGCGTAGAAGACCGAACTTTCATTTGCACAGATAAGAAAGAAGAAGCCGGCCCTACCAACAATTGGATGGCCCCTGCAGAAATGCGCAAAACCTTGCACCCTTTGTTTGAAGGTAGCATGCAAGGCCGCACCATGTATGTGGTGCCATTCTCGATGGGCCCCTTGGGCTCACACATTGCCCACATCGGCATTGAATTGACCGACAGCGCCTACGTGGCCGTCAACCAAAAGCTCATGACCCGCATGGGCAAGGCGGTGTTTGATGTGATCGGCGCAGATGGCGAATTTGTGCCTTGCTTGCACACCGTGGGTGCACCCTTGGTCAATGGCGCCAAAGACGCCACTTCTTGGCCTTGCAACCCAAGCCTGAAGTACATCGTTCACTACCCAGAAACACGTGAAATTTGGTCTTACGGCTCAGGCTACGGTGGCAACGCTTTGCTTGGTAAAAAATGCTTGGCCTTGCGCATTGCCTCCAGCATGGGCCGCGAACAAGGTTGGTTGGCCGAACACATGCTCATTTTGGGCGTGACCAATCCACAAGGTAAAAAGTACCATGTGGCGGCGGCTTTCCCAAGCGCTTGCGGCAAAACCAACTTCTCCATGTTGGTGCCGCCTGAAGGCTTCAACGGCTGGAAAGTCACCACCATTGGCGACGACATTGCTTGGATCAAACCCCAAGCCAACGGCAAGATGATGGCCATCAACCCCGAAGCTGGTTATTTTGGCGTGGCCCCTGGCACCAACCACCACACCAACCCCAACTGCATGGCCAGCTTGGACAAAAACGTGATCTTCACCAACGTGGCTTTGACCGATGACGGTGATGTCTGGTGGGAAGGCATGGAAAAAGACACAGGCAACTTGCCTGATCATTTGATTGATTGGCAAGGCAAAGACTGGACACCTCAGATTGCCAAAGAAACGGGCGCCAAAGCAGCTCACGCCAATGCTCGCTTTACCGTGTCTGCCATCAACAACCCTGCGCTCGACGCCGCTTGGGACGATGCCGCTGGCGTGTCCATCGACGCCTTTATATTTGGTGGCCGCCGCTCCACCACCGTGCCACTGATTACAGAAGCTCGCAGCTGGACCGAGGGTGTTTACATGGCAGCAACCATGGGCTCCGAAACCACAGCAGCTGCCTTTGGCGCACAAGGCGTGGTTCGCCGCGATCCTTTCGCCATGCTGCCCTTCTGCGGTTACAACATGAGCGACTATTTCCAGCACTGGTTGGACATGGGCGCCAAAATTCAGGCCGACGGTTACAAGTTGCCTAGCATTTACTGCGTCAACTGGTTCCGCAAAGACGAAGCTGGCAAGTTTGTCTGGCCTGGCTATGGCGACAACATGCGCGTCTTGAAATGGATCATCGACCGCTTGGAAGGTCAGGCCCAAGGCCAAGAGACCATGTTCGGCATCACGCCTACTTATGGCGAGTTGAACTGGACGGGTTTGAACTTCACAGCAGACCAATTCAAAACTGTGACCAGCATTGACAAAGCCGCATGGCAGCAAGAATTCCAATTGCACACCACGCACTTTGAGCAATTGGCTTACAAACTGCCCAAAGCATTGCTAGACACCAAAGCAGCGTTAGAGCAACGCTTGGCAGCGGTCTGATCAACGCAGACTCGCGCCAAAAGCTGGCGCAAGCTTTGATATGGGTCACACCGGCCTTGTGGTCGGTGAATTACATTGTGGCCAGAACTGCACCCGGCATCATCAGCCCCCATGTCTTGGCACTGGGGCGCTGGTTTTTAGCGGGCCTCATTTTGGCTTTGATTGCGCGCCACGAACTCTGGCACGAACGCCACAGTACCCTGCAAGCTTGGCGGCAGTATTTGGTCTTGGGCAGCCTGGGCATGCTCATTTGCGGCGCCTGGGTTTATTGGGCTGCAGAAACAACCACGGCCATCAATATTGCATTGATCTATGCAGCCTCACCGGTCTTGATTACCCTTGGCGCAGTCATTGGGCTGAAAGAGTCATTCACTTGGAAACAAACGCTTGGCGTTGGCATCGCTTTGCTGGGTGTCTTGCATGTGGTGGTCAAAGGCCAGTGGGCAGCGCTGTCGCAAGTCGTTTGGGTCTTGGGAGATGGCTTGGTGGTGATCGCCATGGTAGCGTGGGCAGCCTACGCTTTGCTGCTAAAAAAGTGGGCCAGCCCTTTGAGCTCAACCGCGAGGTTGGCAGCCACTTGCCTGGGCGGCAGTGTGGTTTTGCTGCCCTTTGCAATCTTCGAGTGGGCTGCGACGCAGCATGCCGGATGGAGCTTGAACGCCGGATTGCTTGTAATAGCTGCAGCAGTTTTCCCAGGCGTGGGCGCTTACTGGGCTTACGCCTTTTGTCAAAAAACCTTGGGGGCAAGCCGAGTGGCTGCAAGCCTGTACTTGGGGCCTTTGTACGGGGGCTTGGTGGCTTGGCTGTTCTTGGGTGAGACTTTGGGTTGGCACCATGCAGTGGGTGCCGCTTTCATTTTGCCGGGCATTTATTTGGCCTCGCAGAAAGCCAATTCTGACCCTCAAGAACCCGTCTGAGGTTCAGCTTCAAAATGAAAAAAGCCTCCCGAAGGAGGCTTTCACGTGGCGCCATTAAATGTAGTACTGACGATTTTGAAGCATGCGCTCAACTCGGCGCTGTGTGCTGCTTTGAAGTGAAGGCAAGTCTTCATTTGAGCGGCTCAAAGCGCTTTGCAATTCAGACATCAGGCGGGCATCGGTTTGCGCAATTGACCAAAGACGCTCATCGGAACGGCGGCGCGCCATGCTTGCAGACCAAGAATCCAGAGCTTGCTTGGCTTGAATCGCCAGTGTTTTGGAAACTCCAGCAAACAAGCCGACAGCGGCAAATGCCACAGCCCAAAGCGCTACCCACGCTGCGAGCAAATGGCCATCGGCCCAAGTGGCCATCATTTGGTCAGCGACAACCACAAACGCCGCCACGATGGCTGCCAAAAGCATGGCCGCCAATGTGCGAGTGGGGTTGAAACTGTTGCTCATGCGTTTGAAATTGGCAACAGCCTGCTCGGCACGCTCAACACCAGGGTGTGTGAGGGGATACTCTAAGTGGACAAAGTTGTGTTTCATCTTGATTTCCTAGTTGGGAGTGGCTATGAACTGGGGTCTTCACATTGGGGTCTTCGCTTTGGGATCAATCCCACTTTTTGCTTGACCATGGGCGAATCATAGGGTTTACTCTAGTGTTGTTCAACTTTATATTTATGATGCTTAACATTCACAACCGAAATGATTGAAGCTGTCCACACCAACTTTCGAAGCTTGGACCTGAATTTACTCCGGGTCTTTGATGAAGTCATGGCAGAAAAAAGCTTGACCAAAGCGGCGCGCAATTTGTCCATCACCCAGCCCGCTGTGAGCAATGCCTTGCGCCGACTGCGCGAAACATTGGGCGACGATCTGGTGCGGCGCGACGGCCATGGCATCACGCCCACGCCCTTTGCTTTGCAGTTGTGGCCCAACGTGAGGGCCGCACTTGACCAATTGCAAACCGCCTTGGTGCCGCAACACTTTGTGCCCGCTGAAGCTCGCAATTCTTTTGTCTTGGCAATGGCCGATGCAACTGCGGCAGAACTGATGGGCGATCTGGGTCAAGTCTTAGAAAAGCAGGCGCCCAATGTGTCTATTCGCGTTTTGCCGCTGACCACCCGCGACCCCAGAAACATGTTGAACGATGGCACCGCCGATTTGGCTTTGGGTTATTTTCCGGCTGTATTGGCCGACCTCACGGCAAAAGCTCAATCGGGTGAGGCCGTTGCATTCGAGCACCAGCGCTTGTACGACGGTGAGTATGTTTGCGTCATGCGGCGCCAGCATCCTTTGGCACAAAAGAACATCAGCTTGGATGAGTTTTGCAATGCCCGACATTTGTTGGTGAGTTTTTCTGGACGGCCCTATGGATTTATCGATGAAGCCTTGGCATCCATTGGCAAACAGCGCCGTGTGGTCATGACCGTGAACCAGTTTTTCACCGCAGGGCGTGTGGTTGTGAATTCTGATTTGTTAACTGTTCTGCCCAAACACTTTGTGCCCACCACAGGCATTGCCCATGAGCTGTTCATGTGCGAGCTGCCTTTCAAAGTTCCCACCCTGCACGTCGATGCGGTGTGGCACAGGCGCAAGCATGCGCAAAATGAACACGTTTGGTTAAGAGAGATGCTGATCGACATTGCGCGCGATGTTTTCAAAAGTGCAAGGCCTTCATGAACATTCAATTGCTTTCCGATTTGCATCTGGAAACTCACCCCCGCTTCACACCAGAAGCCTCACCATTGGCCGATGTCTTGGTCTTGGCGGGCGACATCGGCTCTTATCAAGATGGCTCGATGTTGATCGATCAAAACGACACCGATTTTGGCTTGGCCCGATTTTCTCCTCGCCAAGATTTGGCCGCATGGCCTGTGCCCGTTTTCTTTGTCCCTGGCAATCACGAATACGATGGCATGCCATTTGAAGTGGCGGATGCACGCTTGCGCGAAACATGCCAGCGCCTTGGCATCACGTTGTTGCATCAGCGTGTTGAGGTTTTCAAAGGGGTGCGTTTGATCGCTTGCACTTTGTGGAGTGATTTTGAAGCGCTGGTCCCTTTGAACGGCCCCCTCACTCAACAACTCAAAGCACGCGAGAAAGCTGAACGAGCCGCTGATTTTTACCTGCGCAAAACTGGCACGACCTTGAATGGCGAGCCATTTTTATCTGCAGCCGTGAGAGCCAAAGCGCAAGCCGATCAAACCTGGCTGACCAACGCATTGTCAGAACCATTTGAGGGTCCAACGGTGGTGATCACACATTTTGCGCCCAGCTTGAAAAGCGCCGATCCACGCTATGGGCTGACACCCGGCACCGCGGGCTTTTGCAACGCATTGGACCACTTGCTGCCCAAAGCCCAAGTGTGGCTGCATGGCCACTTGCACTGCGCTCACGATTATGTTCACTTAGGGTGCCGTGTTGTGGCCAACCCTTTTGGCTATGCGCGAAAGAATGAGCAAGTCAACTTTGACCCCCGCAAAATAGTGCGTGTGGCGGTCTGAGGGGTCTAAAGGCTCTGAATGGTCTGCGTCTAGAAAGACATCAGTTTTTTCTGGCCACCAAGCCCTCAAAGCAAGTGCTCATGACCATGTCGATGATTTCTTCATTGCTGTGCAGTTCGCTCATCTTGAGGAACTCCACCACCGGATCACATGCGCGGGCGTACAAGGTGTACAACACCGCAATGGACGGCAAGGTTGGATGGATGTCGCCCTCTTTTTGCGCCTGAACAATCCAAGCACCGAGCAGGTCACTCACATTCATCAGCCCGTCCATATAAGGCCGGCTGGCCATGAGTGTGGCGCGCAAACTGGAGTTGTGGCTTGGCAGCGTTGGCATTTGACCGGCCAATTTCAATTCAAGCGTCCAGCGCGTGGTGGCCTTGAGTTTGTTCAATGCCTTGCCCGCGCTTTGTCCTTCTGACAGGTTTGACTGTGCCTGCAGCTCTTCTAAGAAGGCTTGTGCTTTTTCCATGGCCTGAACCATGGCCGCGCAAGCCAACTCTTCCTTGCTGTTGAAATGCTTGTACAAACTGGCTTTGGCAATGCCCACTTCTGCCGCCACTTCATCGACCGTCATGGCGTCAAAGCCTTTTTCAGCCAATAGCCGATTGACGGAAGCCGTGATGGCAAGCTCTCTGGCCTCTAGCATTTGGGCTTTGAAAGACTTTTTGAGGGGCTCGATGGTGGTCGTCATGAGGGTATTTTAGCGGTCGAAAAACAAACCTGAACTCAGCGGTCATAAAATAGCCTCATGGTTTATTTGGGCTTGTGTGTTTCGGCCCTGCTGAATGGCCCCCGAGGGTGCCTAACTGAAACCCCACTCATGAAGGGAGCCATCTTGGACCGTCGTCAACTTTTAAAAGCCAGCGCATTGGGCTCTCTGTTATCTGGTTGGAATGTTGGTGCGCAAGTAAGCAGCAGCCAAACTGCAGATGCTGCCAAGGGCCTACCAGCCTGGCCCACACAAGTCCAAAAGATCATTTTTGGCTCTTGCATTGATCAAAGAAGGCCGCAGCCCATTTGGCAAAGCATCTTGGCTGCAAAGCCCGATCTGTTTATTTTTGGCGGAGACAATGTCTACGCGAGTGGCCAACCATGGCAGCTGCAGAATTTAGAAAATGCCTATGCGACCCAGGCAGCGCAGCCCGGGTTTGCCGCCTTGCGAGCCACCATCCCCCACCTGGCCGTTTGGGACGATCACGACTTTGGCTTGAACGATGGGGGCGTTGAGTTCGCGCACAAGCAAGCTTCTAAAAATGCTTTTGTCGACTTCTGGCAATTGCCTACCGACGACCCCCGTCGAGCACGAGCAGGTCTTTATCACGCCGCTGTATTTGGCCCAATGGGGCGGCGCGTTCAAGTTATATTGTTAGACACCCGTTGGTTCAGATCCAAGTTGCGCGCAACAGATCAACGCGATGCCCCAGGCAAAGAAAGGTTTGTGCCCGACGCAGACCCACAAAAAACCATATTGGGAGAGGCTCAGTGGCAGTGGCTTGAAGCTCAATTGAAACAGCCTGCGGATGTCCGATTGATTGTTTCAAGCGTTCAAGTGATTGTGGAAGGACATGGCTGGGAAGGTTGGCACAATTTCCCTGTTGAGCAAACTCGATTGCGACAACTCATCAAGCAGACTGGCGCGAAGGGCGTGGTGTTCTTATCGGGCGACCGGCACATTGGTGCCATCTACAAAAACCCCGTTCCTGGCAATTACCCCCTGTACGAGGTCACGTCAAGTGGCATGACGCATGCATGGGCTTCTGCCAAAGAACAGGGCCCGAATCGTTTGGGCGAGCTCATCACACAGAATCACTTTGCGCTCATCGAGTTAGATTGGCCGCAACAGCAAATTCAACTGGGCTTCCAAAATACACAAGGCGAATGGCTTAAAAAGCAAACCATTGCCTTGTCTGAACTGCGCTAAAGACAAAGCACCCGACAAAGCCCGATAATCTCTTTTTTTGAATTTTTAGACACCTCCATGCAAACCCCTCCCATGATTCAAAGTGGCGCCATTGCCTACGGCCTCGCAACCATCGCCAAAGACGGTACCGTGTTAGACACTTGGTACCCAGCCCCGCAACTGGCCGAAGGCTTGAAAGAAAATGGCAGTCAGGTTCTCAGCGAAGCCGATGCCTGTGTGCATTTAGGCGAAGCCTTTGTCAAAACACTGGGCGCTTGCGAGTTGCGCGGTGTCAATGTGGTGGCTGTCAAAACCAGCATCGCCACTTTGACAGAACCGGCCAAAGACACCCACGATGTGTTTTTGCGTTTGCATTTGCTCAGCCACCGACTCATCAAACCACACCAAGCCAACTTGGCTGGCATTTTTGGCATGCTGGCCAATGTGGCTTGGACCTCGATGGGCCCCTGCCCTTTAGACCAACTGCAAGACGCACGTTTGCGCGCACGCGCTGCTCGCGTGGTGTTCGATGTCAAAGCCGTCGATAAGTTCCCCTACATGACCGACTACGTGGTGCCCACGGGTGTTCGCATTGCCAACGTCGACCGCGTGCGCTTAGGTGCTCACCTGGCTTCAGGCACCACTGTCATGCACGAAGGTTTCTGCAACTTCAACGCCGGCACCTTGGGCGCGTCGATGGTTGAAGGCCGTATCAGTGCAGGCGTGTTGGTTGACGATCAAAGCGATGTGGGCGGCGGCGCTTCCATCATGGGTACTTTGTCGGGCGGTGGCAAAGAGGTTATCTCTATTGGCAAGCGATGCTTGCTCGGCGCCAACTCAGGCATTGGCATTTCATTGGGCGACGATTGCGTGGTGGAAGCCGGCTGTTATGTCACGGGCGGTACGCGCGTCAAAATGCCCGATGGCAATGTGGTCAAGGCGCGTGAGTTGTCTGGCCGCAATGGCATCTTGTTCCGCCGCGACTCACAGTCTGGTGCCGTACAAGCCATTCCACGCACCGAAAGCTGGGGCAGCTTGAACGCAGATTTGCACAAGAACTGATTTTTAAACGTGCGCTAGCGGCGCATGGCGCCAACTGCAAGGCCAGTGTGTTTTTCACACTGGCTTTTTTCTTGTCAGGCCGTTTTCGCCAAATGTTTTTTTGCCAACGCAACATACCAATCCAAGCAAGCTGGATTGGCCATTGCATCTTTGTTGACCACCTTTTCTAAGGGCTGCCCTAGCATGAGTTTTTTAATCGGCAGTTCTTGTTTTTTGCCAGACAAGGTGCGCGGGATT
>JAPLPO010000210.1 GCA_026400155.1 Burkholderiales bacterium | reverse complement strand
ACGAAGTGCCTGATCGTTTCATCAGGCGCGATGCCAGGGGCCATTACAAGGGCCAAAAACAAATTTGGTATTTACTCCAACTGGTCGAGCCTGACTGGAACATCAACCTGCGCGCCACCAGCCACCCCGAGTTTGACGCTTGGCGCTGGAACGACTTTTGGGTGCCACTCGACGTGGTGGTGGAGTTCAAACGGGGCGTTTATGAAATGGCGCTCACTGAATTGTCACGTTACTTGCCCCGTTATGACAACCGAGGCCGGGGTTATCGCGGCAATCCCAGACCTCGACAAAACGAGAGCGAAACAGGCCCCTCTCAAGGTCAGGAAGTTTCGATGACGGTCCAATTTGGTTTCATGCAAACCCAAATTCACATTGAATTGCCACCCGGTGGCAGTTTCGATCCCGACCCGCAGAGCAATTTAGACAAGCCTGAAACAAACGGCCAATGAACAAAGGGCATGCAATGCCCTTTCATTTCGAAAGATCGCTTAACGCGTCAAAATCATGTTGTCGCGGTGAACAAACTCGGACTCAGCGATGTATCCCAACAAGCCTTCAAATTCAGAAGAAGGTTTTCGGCAAATGAGTCTGGCTTCGGCGCTGGCGTAATTGGCCAAGCCTCTTGCAATTTCTAGCCCACTCATATCTCGAATGGCGATCACATCACCGCGAGAAAAGTCGCCCTCAACGTGTGTCATGCCGATGGCCAACAGACTCTTGCCTTCGGCCAGCAATTTAGAAGCCGCCCCTGGGTCAACTGTGACCGCACCGCGCAATTGCAAATGATCGGCCATCCACTGCTTGCGGGCTTGCTGCTTTTGCGTTTGCGCCACCAGCAAAGTACCGATGGACTCGCCTTGGCACAAACGAATGAGGGCATCGGGTTCACGGCCCCAGGCAATGACGGTGGAAGCGCCAGAACCGGCCGCTCGCTTGGCCGCCAATATTTTGGTAATCATGCCACCACTGCCAATGCTGGAGCCCACGCCGCCTGCCATGGCTTCTAAGCTGAGGTCACCTGCGCGAGCTGCGTGCACAAATCGAGAAGCCGGATTTTTGCGCGGGTCGGCCGTGTTGTACAAACCTTTTTGATCGGTGAGGATGACCAAGGCGTCGGCTTCCACCAAATTGGCCACCAAGGCGCCCAGGGTGTCGTTGTCGCCAAATTTGATTTCGTCATTCACCACCGTATCGTTTTCGTTGATCACGGGCAAGACCTTGTGCTGCAACAACGTGAGCAAGGTAGAACGAGCGTTCAAATAGCGTTCGCGATCGGCCAAGTCGGCATGCGTGAGCAGCACCTGAGCACTGCCCAAACCGTTCTCGCGCAACTTGGTTTCGTACATTTGGGCCAAGCCCATTTGACCGACAGCAGCTGCCGCTTGTAGGGAATGAATTTCAACAGGACGTGTGGCCCAACCCAAGCGCTTCATGCCCTCGGCAATGGCACCACTGGACACCATGATGACTTCCCGACCGTCTTTGGCCATAAGCGCCATTTGACGACACCACTCACCGATGGCAGCTTCGTCTAGCCCGCGGCCTTCATTGGTAACCAAGCTAGAACCGACCTTGACCACGATGCGGCGCGCATCGCGCAATACAGTGGAAGTGAAAGGCTGGCTCATGTGGGTCAATGGCGTGAGAAGTTCAAAAACTTTGATGGTGATTTCAATTACTGCGGTGGCTCTTCTACAAAGCGAGGGTCAATGTAAACCGGCTCTTGTTCTTTGATTTGCTGTGCTTTGATGTGCTGGAAAATGGTCTTGATCAAAGTCTCGCAACCTTCACGCGTGAGGGCTGAAATTTCAAAGACAGGACCTTTGTATTTGAAGCGCTTGATGAAATCTTTGACGCGGGCTTCGCGCTCTTCGGCGGGCACCATGTCAAGTTTGTTGAGCACTAGCCAACGGGGCTTGTCATACAAAGCTTTGTCGTATTTTTTAAGCTCACCCACAATGGCTTTAGCTTGTGCGACGGGGTCAACCGCTTCATCAAAGGGCGCAAAGTCGATGATGTGCAAGAGCAATCGTGTGCGCTGCAGATGGCGCAAAAACAAATGGCCCAAGCCTGCACCATCCGAGGCGCCTTCAATTAGGCCTGGCACATCGGCCACCACAAAGCTTTGCTCGGGACCTACACGGACCACACCCAAATTAGGGTGCAATGTGGTGAATGGGTAGTCTGCAATTTTGGGGCGCGCATTGGAAATGGCGGCAATGAGGGTCGACTTGCCAGCATTGGGCATGCCCAGCAAACCGACATCGGCCAACACTTTGAGCTCTAGCTTGAGTTCTTTTTTCTCTCCTGGCCAGCCTGGTGTTTTTTGGCGCGGTGCACGGTTGATGGCACTTTTGAAACGCATGTTGCCAAAACCACCATCGCCGCCCTTGGCAATCATGATGACTTCACCTGGTTGAAGCAACTCATACAAAACTTCGCCGGTTTCGGCATCGGTGATGATGGTGCCCACAGGCATTTTGAGGGTGACATCGTCGCCCATGGCGCCGAACATGTCGGAGCCCATGCCGTGTTGACCGCGTTTGGCTTCATGCCTGCGTGAGTAACGGAAATCAACCAAGGTGTTGAGATTGGGGTCGGCTACAGCAAACACGTGACCGCCTCGACCCCCATCACCCCCATTGGGGCCGCCAAACTCTTTGTACTTTTCATGCCGGAACGAGACGCAGCCGTTCCCGCCATCGCCTGCGGCGATGTCAATGTAGGCTTCGTCAACGAATTTCATGATGTTTCCAGTTTCTATTCCAGTTTGTCTATTTTAATTTTGAGCTCTGGAACAAAAAAGCCCCGACTCG
>JAPLPO010000013.1 GCA_026400155.1 Burkholderiales bacterium | reverse complement strand
TTTGGCACCACACGAGCCTTGGTTAGATTGCGCCGTTGACTGGGATGCCACTATTGCCTACCGACAGCATTTGTGGAAGTTGGGCTTGGGTGTGGCAGAAGCCATGGACACAGCGCAGCGGGGCATGGGCCTAGATTGGCCTACATCGCTCACCCTGATACAGCGCTCGATTGATGCTTCCAAAGATGTGCCCGGTGCATTTTTGGCGTCAGGCTGTGGTACCGATCATTTGAATTTAGACAGCGTTTCAAATGTAGACGAAGTGATTGCTGCATATGAATTTCAAATGGAAGCCATTGAAAAGTTAGGCGGCAAGCTCATCATCATGGCCAGCCGTGCCTTGGCCAGAGTGGCCAAATCGCCTGCCGATTACGAGCGCGTTTACGACAGAATTTTGAGTCAAGCCAAACAGCCCGTTCTGCTGCACTGGCTGGGCGACGTGTTCGATCCTGCACTCGCAGGCTATTGGGGCAACCCCGACACAGACAAAGCCATGGACACGGCCCTAGGCATCATTCAGGCGCATGCCCACAAAGTAGATGGCATCAAAATATCTTTGCTAGACAAATACAAAGAAATTCAAATGCGCCGGCGTCTACCAGCCAGCGTTCGCATGTACACCGGTGACGATTTCAATTACGCCGAATTGATTGCCGGCGATGGCCAAGGTGAGCACTTGGTTCATGGGCAAAGCGATGCCTTGCTGGGAATCTTTGACGCCATTGCACCTGCCGCCAGCGCAGCCTTGGCCGAATTGGCGCAGGGCAACTTAGAAAAGTTTCATGCCATCTTGGGACCCACCGTGCCGTTGTCGCGCCATATTTTCAAAGCACCTACCAGGTTTTACAAAACAGGTGTGGTTTTCATGGCTTGGCTCAATGGCCATCAAAAACATTTCACCATGGTGGGCGGGCAGCAGAGCACCCGTTCTGTGATTCATTTGGCAGAGTTGTTCAAATTGGCCGATGCTGCCAATTTGTTGGAGCAACCCGACTTGGCCTTGCACCGCATGAAAACCATGTTGGCCATGCATGGCATTGAATAGCCATTTAGCATGCGCAATTTCACACAAAGTCACGAATGGCTGTCGATTAACACGGCCACAGTTAGAAAAAGCCGTGGCCAAGACCTGCCTTTGACGGACATCATTGAAGCCTGTGTGAGTCGGGGCATTAACGCCATCTCGCCATGGCGCGACCAGGTGGCTGCCGTGGGCTTGAACACCGTTTCCAAGTTGGTCAAGACACACGGCTTGAAACTCTCGGGCTATTGCCGCGGCGGCATGTTTCCTGCCGCCACTGCGGCGGGCATTCAAGCAGCAGATGCCGACAATCGCCAAGCCGTAGATGAAGCGTGCGAGCTCAATGCACCATGTTTGGTGCTGGTGGTGGGAGGCTTGCCGGGCGCTTTGGCAGGACAAGCCACGCATAAAAACATCCAGCAATCACGCGATCAAGTGTTTGAGGGCATTGAAAAATTATTGGCCTATGCCAAGTCGTGCAACATGCCCTTGGCCATTGAACCGCTGCATCCCATGTATGCCGCAGACCGTGCGTGCATCAATACGCTAGAGCAAGCCTTGGATGTGTGCGACAAACTAGACCCTGCGCAAACCGGCGCTTTGGGGGTGGCAGTAGACGTGTATCACGTATGGTGGGACCCCAAACTGCAACAGCAAATTGAACGCGCTGGCCAAAAAAGATTGTTGGCCTTCCATGTCTGTGATTGGCTCACCCCTACACGCGATTTGCTCAACGACCGCGGCATGATGGGCGACGGGGTGATTGATATTCCAAAAATAAGGGGCTGGGTTGAGACCCAAGGCTTTAATGGCTTTAGCGAGGTGGAGATCTTTTCTACAGAGAATTGGTGGCAAAGAGATCATTCTGAGGTGCTTGAGACCTGTATTGCTAGGCATGGAAGCGCTGTTTGAGTGCCTTACAATGGCGCCCAAGGGCCTATAGCTCAGTTGGTTAGAGCAGAGGACTCATAAACGATTTTAATACTTTTGTTTCTGAAATTACCTCAATGAAATCAACAGGTTACAGCGCCATAGTTGTCAAATTTTGCTTCCACACCGCTTCCACACTTTGCTGAAAATTTAAGCAGCATTTTGGGGGTCAAAAAGGGGCAAAGTACAATCAGTTTTTCGGGCCTATAGCTCAGTTGGTTAGAGCAGAGGACTTAAAGAGCAAGTGACCTAAAACACCAAAATGTCATGGTCATTTGCCGTTGGGTTGCATGTGAGTAAGTTAACTCTGCTGGCATGTAGAACTACTCAAATTCGGGGAAGCCTTTGCTGCTTGCAGCGTGGTAATCCCGAGCCAAGCCAGATAGCAATATTTGGAAGGTGTAGAGACTGTACGGGTAGGTCGTAAAGACAAGAGACAGTCCAGACTACAAACTGGAAACAGGCAGCGAAAGCTGTAGTAGTAAGCATAATCCTTTGGTCCCAGGTTCAAGTCCTGGTGGGCCCACCAAAATGGAAAAGCCACTGATTTCGGTCAGTGGCTTTTTTCATAATGGAGAGTAAATTTCCGCTCCAGAAACAGAAACCAGTGAATGCCATACGCGGCCGTTTGATAGACCGGATTCTTCAAACATGCGATTGCAGATGCCTAATGCTGCCCCGGCTTCTAGAACCTCTGCAATGTCTTCGCCGACCGGTATGCTGACACCGGCAATGTTGTCCTTTTCAGAAAAGAAAACCTCAAAATCTTCAGCGTTGCTCCAAGTAGCAGCGTCATGAAGAACTGACTGGATCCCTTTATCCATAGGCGCTGTTCGTCCTACGCAAGGAAAAACCTTGGCCGTGATGGAAGTATCTGGGGGTTCGCAGTCATTCAATGCAGTTAATCAAATGCGAATCCTTGGGCGTTGGATGCGAATGCTAACGATTCCAAATCAAAGTTCTGTTGCCAAAGCGTTCCTAGAATTTGAGGAAGATGGGCGTATGAAACCATCCGCCTATTACGACAGGGTGGTTGATGTGATGGAGGAGTTGGTGAAGTTCACACTTCTGACTCGTGATGTCTCACCACATCTAGTAGATCGATACAGCGAGCGCAAAGAATCGGCTGACGAACTTTCTAAAAGAGTGAATCAGAAGAGTATTTGATTGCTTATACATTTGCTTCCACACCTCTGTAGATCGCTTGTAACCTATTGTTTTAATTGAGGTTTGATTTCTTGAAGTTGCTCATAATCCTTTGGCCCCATGTTCAAGTCCTGGTGTGCCCACCCAATAGGTCTTGCACCGCTGGCCAGCGCTTTTGTAGGGACTTCTTATTGAAATTCGACTAATAAAACGCATTATTGATTTAACTGAAAAGTCTTTTTTGGTCATCATCGCTCTTTTTACAGTCGGAGCAATGATTCAAGAAATTATGGTACTCATTGACCAGCGGAGGGTTGAGCTGAAGGACTTGCTGCTGATGTTTATTTATGCAGAAGTTTTGGGCATGCTAGGGGCGTTCTACAGCAGCCACCGAATTCCAATCACCATACCTTTGATCATTGCCATGACGGCATTAAGCCGTTTGATTATTCTTCAGGGCAAGGACGGAGATCCCACCATACTTTTATATGAAAGCGGCTCTATTTTATTGATTGCGATTGCTTGTTGGGTCATTAGTAATTTGCATGACCGCGATTGACTTGTGGCCCTTCAATTGAATGCGCCTATGTGTGCACAACTCCAGCCGTGTGTGAAATCTCGAGGTGTAAGATCCTAAATTTTGCTTTCACATTTGCTTCCACACTCTTGGTTCGGCAGGCGGGGGGCAGGTCACTGCTTTGAAAATGGACAATTCATGAACCCTATTGCATTTGCTGTTCCCGTTTTCTTGCTCCTTATTTTGCTAGAGCTATGGATTGCCCATTCAAGGGGCGCCAGCGTTTACCGGTTAAAAGACAGCCTCACATCAATCAACGTGGGCATCATGAGTGAGTTCTCCAAAGCCATTGGTGGCTTGATCAGTGTGATCATGTACACACTCATCTCTGATCGCTTTGGTGCCTACACATGGGATGTGTCCAATCCCATGACCTGGATCACCGCCTTTTTGCTATACGACTTTTGCTATTACTGGGTGCATCGCACTGGCCACGAAGTCAACATTTTGTGGGCCTCTCACGTGGTGCATCACAGCAGTGAAGAATTCAATCTCTCAACTGCCTTGCGGCAGTCTTCTACTGGTTTCCTGTTCCGTTGGATTTTCTACATTCCTTTGGCTTTGTTGGGGTACCCAGTCAAGGTGTTTGTGGTGGTGGGTTTGATTGATTTCATTTATCAGTATTGGGTGCACACTCAACTCATTGGAAAATTAGGTTGGCTAGAGTATGTGGTGGTCACACCTTCCAATCACCGCGTACACCATGGCCAGAATGATTACTGCATTGACAAAAACTACGGCGGCGTTTTTTCGTTTTGGGACAGAATGTTTGGCACTTACGCCGATGAACGCGATGACGAAAAGCCGATTTACGGCATTCGAAAGCCCATTGAAAGTTGGAATCCTTTGTGGGCCAATCTGCATCAGTTCGCGCACATTGGGCGGCAGGTTAAGTCGGCAGAAAATTGGCGCCACCGCTTGATGTACATCTTTGCTAAACCCTCTTGGACGCCAGAGAAAGAGGACGCGACAGAGGTTTTTGAGAAAAATCGATTCAATAGATTTGATACTCCCGCTACAGCAGGATTAATTCGGTTTGCATTTGGAGGCACCTTAATGGGCGTTGCATTGCTGATGGTTTATTTTTACCTTCAGTCACGGTTGCCGCAGCCTTTGCGTATTGCTTATTGTGTGGTGATGGTTTTAGCCATTGCCGCAATTGGTTGGCGCATGACCCAAGCACGTCAAAAGAGTGAGCTGAGATCATCCGAAGGCCACAGCCATGCTTAACAGTCTGGCTCTGACTGATGCGTTGCTTTGCTTGGTGGCCGTTTGGCTTGCATCAAGAAGCGCTTTGTCCGTTGGCTATCGCATGGCCTTTACATTCTTGGCCATTCCTGCCTTGCTTGGGTTTTTGAGGTTTTCTGGCATCTATCCACTTGAGACCTGGCATCCTTTGTTTACCTTGATGAGTGCCAGTGCTGCCTTGCCCATGTTAGCCATTTGTGTGCTTTCACCTGAATCTATGGTAGCGACTCGACGGCAATTTGCCATCATTTTTTTGGGTGGGGCAATGTTGCTTGGCTTGTTGGTTGCCGGATTGGGCAAGTTGCGAATCTATGATCAGGCGTTGGCACTCTTCAGCATGCTGGTCATTTTGGTTTCTCTGCTCAAACGCGGAGAACACATGCGTGCCATGGGTGCAATTTTGATGTTGGCGGGCTCAGTATTGTTTGTCATTAAATTCAGCATACCCCCTTGGTTGGTGCCAGGCGATTTCTTGCATTTAGCGATGGCCTTTGGACTTTTGCTGGTGGTGCCAAATAATTTGAAAACCCTTAAAGAGTCCTCAGCCCCAGAGATGGCATAAGCCAGTTTTGGTACATACTGGAGACATCGTTTACAGTTTGTACCGATCACATCGTTAACACCCTAGGCCAAACGACTCATTCCGCTTTGCTCATAGCGCCATAAACCACACCCCCCACCATGTCCGCCGTCACCGCAGACAGCGTCCAGCCCAAATGACCATGCCCGGTGTTGTAAAACACGTTGGCCAATTTACCTCGGCCTACTCGCGGCATCATGTTGGGCATCATGGGACGCAGTCCGGCCCACGGTACAACCTGTCGAGTGTTGTCAGTCTGTGGATGGTTGCAAAGTATGGCCCTTTACAGAAGCTAGAGTTATCTCTAGATTTTACGAATGCACACAACGATCGGTATACGATTTGCTGTGCAACCAGCGCGCATTGCCTTTATCTAACCAGTTGGCTTTCAAGCTCACGATAAACGCATTGCTACAAACTCAACCACTTACTTTACCAATGCGCTAAGGAGATGTCGTGCATTGCTATCTAAAACGCAGTCTGTTGTGCAAATGCTGCTTTGAATTGACCTGCAGAAGGGGGTTGGCCGGGCAGGGTTTGTACGAATGTTCAATTAATTTGAACAACTGTTCAATGAGCCGTATGAATGTAGTTTCTGTTCAATCTAGACTCAGAGTTCGCAAGGGGGCAGTCGCGCCGAGTATAGCCCGCAAAGCGGTGAGTCTCACCGCATGTGGCGCGCTTGTCGTATAGCCAGTGTGTACCTAACGACGTCCAAGTGCAGCAGCACTTGATCAATTTCATCGTTCACGGTATTCGGGGCGCCGTGCAATCTTTTCATCCCCCGGCTAAAAAAAGGATTCTTTCATGATTGCTTCTCAAGTTATTTCGCGTCGTCAGGTGCTGACATGGTCTGCTGCTGCATTGGGAGCTGGTACGTTGACTGCCCAAGCGCAAACAGTTACAAAAATTGTTTTTGGTTTTACGGCGGTTAATGATTTTGCTTCAGTGTTTGTTGCCAAAGAAGAGGGCTACTTCAGCAAGCGTGGATTGGATGTCGAACCTAAGTTCATTCCACTCAACCCCTCCATTCCAGCTGCGATTCAGTCCGATTCTTTGCAGATGGGCGGACCAACCGCATCGGTTTACTTGCAAGCAGTTGATGGCGGCCTAGATCATGTGGTGGTAGGTGGCGGTGGCATGACGAGTAAAAGCCTCACCGGTGTAGGTTTTGTGGCGCGAGCAGGAAGTGGTATCCGCACCGCTCAAGATTGCATAGGTCGCAAAATTGGTGTGCCTGGATTAGGAGCTTATTTGCATGTGACTTTTCGCGCTTGGTTGAAATTGAACAATGTCGATCCAACCAAGGTGAACTTCATTGAGGTCTCTTTTCCACAGCACAGTGATTTATTGCGTGCTGGCTCAATTGACGGCGTGGTGACAGGAGATCCCTTCATGGCGCGCATCTTGGCCAGTGGTACTGGCTATGTGGCGTCTTACTACACCACCTTCCAGCCCGATGGTATGCCCACCATTTTGTACACCGCACGACGCGACTGGGTCGCTAAAAATGGTGCTGCTGTGAAAGCCTTTCAACAGTCCATCATTGAGGCTGCCAACTTCATCAAGAAGCCAGCCAATGATGCCACTGTTCGTGCCCACATTGGTAAATTCATCAAACTGCCACCAGAAATTTTGGCCAGCATGCAACTCAGTCCGCCATCACCAGTGATCGTGGACAAGCAGTTAACTTACTGGGTTAACATGATGAACGATCAAAAAATGCTAAAGGCTTCGCCCAACGTTGCTTCATTGTTGGTTAAGTGATTTTTTAGCCAGTGTCTTTTTTGTCTTTCGAGCGATTGGGTATTCACTTGGGTGGTCGCGAGATACTCTCGCCCACTTCATTTGAAGTAGCGCGTGGTGAATTTGTCTGCATCATTGGCCCGTCGGGGTGCGGTAAAACTACCTTGTTGCGCGCAGCGGCTGGTTTGGTGCAACCCAGCACTGGCGCTGTCATGCGACATGGGCTTAAAGTGACAAAACCCTCTCGCGAAGTAGCTTTTGTTTTTCAAGACTATACCCGCGCCTTATTGCCCTGGCGCACGGTGGAAGGCAATGTCATGTTGGCTTTGGAGGCGGCGCAAATGCCTGTGCAAGAGCGCGCACCTCGAGTACAACAGGTTTTGGAAACAGTCAATCTGCAAGCCCATCGGCATAAATACCCGGTGCAATTGTCTGGCGGCATGCAGCAGCGTTTGCAGATTGCACGTTGCTTGGCGCAATCCCCTGATGTTTTGATGATGGACGAGCCTTTTGGCGCCCTCGATGCCATGACTCGTGAAGCTTTGCAAGATGAGCTCTCGCGCTTGGTGCGAGAGCAAGGATTGACGGTGTTGTTTGTAACGCACGATTTAGAAGAGGCAATTTATTTGGGCGATCGTGTGATTGCCTTGCGGACCAATCCAACCCCGCAGTTGCCCAGCGTTGCCGCCATGATCAATGTACCCATTGAACAGCCACGTGATCATTTAAGTGTCAAAGAGCATCCAGAGTTTTTACGCTTGCGCCGCGAGTTGTACCATTATCTGGGGCACGGCTGAGATGTGGCGACGTCTGCGTCCGTGGGTCTTTCCAATGCTGATACTTGGCCTGCTAGAGTGGTCAGTACGCAGCGTTGCTGACAGCAGTGATGCGCTGGCTACGCCACTTCAGGCAGCTCGCGCTTGGTGGGACTTGCTGTGGCTGACAACAGACGAAGGGTTATTGCGTGTTACCTTTTTTACCTTGGGTACCGCAGCACTGGGTCTGGTCATTGGTGCTAGCGGGGGTATTCTTCTCGGTCTGTTATTGGGTTTATCTGCACGTGCTTCACGCATGGGATTTTTGACCATTGAAGTCATGCGTCCTATCCCGTCAGTGGCTTTGATTCCATTGGCCATGTTGATATTTGGTTTTGGCGTTCGCATGGAGCTTTGTGTCGTTGCCTTTGCTACTTTTTGGCCTATGCTGATATTGACGCAAGCAGCGGCGCGCCAAGTAGAGCCGCGTTTGCTAGAGGTGTCTGCCGCTTTGGGACTTACGCCGTTGCAACGCATTGGGTGGATTGTCTTACCAGCTATGGTGCCTCGGTTGTTTGTCGCCTTGCGTTTGGGCGTTGCTGTGGCCTTGGTCGTCGCCGTTACGGTAGAGATTGCCGCCAATCCGCACGGCATGGGCTATGCCATGATGATTGCACAGCAAAGCATGGAGCCTGCGCGCATGTTGGCTTGGTTGTTTTGGATAGGCGTAGTTGGCACCGTCATCAATGGGCTGACGCTGCGCACCCAACAATGGGTGCATGTTCGCATGGGTGGCGTTGCCCTGGAACGGGACGTTTCATGATCGCAATGAAAGTGTTTATACGCCAATGCCTGTTGTGGTGGGAATCACTCGCGGTGCTGGCGGCTCTTTTGGCGCTCTGGTGGCTCGCCAGTCATGGCGACTGGATCAGTCGTGTATTTTTGCCAACCCCCGAAGCCACCTGGGCCAGCTTGGTGCAAGGTTTTTCAGCGGAACCTGGCACTGATGCGGCCGACTTAGGGCAAGCCAGTTGGCAGACCTTTCTCCGAATGTTTATGGGCTGGGGCTTGGCATCTGTGATGGGCATAGCCCTGGGTACTTTAATTGGAATGTCGACTACGGCGCGAGATTGGATTGCGCCCACACTTGAATTTCTGCGACCTTTACCAGCCTCGGCTGTATTACCCTTGGCCATTTCCCTGTTTGGTTTGAGTGCCAACATGGTTTTGTTTGTGGTGTCATTTGGAGCGATGTGGCCAGTCTTATTGGCGACGGTACAAGGCTTGGCTCAAGTAGAGCCAAGGCTCAAGGAAGTGGCAGCTAATTTGCAACTTTCGCATGTGTCCTTTGCGTTGAAGATTGGCTTACCTTCGACATTGCCAGATATTTTGGCGGGCATGCGCTTGTCTCTGACCGTGTCTTTGATTGTGGCTGTGGTGGGTGAGATGATCGCTTCGCAGCCTGGTTTGGGTCAAGCCATTTTATTGGCTGCACGATCATTTAGAGCCAGTGAATTGTTTGCTGGCATTGTTCTCTTGGGCGCTTTGGGTTTTCTCAGTAATGCCTTGCTAGCGACCTTGGAGTCCCGATTGTTGCGTTGGCAACACCCCTGATGACTTACTTGCTTTTTCACCTGTTTAAAGGAGATTCTCATGACACGTAAATTTGTTGATTTGTCCATTTTTCTTGAAAACGACGTACTCAGCGATCCACCTGCCTTTGCGCCCAAAATCGAATATTTCACCCATGAAAATACCTTTGAACAAATTGAACCATTTTTCCCAGGCTTGAAAAAACAAGACCTGCCCGATGGCGAAGGCTGGGCTGTCGAGTTGGTGCAACTGTCCACTCACAACGGTACGCATTTGGATGCGCCTTATCACTTTCACTCCACCATGGACAAAGCGCTGGGTGAAAAAAAACCAGCGATTGCCATTCACGATGTGCCTTTGGAGTGGTGTTTTCAACCGGGTGTGAAGTTGGACTTCCGGCACTTTGCAGATGGCTATGTGGTCACTGCTGCGGATGTAGAAGCAGAGCTGAAACGCATTGGTCACACGCTGAAGCCTTTAGAAATTGTGGTGATCAATACCGCTGCAGGCATGCGTTATGGTCATACCAATTACGTGGCCAGTGGCTGCGGTATGGGCTACGAGGCCACCATGTATTTGTTGGAGCGAGGCGTTCGTCTCACCGGCACAGATGCCTGGAGTTGGGACGCACCCTTTGTTCATACAGCCCAAAAATACGGCGAGTCCAAAGACGCCTCGCTGATTTGGGAAGGACACAAAGCCGGGCGAGACATTGGTTACTGCCACATCGAAAAACTGCACAACTTAGAGTCGTTGCCACCGACTGGTTTTTTCATCAGTTGCTTCCCTCACAAAATTCGAGGTGCCTCTGCCGGATGGACACGGGCAGTGGCAATTTTTGATGATGCGTTGATGGCTTCGGTGTGAGGAGAATGCAATGACTTTGATTGCACTCAATGTGACGCATGATCCAAAAGCTACCAGCTGGTTAGGTAGCGCAAACGGCAGTGATTTTCCAATTCAAAACTTGGCCTATGGTCGCTGTCGTCCACAGCATGCAGAAACCTTGCGCTGCGGGGTTGCCATCGGCGATAAGGTGCTAGACGTTGCTCAGTTGGCATCTCAAACTGAGTGGTTAAAAGCCCCGGGTGTTGACACTGCTTTGGCCACGCTTGCTGCGCAGGCTGCTGCCGAAGATCTTCGCAAATTAATGCGAATGGGTGCGCCTGCTTGGCATGCTTTGCGTGTAGCTTTGTTCTTGGCACTGCACAGAGACGCTTCTGTCAAGGTGCAGCAGGAACTGGAATTGGCGCTTCACGCTTTGAGTGATGTTGAACTTGCAACTGCAGTGCAAGTGGGCGAATACACAGACTTCTACACTTCTTTTTACCACGCACGCAATGTCGGCATTGCTGTGGGACGGGGCGGGGATGTGTCGCCCAATTTTTTCTGGATGCCGATTGCCTATCATGGCCGCGCCTCAAGCCTTGGCTTGAACTCTTCTTTTCGCAGGCCTATGGGGCAGGCTATACCCCCAGGACAGTCTGAGCCCGTTTTTGGTGAATGCCAACGGCTAGACTATGAATTGGAAATGGCCATTTACGTAGGTCAAGACAATGCCTGGGGCCAGCCTGTGTCTATGGCGCAATCAGAGTCGCATATTTTCGGTATGGGCTTACTCAATGACTGGTCAGCGAGGGACATCCAGTTTTGGGAGATGACTCCTCTGGGGCCATTTCAAGGGAAAAACTTTGCAACGTCTCTTTCTCCTTGGATTGTAACGATGGAGGCTTTGGCCCCATTCCGATTGCCTTTTGCACGCGAAGCAACGTACCCTCAGCCTTTGGCATATTTGGATGGTGAGGCACTGCGTGACCACGGTGGTATTGATGTGAACTTGAGTGTTTCGTTACAAACAGCACAAATGCGAAGCCGAGGTCTCCAGGCGCAACAGATTTCTCAGACCAATTTTAAGCATCAGCATTGGTGCGTTTCTCAAATGCTGGTGCAACACACGATTGGTGGTTGTAATCTGCATGCGGGTGATGTGTTGGGTACCGGTACGATCTCCGGCCCCACACCTGAAGAGGCTGGTGCCATCATTGAGTTGGCGCATGCCGGACAAAAACCCATCAGCTTGGCAACGGGTGAGAAGCGAGCTTTCTTAAGCGATGGCGATGTGGTGGTTTTACGTGGCACATGTGAGCGTGAAGGTGCTGTTCGCATAGGTTTTGGCGAATGCAGAGGCGAGGTCTTACCCTCGATTGGCGCATGATGGCAAAGCTACCGCCCATTCATCGCGTGGTCACGGGTCACGATGCCGACGGCAAAGCTGTGGTTTCGCAAAACGGTGCTCTGCCAACCGTGGTCGAGTTATCGGCTTTACCTGGTACTGTTTTCCATGAGGTATGGAGCACCCACGGAGCTCCGTGTTTGGTGAGCAATGGCGAGGATCCTACATTGAGCGCACTGAAGTTGCCACCACCGGAAATGGGTACACGCATCCGCTTTGTTGACATACCGCCCGACACCCAAGAGTTTTTGTTAGATGGCGTACGCAATACTCAGGCCGCCTTTGCTGAAATTGGTGATGCGGGTGCTTCTACTGCAAAGGCAAATTCACCACATCCGCTAATGCACCGAACCGAGACGGTGGATTATGGCGTTGTGATCGAAGGTGAAATCGTACTGGTGCTGGATGATTCCGAGGTCAACTTGAAACCAGGTAGTGTAGTGATCCAGCGTGGTACCAATCATGCTTGGGCCAACCGATCAGATCGCACCTGTCGCATGTTGTTTGTTTTGGTGGACGGAAAGTTTGATAGTAGACTTCAATCCAAGCTCGTGGCGCACGCCTAACTAAGTCACTGATAGGAATATTACTGATGATCAAGTTCTCAACATGGATGCAGGGCCTCGTTGCTTTGGCGCTGTCCGCAAGCGCCATGCATTCAAGTGCACAAGACACTTACCCCGCGCGACCAATTACCATGATCAACCCGTGGGCTGCTGGCAGTTCCACTGACATCATGGCCCGAGCAGTGGCCGAACAGTTTTACAAGCAAATGGGTCAGAGTGTCGTTGTGGTTTCGCGCGATGGCGGTTCAGGTGTGATTGGCATGACAGCGTTGATGCAAGCGCCTGCTGATGGCTTGACTCTGGCCTTCACACCCATGACCCCGGTCACCATTCAACCGCATCACCTCAAAGATTTGAAGCTTTCTCCTGACACCATTCAACCTGTGTGCGGCATTACTGAAAATATTTTGGGCTTGTCAGTGCGTTCTGACAGCCCCTTCAAATCGCTGGCCGATTTGATTGCTGCGGCCAAAAGCAAATCTTTGTCGTATGGCTCGCCAGGCCCCAACTCAGCCCCATTTTTGGCGGTTGATGACTTGGCGCGTCACCAAAAGCTGAACGTGGTGCACATCCCCTTCAAGGGTGATGCAGCCTCCTTACAGGAACTTCTGGCGGGTAGATTGGACTTTGCTACCAGCATTGCAGCTTCGGCGGCAGCACAAGTGAAAGCCGGCACCGTTCGACTGCTGGCTGTTGCTTCAGAGCGCAGACACCCCGGTTTTCCTGATGCTCCCACACTCAAAGAACTCGGTATCGATGTGACCCAACTGTCCTTCGCTGGCATATTCGCGCCAAGGGGCACACCACCTCAAGTGCTGGCCAAGCTGGATGCAGCATGTGCCGTGGCCGTTAAATCGGATGCGGTGAGAGATGCTGCGCAAAAGAGTAATCAAATTCTGGCTTACCAAGCCATGCCTCAATGGGACAAGCGGGTGCAAGATGAGTTCCAGAAGCAAGGCGCAGCCTTTCGTGCTGCTGGTGGTGTTCGTCAATAAGCTGAAGGCCTTGCATGACTATTCAACTTGAACCCATTCGCCGTGTCGTCACTTACGACGATGCCCAAGGCCGTTCTCGCATTTTGGCGGATGGCCCCTCTCCCGCTGTGCGAGTTGTTCAAGAAAGACCTGGTTACAGGGTGACCAACCTTTGGCGCACGGGCGCCAGTCCTTCGCCTATCACAGCACCCGACAGCATCACAGAGCATATCGGTGTATTACCGCCTGCTCAAGGAACCGTCTTGCGCATCATAGACATTCCGCCAGAGCCTAAAGATCCCCAAGAATTGCAAAGGGCCATGGAAGCCACTTTTTCCAATATGTACCGCGACGCGCACCGCGAGATCAAATCCGGCGAGCATCCAGGCATGCACAAGACCCAAACGGTCGACTATGCGCTGATGCTTCAAGGAGAGTTGGTGGCCATCATGGATGAAGAAGAAACAGTGCTGCGCGCTGGCGATGTGCTTATTCAACGCGGCACTAACCATGCCTGGGCCAATCGCTCTGGTCAGCCTGCGCGCATTGCCTTCATCTTGATCGACGCAAAGTAATCCATTCACATTGACTTCCTTATATTGCAAGACATCCCAGTATCTTGGGTCTTTATGATGCTGTGATACATGACACGTTTATTTTCAAATCGCTCTCGGCATTTCGACATGGGAGATTTGCCCACTGAACTGCTAGCCAGAGACGCCCAGGCTCTAGAAATCAAGGCTGCATCACCCGAAGATCAATATCCTGCGGGCACTAATTCGATAAACGACGCCCTGTCAACATATCAAACGCTTTTTGAACAGTACTTGGACGGCGAGAAAGCCAGTGCATTCGCGCCGCTTCCAGAAAATTTAAGCGTTCGAAGTAAAAACCTCAAAGCCTCTGCCTACTTTTTAGATGCCACGCTGGCTGGCGTGTGCGCCATTGAGGCTGCTGACTTTTCAAGTGATGCGCCGAAGCACACGCATGCTTTGATCATTCTGGTTGAGTTCAGTCGTGAGCCCAAATTTGGAGAGCCTGGCGCCAATTGGCTGCATGGCAGCAACAAAGCCCGACGCACGCGCCACCGAAGTGGCCGTTGTCTTGGCTGGCTATATTCGCGCACTGGGGTACAGCGCGCGAGGTCATGTCTCAGGCAATACACTTTTGAATTTAGAAGCGTTGGCACAACGCGCAGGCATTGTGCGAGCAGATCATGGTTTGCTCAAAATGCCTTTTCTAAAGACTGGCTTTGCACTGGCTGCCATCAGCACCGATTTGCCATTGGAAATTGATCTCCCAATTGCCGCAGACGCTTCCTTGGATTGGCCAGATTCCGACGCCTATATGGGAAAACATGGCACTCGACCAGGTTGGGAATAAGCCGAAGCTGAACTGCGCCCTTTGCATTTAGGCCGCTACCCCATGGAAACATTGAAGCGTGTGCCAGAGCCCACAACGCTCATCATTCGCGAGGAGATCATTCGCAACAGCAAGCGAGCCGATTTATTCACCCGTGCACTCGCTGGTGATTTAGGTGAAAAAGCCAAGGTGCAACGCATGCGCTTTGCCACCAAGCATCCACTGGCGTATGCCATGACCCCCCTCATACGCAACATGGTGCCCCTGCAAGGAAACTATGAGCGTCTTGAGCCTGCAAACACCAACGAAGATTTGTCAGATGCGCAAAGAAATGCAGATTCAATCAAAGCCCTGGCTTATTTTTTAGGCGCTGATTTGGTGGGCATTTGCGAAGCAGAGCCTTGGATGTTTTATTCACATGAAGCGCAACAAGGCAAGCCCATTGAGCCCAGCCACAAACACTGCATTGTCATGCTGCTTGACCAAGGATTTGAAACCATGGAGGGTGCCTCTGGCGACGATTGGATTTCGGGTGCACAGTCTATGCGGGGGTATATGCGAGGCGCATTCATCGCGGGTGTCATGGGTGCTCATTTGCGCCGCCTAGGCTTTTCCTCTCGGGCACACACCAACGCGGAATCGGATATCTTGCACATCCCTGCCACTTTATTGGCGGGCTTAGGCGAGCTCTCGCGCATCGGTGAATTGGTTTTAAACCCCTTCATTGGACCCCGATCAAAGAGCGTATTACTAACCACCGACTTGCCTTTGGCATTTGACCAACCTATCGATTTTGGTTTGCAATCGGTGTGCAACATGTGCCTCAAGTGCGCGCGCGAATGTCCATGCAATGCCATACCTTTTGGCCCCAAGGTCATGTTCAATGGCTATGAAATATGGAAACCCGATGTTGAAAAATGCGGAAAGTACCGCTTAACCAACATGAAGGGCTCTGCCTGTGGGCGGTGCATGAAAACCTGCCCATATAACAGAGAAGATTTGGTTGAATCAGCGCGCTTGCTTGAATTGTCTATCCAAGTTCCCAGTGCCAGAAGAGCGCTCATTGATTACGATGATCAAATTGGCGCTGGCATGCGCAATTCCGTTAAGCGATGGTGGTTTGATTTGGAAATCGTGAACGGTGTATGCGTGTCTCCCAGTGGCGTTAACGAGCGCGATTTAGATTTAGATCGAACCCATAAACTGGCTCAAAATCAAAAGCTAGCGTTTTATCCGCCGCATTTGCAACCGTCAGCGCAAACCACTATTTCTTCGACTGTGCCTATAGATCGCGAAGCTGGACTCCACGCGTATGCCAATGCAGAAAAACCCAGTCAAGCCAAAAAGAGAAAGAAACACTGATAAGCCATCAAGTTGCAAACTTGAGGAATCGGTTAGGGCGCAAGAAAATAGTCAACCAGCTTGGAAATCTGTCCGAGCATCATTTCGCGCCCTCTGACAACCTCACACCCACAGTGTTGTGCCAGTGTAAGCAGGGGTGTGTTCTCAGGCATCACGATGGCATCAAACACAACTAAATCTTTGTTCAATGTTGCTACAGACAATGGCAGCCTTGCGTCGCTCAGCATGCCAACCGGAGAAGCATTCATCAAAACATCAACGCCATCACAACATGGCGGGCCCACTTCAACTACAGTTTGAGGACTGATCTGCTTGACCAACTTCAGCATCTGCGCCGTGCTGCGTTCGTTTAAATCAAACAGCCTCATTAGGCTGGGACGTTCTTGAGCAACAGCCACGCAAATGGCAGAGCCAGCGCCACCCAAGCCAATGAGTTGAATGCGTTTGTCCTTTAAAGCAATACCCCGTCGTTTGAAAGCTTCCACGCAACCCAGGCCATCAAAAATTTCACCACACCAATCGCCATTGCTTTGGTGCTTGATGGCATTGATTGCGCCAACAATGGAGGCTTGCGGTCCCAGAGTCTGGGCCAATCCCATGGCTTTCACTTTAAATGGTATGGTGAAAATAAGTCCGTCCAAATTGCGCATTCGCATGATGTCAGGCAGTGCGTCATCGAAATCATTCTGGGCAATATGGATGGGAATCATCACAGCGTTGTGTTGCCGTTGATGAAATTCCCATGTCACCATTTCGGGAGATCGCACTTGTTCAATAGGATCACCGACGATGCCAAACACGCGTGTTTTACCGTTGATGAAGTCGACTTGATGCATAAAACAATGATACTTTATTGGATTGTGGCCTATTGAATGGAAGCTTAAGCAAAACTACAAAACTTTTAAAGATTTAAAATAAGTTGGTGAATACAAAAAAAAACTCAGCCTCTGCCCCTAATTTTAATTGGTGGGCCCTTTATTTCTTCACCATCTTTTACATTGCTGTGGAGTTTGGCTTTAACTTTCAACTCCTTAACCTGACTGTTGATTTTGCCTCCGAGGATATTTTGTTGGGATTGGAGTTTTGGGGTAGGGTCTTCTCGGGGGTTGGTTTAAGTCTTGTCTTGTATCGCTTGAGTGCCAGATTGGATTTTCTCAGTGGCTTGCGCTATGTTTTGTGTTTGGTCGTGGGCATTGCCTTGATGTGGAATGTTCAAAAATTTCTCACTGATTATTTGGTTGCGCAGGCCAGTTTAGAAGACAAAAAAATCTCTTTGTTCCTTTCTGTGTTTACATCTAAGGCGGCAGACGGTGCCCTCATGAGTTTGAGTGGTCATCCCATTGTGAGTCAGCCAATCGCTGAACCAGACCGCAAAGTGATCGCCTCTTTATTTCCGGCTATTGCGCTTTATGCGCCCAATCGAATCGAACAAATTGCGGCGTGGAAGGACTCTCCAATGCCTACCGAAACTTAATCATTCCCCCGCTGACCTTGGGGATCTCTATCTTTTTTGCATTGCTCAATTTGGCGCAGTGGGTTGGCATGACGGCGTGTCTTTTTCAAAAGCGCTTGGGCGCCTCCACCGGGCCAATACGTTTGGTAACGGCAATCACTTTCATCTCACTTTTGCTCTTTAGTTTTTTGGTGAAAAGCCCACTGACCAACTCATACGTTTATCAGGAAGAGCTCAAACAATCTCTTGACGAGAATGATTATTTCTTGGGAGTACTCACCACCATTTCGGCACACGCAGTTCCCAATTGGTATTTCTTATCTAAGGCGTGCAATGAGTATGTCTTGGGTGGGGTGCAACTAAAGCGACCGTACTAAGCCACGGTACTCTGGAAGAAAGCCACACCAGACACTTCGCGAACGGTGTGGCATGGGGATGAGAATCAATCGCTCTTGATTTTGGCATCGCGAATAACTTTGCCATAACGAGACAGTTGGACTTTGGTCAGCGCCACAAACTCGTCTGGTGTAGTGCCAGTGATTTTGAGGCCTAGACCGGCATAGCGTGCCTTGATTTCTGGGTCGGCCAAGGCTTTGAGAGCTTCGCGATTGAGAGTGTTCACGATGTCCTTGGGCAAACCAGGGGGTGCTGTCAGTGCAAACCAAGTGCTGAACTCAAAGCCCTTGACGCCCACCTCTTCAAAGGTTGGCACATTGGGATATTCGGGGTGACGGGTTTTGGCGGGAACACCAATCATCCGAAGCTTGTTGCCTTTGACCAGCGCAGAGACGGTGGCGATGCCCTGAAAGGTCACATTGACCATGCCCGATGCAGTATCTTGTGCTGCTTGGCTAGCGCCTTTGTAGGGCACATGTCTGAGATCGATACCCAGCTGTTCACCAAACATGGCGCCTGCAATGTGCTGTGGGCTGCCATTGCCACCGGATGAATAGGTGATGGTGTCAGGCTTGGCTTTGGCTGCAGTCACCAAATCGGCGATGGTCTTGAAGGGGGAGTCCATCGGTACTGCCGCAGTGAAATCGATGATTGCCGCTTGGGTGATGTAGGTTAAGTCATTAATCGGGTTGTAGGGCGTATTGGGGTTCAGGTTGGGCACCATCGTTAAGACGCTGTCGTTGAAACCGCCAATCGTGTAGCCATCTGGCGCCGCTTTGGCCAGACGCTCTGAACCAATGATGCCGGCTGCACCCGTGATGTTTTCGATCACGATGGGCTGGCCCATGTTGACCGACATCTTCTGAGCCAGCAAGCGTGCCGCCACGTCCACTGCGCTGCCAGCGGCCAACGGAATGATCATGCGGATAGGTTTGTTGGGGTAGGCTGCTTGTGCTTGCGCTTGAGCGCTCAAACCCAAAGTTGAAACGCAGGCCACCACTGTGGCTACTTGCTTCACCAATTGGTGCAATTGAAATTGCTTCATCATTGTCTCCTTGATAAAAAATCGAAACACTCTAAAAATTTGTGAGGTTACTCAAACATTCAGTCCGAGAACTTGGATGGCGTTTTCTCCAAGAATACCTAGGCGATCATCGTCGCTCAGCTCTGGGGTGCTCATGACGTGGGTCACCGGATCTTCTTCCCAAGGAATGGGGTGGTCGGTGCCAATCATGATTTGTCCCGCGCCAACTTCGGCCGCCAAATGGCGCAAGGCCTCTGGTGTGAATACCAGAGAGTCGACATAAATTTGCCGCATGTATTCAGATGGCTTTTTGCGCAAAACAATATCAGGGTTGCAGTTCTTCGGGGAAACGAAGCAAGACCTGTCCATGCGAGGTGCATAGGAGCCTAAAAATCCGCCACCGTGTGCGGCCAAAACTTTCAGTTTGGGGTATTGGTCAAAGATGCCCTCAAAAATGAGTTTCTCCAATGCAATGGTGGTATCCAGGGGGTTGCCAATGGTGTTGGCCAACCAGCCGTTGCCTTTGAAGCGGTGTTGCAATTCGGGGGTACTTTGAGGGTGAATGAAGAGCATCACGCCCAATTCCTCAGCTTTGGCCAGCACAGGGTGAAACTCGGGATGGCAAAAATCACGGCCTGCAACGCTGCCGCCAATGGCTGCGCCCTTGAGCCCGTATTTGCGAACAGCTTCTTCAAGTTGCTGTACAGCCAGATCTGGAAACTGCATGGCCAAAGAAGCAAAACCAGCAAAGCGCTTGGGTTCGCGAGCGCACAACTCGGCCAGTCCTTCGTTGTTGATTCGGCAAATAGCCTCTGCTGTCTCGCGGTCCTTGCGGTACCAAAAGGGATTGATGCTGAGCACCTGCATATCGATGCCCATGCGGTCCATGGCGGACAGACGTGAGGGAATGTCGATGAAATGTTCAGGAACACCTTTGACGGGCGGAATGACGCTAGGCGCATCTTCACCCATCAAATCAATGGCGGATTGAAAAAAACAATGCGCATGAACATCGACTGTGCGTGCACGTTGGCCTTTGATGATGACGGGAGGGCGCCTCAAAGAAATACCCGCTTCATTGCCGGTCGGCATCATGGTGCGCAAGCCGCACCCGCAAAATTGCAGTCCCCCAATGGGATTGCCTGCGCCTTGAGGGATCAACCAATTTTTAAGCATTGCTGTTTTCTTTCTGGAGGGGGGTTGTTTGTCAATAGATCAGTCTTGTAGGGTCGCAGGTGGCATGTGTTGCGCGGCCTGCTCAATTGCCCGAATCATGCGCACATGCGCGCAGCAACGGCACAAATGTTTGTCGAGTGCCTGCGCAATGTCTTGACGTGAAGGATTGGGCTGGTGCGTTAGCAAGGCCGCTGCAGATGTCACGATACCTGAAACACAAAAGCCGCATTGCGCAGCCCGATTTTCCAAAAACGCAGTTTGGACTGGGTGAGGTGCTTCGGGCGTACCCAAGCCTTCTACGGTGGTGATGTGAGAGTCTTGAACAGACCACACGGGCAAGTTGCACGACGTTTGTGGTTTGCCATCGACAAGCACCATGCATGCGCCGCATTCGCCTTGCCCGCAACCAAACTTCGGACCACTCAGGCCAAGTTCGTCGCGCAATACCGACAGCAACAAGCGCTGCGGATTCAATTCTTGTGTCACGGTCTGACCATTGACTTGCATTATTGGGGCTCCAGTGTGTTCATGTGTTCACGGTTTCATGAGTTAGCTTAGGCGTGAATAGCCATAAGCAGCTGGTCAGGCGTCAAGGGCAATTGGCGCAGCCGAAGTCCAAGGGCTTGGCTCACAGCATTGGCCAAGGCGGCAGCAACAGGGCCCTGTGCTGCTTCTCCGGCTCCCAGCGGTGCTTTGTCAGGGCGGTCTAGCACATGAACGCAGACTTCAGGAACTTCGTTGAATCGCAAGATGGGGTAATTGACCCAGTCACGCGAGGTGACATGTTGGGTGTCAAAGTTGACTTGTTCTTTCAGCGTCCAGCTGAGGCTTTGCAATGCGCCGCCCTCGGTTTGGTTGATCACGCCATCCAGGTCCACCACCATGCCCACGTCAACCGCTAGGTCCAAATTGAGCACGCTCACTTGCTCGCCAACTTGGACACGCGCAAGCACCGCGCACCATGCGCCAGTATTTTTGTAGCGTGCCCAAGCCATGCCATGTCCAACGCCTTCTTCACATGGGGTTGACCACCACTTGGAACGTTGGACCACCGCTTGAAGCGCATCCTTGGCGCGCTCATCTTGCATGTGTCGCAGACGAAAAGCCAGGGGGTCTTGGTTTGTGGCGATGGCCATTTCGTCCATGAAAGATTCGATGGCGAACACGTTGGCAAATGCACCAAGTCCTCGCATGGCCGATGTTCTCAATGGCATCACCATCAATCGGTGGTTGATGACGTTCAAATTGGCCACAGCATAACCAGGCACAGCGTTGCGTTCGGCGCCACCACCGGCAGACAGAGGTGGATTGATGGCAATTGGCAAGGGCTCACCGCCCGCCATTTGACTGGCTGCCAACAAGGTCGATGAGCGAGCCCGACCAGGGCGTGAGCTGTAGCCATTGGCCCAAAGCTCGTGCTGCCAATGGGTAATTTGGCCGCTAGGGTCTACACAGGCTTGAAGTTGCACGCTTTGAGCCGCACCCAGCGGTGCATGGGCCAGCTCGTCTTCTCGTGTCCAGAGCACCCGCACATGGACGCCAGGATAATTCAAAGCCATTAGCACGGCATCAAATGCCACGTCATCCGCGCCGTTATGGCCGTAGCACCCAGCCCCCTCAACGTGATGGATCGTGATGTCTTTGCGAGAGAGATCAGGCAGCCGCTTGGCCAGGGCCAATACGATGTCATCGCGCAGGTTGTGAATGCCTTGGCTGTGCGTCCAGATTTCAAGGTGGCTGTCATTCCAGCGTGCCACCGCACAAGACGGGCCAATAGAGGCGTGGGCCAAATAGGGTTTAAAAAATGAAGCTTCAAAACGTTGGCCAGGCAGGTTGGTTTGCGCAGTCCAGTCGGCTTGACCCTGTTGAAAGGGCACCGTGGTTTGGTGTTCGGCTTGGCGCAAAAACTCGGGCAAATTGTGTTGCGCGGGCAATTGGTCTGTTAACTGCCAGGTCAATGCACTGGCCACTCGCTCTGACCACGTGTGCGCCAGGTGCTCTTGTTGAGCCACCACGGCCACAAAACTGCCATCTGACCAGCACTGCACATCAGTCGGTATTTGTCCGAGTAAGTCATTTGGCAAACCGCTTAGCTGAGCAGTCAGCGAAGGTGCTCTGACAACACGGCCATGGCGCATGTCTGGCCACCGCATATCATGAATGAAGCGCGCACGCCCAAAGACCTTGTCTTGCAGGTCTACTCGTGCGTTATCGCTTTTTCCCAATAGCCGCCGTTGGTGGGGCTGCTTAGGCAGGTACTGACCATCGTATTCAATGTCCAGGTCGCTGTTTTGTAAGAGTTGCCAGTAGTTGCCCAATGCACGCCCATCGGCCGCATGCAATACACCTGCATGAACAGTGATGGCATCGCTTGGCACACCTGTTTGCGAAGCAGCGCGATGCATTGCCAAACCCCGCAGATGGGCGCACGCATGGCGAACGGCGCCGCCACTGTCTTGCACCGACAAGCTGCCAGAGGTTACGCCCTCATCGGGGCCGCGCAAAGTGCTGGCGCTGATTAAGCTGATTTGCGCTAAGTCGACATCCAGCTCTTCAGCAGCCAACAAGCGCAGTGCCGTCAAAATGCCTTGTCCTAATTCGGCTTTGCCGGTCAAAATTTCAATTTGGCCCGGCGTGTGCAAGCTCACCCATTGAGAGAGTTTGCGGTTGGTGTGCAAGCTTCCTGGCAGTTGAGCTTGTCCGTCTTGACGCTCAATGACGAAACCTCTCACGGCGGGGGGATTCTGTTGGGTCATGTTCGAAAGTAGTTGTGGCTATTTGAATCTATTCTTGGCCTCGCAAGTTGTCTAATACCAATTTTGATCTTCACCATATCAATCTGGCATGGCACGAGCTTAGTGCATTTCACTCAGATAGCCGTGAATGAAGCCTGATTTGCACTCCTCTTTTTGACCTTCAAGCTGCAAAGATTTGAAATTTTTTTATCGGTGTTTTCCCTCGTAAAAAGCACCTTTCAAAGCACCATTTCCCATCAAAATCTGTAAGGTAGAAGTCAGGAAACTAATTTCCTCGAATGAAGCTGCGAATCAATCGCAAATTTTCGCAATTTACTTATTTTTGAAAAGGGCTTTCTTTTAATTAGTAGGACATCAGGCTAACTCATAAAATCCGAAAAATTTACTTTGACCTAAGTCAAGAAAGTGCCATGTTGCTTGCCGTTGTGATCGCTAAGAGTTTGATTGAGCTTTCGCTCATGTTCATCGTTGGGCGATTCTTGCTGGGACTTTTGGCTGGGTCCAACCGAGACAACAATGTTTTCTGGCAATTGCTCGATGTGGCTTCCAAGCCCGCACTCTGGATCACTCGCAAAATCAGCCCCAGGTTGATCTTGGACCGACACATACCTTTGGCCACCAGCAGCTGGCTGATCATTGCTTGGGTTTTTGTGGTGCAAATGAAAATTGAAATGTGCCTCGAAATGGGAATAGCGGCATGTCAGTGAACACCCATATTTCGCCCGCAAACGCAAGCACTGCTTTTCGCAGCAAATGCTTGTGGTTGAAATTCAAGGCAAAAACGCTGTTGGTCTTTGGCCTTAGAGCCAAAGCGCATGAGACCTTTCAAGAAATTCTCGACATCAATCCTGCCGATGCCTTAGCGCTCAACAGCCTCGCTTATGAAGAGTTGAGCAATCGCCGTTTAGTACAAGCTTTGAGTTATTTTGAACGCGCACTGTCTCAAACACCCAACAACGCCAATGCCCACTTCAATGTCGGATTTGTCAGCGAAGAGCTTGGACGTAGCCAAGAAGCGGAAATTGCATTCAAAGCAGCCCTTCATTTGGATGAGAAATTAGACCGAGCTTGGTATGGCTTAGGTTTGGTCTTGGTGCGTCAGCGAAGGCTGGAAGAGTCTTTGATGGCCTTCAAGCGCAACACCGAGTTGCAATCAATGAGCCCCTTCGCTTGGTACCAAATGGCGCGAGTACACATGGAGCTGGGTCAACCCGAAGAGGCTTATGCGGTGATGCGACACCTAAAGGGTTTTGAGCCCAAAGTGGCAGCTCAACTCGAAAGAGAAACAGGGTTGAAATTAGACGGACCTGTTTGAGAACAGAAGCCGCCCAGAGTAGCTAAGAATTTTTAAGTTTGACAGTTGGTATTTTTTAACAATAAGGAGATGAAGATGCAACTCACTGCAAGGCACCAGGAATACTGGAGCAAGAATTTGAGAATCACGGGGCTTTTGCTTGCCTTGTGGTTCTTAGTGACTTTCGTGCTTTTGTATTTCGCCCGTGATTTAACGTTCACCTTTTTTGGCTGGCCATTTTCATTTTGGGTGGCTGGGCAAGGCGCACTGATCGTCTATTGCGTGATCATTTGGTACTACGCTCGCTATATGAACAACCTTGACAAGGAATATGGCGTTTCAGAAGGAGAATCTTCATGAGTGT
>JAPLPO010000078.1 GCA_026400155.1 Burkholderiales bacterium | reverse complement strand
GTGGGCACGCTCAGTGAGGCACACCCAAGCGCGCACTTTGGGGCAATGCGCCGCAATGCCTTTAATAAGTGGTGCAAAGGTGATGTCAAACAACACCACCTCATCTTCGGCGTGGTTGATGATGTAAATGAGTTGTTGGGGGTGCAGGCGCGGGTTACACGTGTGCATCACCATGCCACTGCCAGACACCGCGTAATAAGCTTCCAAGTGACGGTGGTTGTTCCAAGCAATTGAGCCCACCACGCTGCCTTCTTTCAGATTCAAGCCCTTGAGCGCGTTGGCCAGCTTGCGTGAGCGCTGTGCGCACTCGGCATAGGTGTAGCGAAACAAGGGGCCATGCGTTTCGCGCGAAACCACTTCTTGACTGCCAAATTGATTGGCTGCGTGCGCCAAGATGCCAGACAAAAGCAAGGGGCGGTCCATCATGAGGCCGGGTTTGAGCATGGGAATCTCCGAATTGAGTGAATTCGAAGATCATAGTCACATCAGCTAGCGTTTCTCTCGGGATTGACCCGTAAAGGGCGCTTGGTAAAGCCAAACAGGGCGATTGGGGCTGGCATCCGTCACGGCTGTTGGCCTGAGCTCTGTGGCCTCAAACTCCAAACTGACCAGCCAAGCACCCGGCTTCATTTCTGCTTTGGCTTTCTCAACCGCACGCGGCATGGTTTCGGGCCGTTGAAACAAATACACCATGGCGTAAGCGCCCCAATGGTCATCCCAAATATCGCCGCACCGCACCTCGGCCCATGGACATCTGAACTTGGCCAACCAGCTTAAGGGGCGGCTGAATTCAATGCCAATCCACTGTGCATTGACATACGCCAAGCGCAAGGCCTTGAGCCCATCGCCTGCTCCGCAGCCTGCGTCCAAAATTTTGGCTTGCGCTGGCAAGACTGCCCAGCGCGGCACTTGGCGCAAAGCATTCAAGGGGGTTGGAAACACAGGGGCATCGCGCCAGGCGTGCATGGGGTAGATCCAAATGATCAAGATCAGGGGCAACAACCAAACCCATGCGGGCACACTGGCCATGCCCGTGAGCCAAAAAGAAACCGGAAATCCCATGGCCAAAGCCGCGGTTCTGGCTTGCGAAAAACCTTTTTTCCAAGCAACAGCAGCGGCAAAAACACCGCCACATGTGGCAAACATCATGGCAACGGAAGGGTGGATGCCTTGCTCAACCAAGAAGAGATAAAGGTACCAAACCCCTCCCCAAACTGCCAATGCAGACAATGGCCAACGGATCAAATTTGACAATTGATTCTTCTTTCCGATAATTCAACCATGCCAGACAAAGACAATGGTTTTGTTTAGGCACACATCATCGCATTTTCAACCATGTTTCAAGGTTTTTTCATGTCACTTCGTTTTGCTGTACTCGCTGCTTTTTTAGCCAGCTCGGTCATGGCCAGCAACGCTTGGGCCTACAAAGTGGAAAAAATATGTGAAAACATTCCTGCCACGTCCAAAGAGCCTGCTCATAAAAAGTGCCGTGTGGTCAAAGTGAAAGAGGGTTCTGCGCCCGCAAAAGCTGATGGCAAGGGAGATGCAAAGGGGGATGGCAAGAGCGACCCCAAAGAAGACACCAAAAAATAATGACACAAAAACCAACAACAACAACGCCGTTCCAAGTTGAACTCACCGCGCCCGACATCAGCGCCTACCGCGCCAGCAATGTGGGCATTGACTATGTCACGCGCCTCGACTCGGGCAAACCCGGC
>JAPLPO010000162.1 GCA_026400155.1 Burkholderiales bacterium | reverse complement strand
GCAAGGAGGGGCGACTGTTCAATTGTTCCAATCGCTCAGCGGTCCATGCCAAATGATCGGTTTCTTCGCGGCAAGCGGCATCGAGCTTGGCGCGCAGAGCGGGGTCTTGGCAGGCCAACGCTTGACCGGTGTACAAGGCTTGGGCGCAAATTTCGCCCACATGGTTGACACGCATGAGGGCGGCAGAAAGCGACTTTTCAGCCTCTGTTAGCTCTGACGGTTCGGGGGGGGGCCAGCATTTGACCATCAGCCTGCGCTTGCAGCAGTCTTTGGGGCCTGGGCATGGGTCTGGATGCCTTGGGTTTTGCAAAGAGGGTGCGCAAGGCGCTGTCGGCGGCGAGGATCAAAGCATCGGCATTCATGGGAAGAAGTTTAGCCCCCTTGTTGTGCTTAAGCAACAAATCCCCCTTCTTTCTGGTGATTTTCTTTGCAGACTGGTCTGACCTCTGGTGCAATAGCCACAACTTCCACAACGGAGGTTAGCTCAAGATTCAGTGGCCGGCGCTTTTGCATGCCACACAAATTGGGCCCTTGTTAAACCTTGGAGAACTTTTCAAATGAAAAAAACCCTGATTGCATTGGCAGCTTTGGCCGCTACAGCTTCTTTCGCTCAATCTACTGCTACCATTTCCGGTAACCTGGACTTTGCTTCTGTGAACGTTGGAGGCACACAAGCTGCTTCTAAAGGTACTACGATCACAACAGGTTTTGGTACAGCCACAACCAGCGTTTTGCGCTTCATCGCTGTTGAAGACCTCGGTGGCGGCATGCGCGCTACTGCTCAGTACAACTTTGACCCACGTACTTTGGCCAACGACGGTATCGGCAACACACTCAATTCAGCAACAGCTGGTTCAGTTACAGGCAACACCACAACTGGTTTGAGCCGTGACGAGTTGTTCGTTGGTTTGTCTGGTGGTTTCGGTAACATCCGTTTGGGTTCACCTAACTCCATCGGCCTGAACGCATGGCAGCCCTCTTCACCATTGGGCACCGGCATTGGTTCTGGTTACACTGGTGCTGGCAGGTCTGGCACCATGACCAACTCATTCGTGCAAACACGTTACAGCCGTTCAGTTCGCTATGACAGCCCTGTGATGGGTGGTTTCCAAGTGGCCGTGTTGTACGCTGCTGGCAACGACCAACCTGCTGCAGGCACAACTGCTCAGCAAATCCTCAACGCACGTCAAGCGACTGAAATCGGTTTGCGTTACGCTGCAGGTCCTTTGACATTGGCTTACGCCAACGTGGCTCAAGGTGCTCAGACTAACGGTACAGGCTGGTATGCCTTGGGCGCTGGCGCAGGTGCTGCCAAAACTTCTGCCAACGTTTTCAGCGCTTCTTACACAATGGGCGCTACTACATTGCACGCTGGTATGAACGACGGTAACCGTTTGGGTGCCGGTACAGGCGGTGTGGCTGTTGACAGCAAAGGCTCCAACATTGGTATCACCCACAACATCGGCGCCATTGGCCTGATGGCTAACATGCGCAACCAAAAGGTTGGCACAGTTGAGGGTAAAGTGACTGGTTTGCGTGCTGACTACAACTTCAGTAAGACAGCCGCTGCTTACGTTGGTTACGAGAAGTACGACAACGGTGCCGCTACTGCTAACGAAACCACAGCAGCTTCTATCGGTCTGCGCAAGTCGTTCTAATTCCCTGCTGGCGCAAGCCAGTTGAGAGTTAAACAAATTAAAAACCCACTGTGGCAACACGGTGGGTTTTTTTGTCTGCCGTGCTGCTCTCCTTCGAAAGTTCTGACAGCTTGTGTTCAATTCCTTTTCGAAAAAGGACAGACTTTATTTGTGGCATATTTCAGCCTAGAAAAATGTGAATGGAGCGCTTATGTCGTTTGAAAATTTAAGTCGTCGCGATCACCTCAAGTGGATGGGTGCTACCGGTTTGTCTGCCGCAGGCTTTCCAGCACTGGGTCAAACCAGCAACTGGCCCGAAAAAGCAGTGAGGTGGATAGTTCCCTTTGCACCGGGCGGTACCTCTAGCATTGTGGCGCGCTCCATTGGTGCCGAGCTCACCAAACAGTTGGGCGTACCTTTCGTCATTGACAACAAAGGCGGCGGCGGCGGCGTGCCTGCCATGCAAGAGGCCCTGCGTGCACCGGCCGATGGTTACACCATTGTCATGAGCCACATTGGCTTGATGGCGGTCAACCCCCTCATTTACCCAGACAGCGGCTACGACGTCAACAAAGACTTCACCTCAGTCACCTTGCTGTCTCGTGTACCCAGTTTGTTTGTGGTGCACAAAGATGTGCCTGCCAAAGATTTCAAGTCCTTTGTGGCGTATGTCAAATCCAAACCAGGTCAACTCAATTACGCTTCTGCAGGCAATGCCAGTGCCGGCCATTTGGCCGTTGAAGCTTTGAAAGTGGCCACGGGCATGTTTATCACGCACATTCCTTACCGCGGCACTGGCCCTGCGCTGAACGATGTATTGGCTGGCCGCATTGAGTTCATGTCTGCAGGCACGCCCGCCTTGCTGCCGCACATCAAGAGCGGCGCATTGCGTTGCATTGCCGTGGGCACCACACAGCGCATTCCCGTGTTGCCCGATGTGCCCACCGTGGCTGAGCTGGGGTACAAAGATTTTGAAACTGTTCAGTGGTACGGCATTACGGTGCGCAACGGCACACCGGTAGAAATCATCAACAAGTTGCAACAAGAGTGCGCCAAAACCATGAAGGCACCCGAAGTGATCAAACGCAATGAAGCCGAAAGCGCCATTCCTGGGGGCGGCTCGCCTGCCGAATACGCAGCGTTCATTGCCAGAGAGCAAGCGCGCTGGAAAACTGTGGTTGAACGAGCCCAAATCAAACCCAATTAAGCCAATTTAAATTGGTTTGATTCATCCAGCAAATACAGCCCACCACATGACACTGCCGCAAGTTGATCGATGGGGATGGGCTGTTTGCTTGGCGGCTGCTGCATGGGCCTTGAGTGGATGCAGCAGCTTGTCGCCCAGCGCCCCCAAACTGGTTTCTCAGGTACCCGCCACTTGGCAACCAGAAGATCAATTGAAGTGGGAGTCTGTGAAGATTCCAGGCAAACTGGCAACAGAGTATTCGCTGGTGCGAGTCAACAACCGCAACAAGCTTAAGGCCAATGCGCAGGCTTCTGCCAGCATGTTGCGCCAAGATGTGCACATCGAGCCCGAGCGTTTGAACGCCTTGAGTTTTTCTTGGCAAATTCAAAAGTTGATTGCAGAGGCCGACATGTCGCAGCGAGAAACTGAAGACTCGCCAGTCAGGCTGGTTTTGGCTTTTGATGGCGACCGCAGTCAGTTTTCAGCCAAAAACGCCATGCTGAGTGAGCTTTCGCATGCGGTGTCGGGCAGACCGATGCCCTATGCCACGCTCATGTATGTGTGGTGCAACCACCGACCCGTCAATTCGGTCATTCACAACCCTCGAACAGATCGAATTCGCAAAATGGTGATTGAATCGGGGCCGCAGCGAGTCAATCAATGGATTTCTTACGAACGCAACATTCGGGCGGATTACGAAAAGGCCTTTGGTGAGCCACCCGGCGCCTTGATTGGCATTGCCATCATGACCGACACCGACAACACCCGAAGCCATGCCCAAGCTTGGTATGGTCCTATTTCCCTGTTGCCCTGAAGTGAAATGGGGATTCCCCTCTGTCTATACTGATCTTGTTTGTTGCATAGTTCAGAGTCGTTTTTCAGGGAAGTGAATGTTTGCTTTTATATTACAGCGCCTCATCCAGGCCGTCATGGTCATGGTGTCGGTGGCCTTCATTGCCTTTTTGTTGTTTCAATACGTGGGCGATCCCGTTTTGTTCATGTTGGGACAAGACGCCACGCAAGATCAAATTGATGCACTTCGCAAAGACTTGGGGCTAGACCAATCTTTCCTTGTGCAGTTTGGCCATTTTTTGTGGAACGCTGTTCAGGGTGAATTTGGCATCAGTTTGCGGCAAGGTGCCAAAGTGTCTCAGCTCATTGCCGATCGCTTTCCTGCCACCTTGGAGTTGGCTTTGATTGCCGCGGGCTTGGCGCTGTTGTTGGGCATTCCCATGGGTGTGTATGCCGCACTCCGACGCGGCAGCTTGTCTAGCCAATTGCTCATGACCTTTTCACTCTTGGGTGTGTCGCTGCCTACTTTCCTCATTGGCATTTTGCTCATTTTGTTTTTTGCCGTGCTGCTAGGATGGTTCCCCAGTTTTGGCCGAGGTGATGTGGTCAAAATTGGTTGGTGGAGCACGGGGCTGCTCACCGCCAAAGGCTGGCAACACATTGTATTGCCTGCCCTCACACTCACTGTTTTTCAGCTTACCCTGATCATGCGTTTGGTGCGTGCCGAAATGTTGGAAGTGCTGCGCACCGACTACATCAAATTTGCCCGCGCCCGCGGCTTGTCCAACCGGTCCATTCATTTTGGCCATGCTCTTAAAAACACACTGGTGCCCGTCATGACCATCACTGGTTTGCAATTGGGCGGTCTGATTGCCTTTGCCATCATCACAGAAACCGTGTTTCAGTGGCCCGGCATGGGCTTGCTGTTTATTCAAGCCGTGACGTTTGCCGATGTGCCGGTCATGGCGGCGTACTTGTGTCTTATTGCGCTCATCTTTGTGGTGATCAATCTCACCGTCGACTTGCTTTACTTTGCGGTCGATCCACGACTGCGCGTGGGTAAAGTTGGCGGGCATTGAAGCAAATGCGCTGGCGCATGGCCACACACCCTACATCCCTTTAGAAAGATTCAGACGGCATGTCCAATCCTATTTCCCGTTGGCTGAGCAGCGATGTGGGTTACAGCTTCCGGCAATCCAAAACCGCCATGGTGGCGGCGTTCATTGCGTTCGTGTTTATTTTTTGCGCGGTCTTTGCAAAGTGGATTGCCCCTTACGACCCCTTTGATGCCGCCTCGCTCGAACTCATGGACTCCCGCTTGCCGCCTGCTTGGTCTGCCGAGGGCAGCACCAAATATTTGCTCGGCACCGACGACCAAGGCCGCGATATTTTGTCGGCCCTCATGTATGGCACCCGCATTTCTTTGGTGGTGGGCATGTCTTCTGTGTTGCTCTCACTGTTTGTAGGTGTAAGCCTTGGTTTGATTGCAGGCTTTCGCGGGGGCTGGCTCGATGCGTTTCTCATGCGTTTGTGTGATGTCATGCTGTCCTTCCCCGCCATTTTGGTGGCCTTGCTCATTGCCGGTGTGGGGCGTGCTGTGTTTCCCAATGCCGATGAATCCTTGGCGTTTGGCGTTTTGATCATTTCAATTTCACTCACGGGCTGGGTGCAATATGCGCGCACGGTGCGCGGCACCACTTTGGTGGAGCGCAACAAAGAGTATGTGCAAGCCGCCAGAGTCACTGGCGTTGCGCCCCTTCGCATCATGCTGCGCCATGTGCTGCCCAATGTGTTGGGGCCAGTCACGGTACTGGCCACCATTCAAGTGGCCTCCGCCATCATTACCGAGGCCACGCTCTCATTTTTGGGTGTGGGTGTGCCGCCCACTTCGCCGTCACTGGGCACACTCATTCGCATTGGCAACGACTTTTTGTTTTCAGGCGAGTGGTGGATCACCATCTTCCCAGGCGTGACGCTGGTGCTCATTGCCTTGTCAGTTAATTTGCTGGGCGATTGGCTGCGTGATGCCCTGAACCCTCGTTTGCGTTAATTTTTTTGATTCAAGCGACGTGTTTAAAGAGAGTCCTATTTCATGAGTTTGTTACAAGTTCAAAATTTGGTGGTGGAGTTTCCAAGTCGGCACGGCACATTGCGTGCGCTAGATGAAATTTCATTTGACATTGCACCCGGAGAAATTTTGGGTGTGGTGGGCGAGTCTGGCGCTGGCAAGTCCCTCACGGGCGCGTCCATCATTGGGCTGCTAGAGCCGCCAGGCCGCATTGCCTCGGGTCAAATTTTGTTGGAGGGCCAGCGCATTGACCAGCTCAACAACGATCAAATGCGCAGCATTCGCGGTCGCAAAATTGGTGCTATTTTTCAAGACCCACTTACCTCCTTGAACCCCCTGTATTCGGTGGGCAAGCAATTGACCGAGACCATTCAGGCCCACTTGTCTGTGTCTGATCAAGAAGCACGGCAGCGTGCCATTGGCCTGTTGCAAGATACCGGCATTCCAGCCGCAGCCGAGCGCATTGACCATTATCCGCACCAATTCTCGGGTGGCATGCGTCAGCGTGTGGTCATTGCCTTGGCCTTGGCCGCCGAGCCCCAATTGATTGTGGCCGATGAGCCCACCACGGCTTTGGACGTGTCCATTCAAGCGCAGATTATTAGCCTCTTGAAAAACATTTGTAAAAAACGTGGCGGTGCCGTGATGCTCATCACGCACGACATGGGCGTGATTGCCGAAACATGCGACCGAGTGGCCGTCATGTATGCCGGGCGCATTGCCGAAATTGGGCCGGTGCACCAAGTGATTAACCATCCTGAGCATCCTTACACCGTGGGCTTGATGGCGTCTATTCCAGACATGGACGTTGACCGTGAACGCTTGAACCAAATTGATGGCGCCATGCCGCGCCTCAATGCCATTCCCAAAGGCTGCGCTTTCAATCCAAGATGTCCGCAAGTTTTTGAGCGTTGCCAACAAGAGCGCCCCAATTTGGCCGCAGTGGCAAGAGGGGGGCAAAACACCCCAACCCAGGTGGCCTGTTGGCTGCATCAAGCCAACGCATTGGAGGGCGTGTGATGAGCGTGCAACAGTCTTCTCAAGCCTTGGTCATTGCCCATGACTTGGCCAAAACATTTGACGTCTCTGCGCCCTGGCTCAGCCGGGTCATTGAGCGCAAGCCCCGCCAATTGCTCAAAGCGGTTGACGGTGTGAGTTTTGAAATTGAGCGCGGTAAAACCTTGGCGCTGGTGGGCGAGTCTGGTTGCGGCAAAAGCACCGTTGCGCGTTTGCTGGTGGGCCTTTATGAACCCACACGGGGTGCTTTGACCTTTGATGGCCAAGACGCCTACGCGGCTTTCAAATCAAGCGATGCCAAGGCCATGCGCAAGCGCATCCAAATGATTTTTCAAGACCCCTATGCCAGCTTAAATCCAAGGTGGACGGTTGAAGCCATTGTGGGAGAACCCCTGCACGAACACGGCCTCATCAAAGATGAGCAAGAGCTGAAAGACCGCGTGGCCGAATTGCTCAAGTCGGTGGGTTTGTCGGCGCTGGACATGGTCAAGTATCCGCACCAGTTTTCAGGCGGCCAGCGTCAGCGAATTTCCATTGCACGTACGTTGGCCACCGCCCCCGATTTTTTAGTCTGCGACGAACCCACGTCGGCTTTGGATGTGAGCGTGCAAGCCCAAGTGCTCAACATCATGAAAGATTTGCAGCGTGAACGCGGCCTGACTTATTTGTTCATTTCTCACAACTTGGCGGTGGTCAGGCATGTGAGCGACAAAGTGGGTGTGATGTATTTAGGGCAACTGGTTGAGTTGGCCGACAAGCACACCTTGTTTGACAATCCGCAGCACCCCTACACACGCATGCTGCTCGATGCCATTCCCAAAATGAAAGACACCGGCCGCTCACGCACGCCGGTGCAAGGCGAGGTTCCCAATCCGCTCAATCCACCGCCGGGTTGCAGTTTCAATCCGCGCTGCCCATTGGCCAATGCCAGATGCAAAACAGAACGCCCTGTATTGAAAGATCTCAACGGGATCAAAATTGCGTGCCATGCCGTGGAGGAAGGGCGCCACTGAGGCCAAAAAAAAGACACCCGAAGGTGTCTTTTTGCTTGGCACAGTGTTTTATTTCACAGTGACGTAGAACATCTTTGGCGCATCGTTGGAGTTGTGCGTCATGGTAACGTTCTTCTTCATGGACCAAGGGCGCATCTGATGGTGCAAAGGAATGACCAAGACTTCATCGCGCGCGATGGTCAAGCCTTCTTTGATCATGGCGTCACGCTTGTTTTTGTCCATTTCAGTTTTCATGGACTCGACCAAGGCGTCTAGTTTGGCATTGCTCACTTTGGAATAGTTGAAGCTGCCATCGGCGCCTTGAGTGCGTGTCATGACCAAAGACTGCAATGAGTATTGAGCGTCGTAGGTGGCAACGCCCCAACCAAGCAGGTAAGCGCTGGTGTCGAAGTTTTGGACTTTGGCAATGAAAGGACCAAAGTTCACTGCGTTGAGTTTGGTCTTGATGCCAATGCGAGCCCACATGTTCACAACAGCCTGACAAATTTCTTCGTCATTGACGTAGCGATTGTTGGGGCAGTCGAGGGTAAATTCAAAACCATTAGGGTAGCCAGCGTCGGCCAATAATTTTCTGGCGCCTTCAGCGTCGGCGGGTGCCACTCTGTCCAAGTCGGCCGTATGGCCATTCACGCCAGGGGCCACCAAAATGCTGGCAGGAATCGACAAGCCACGCATGATGCTGCGCTGAATGGCAGCACGGTCAATGGCCATGCTCATGGCTTTGCGAACACGAACGTCCTTGAAAGGATTCTTGCCTTTGGGGCCATATTTCAACTCGTCGCTGCCCAGGTCCAAACCAAAGAAGATGGTTCTAACTTCGGGGCCGTCCAACACAGAAAGCGTGGAAGTGTTGCGCAGGCGTGCAACGTCTTGCGTGGGCAAGTCGGTCACGGCATCGACGTTGCCAGCCAAAAGTGCAGCGATGCGGGTGGGATCCGATTTGATGGGGGTGTAGATCACGTCAGTGACGTTGCCTTGAAGCTTGTCCCACCAAGCTTTGTTGTGCGTCATGACCAGCTTTTGGTCGGGCTGCCATTCTTTGATGACATAAGGGCCTGTGCCGTTGGTGTTGTTTGAAGCGAAAGTAATTTCTTTGGCTTTGTAGTCTTGAACTTTTTCTGACTTGTTCTTCACGGCCCAAGCTCTGCTCATGATGAAGAACGTTGTGAAGTTGTTGAACATGGTGGGGTTGGGTTTGTCCAAAATGACGTCCAAGGTGTGGTCATCCACCTTTTTCATTTCCTTGACGCCAGCTACATAGATGCCCATCGTGCCTTGAGGCTGACGAATGCGATCGAATGAAAAGACGACGTCGTCGGCGGTGAAGTTGGAACCGTCATGGAACTTCACGTTTTTGCGCAAATTGAAACGCACGGTGGTTGGATTGACGTTGGACCAACTGGTGGCCAATGCCGGCTCAACTTTGTAATTCTTGTCGTAGCGCACCAGAGGTTCGTAAGCATGGCCAACGATGTTGTTGGTGGTGGCGTGATTTTGTGAGTGGGGGTCGAGCGTCAAGATGTCATTTTGAGCGGCCCATTTGAGTTCTACAGCTTGCGCGCCAGTGAAGCCTAGCAAGGAGGCCGATACACCCACAGCCAGCGTGAGCCAGCGTGAGGTTTTGAGGAAGCGTTGGTACATGCTAAATCCTGTCTAAGTTGAGTGACAAGCACATTCTAGGGGAGGGTCATGCCCCATCGCAAGTGAAATCAGGGTAATTGCTCAGTGGGAAAAGGCCAGATTTATCGGTTTTAATGTGATCTTTGCAGTCACGGACGGGTCATTTATGAATGCGATCTTGTTTCAGTCGGCCAATGTGCTGGATGTGGCGTCTTTGCAGCTCAAAACAGGGCAAGACGTTTGGGTAGAAAACGGCTTCATCAAGTCGGTTGGACCCCACCAAGCCGACGTGTTCATCCCCTCTGGCACCAAGGTGATCAAAGCCGAGGGCAAAACACTCATGCCGGGCATGATCGATTGCCACGTCCACGTCATTGCAGCGCACCTGAACCTCAACACCACGGCCAATCAGCCCAATGTGTTTGCCACTTTGCGTGCCTTGCCCATCATGAAGGGCATGCTCATGCGCGGTTTCACCACGGTGCGCGATGCTGGCGGCGGCGACTGGAACTTGGCAGAAGCCACACGCACCGACATGGTGGAAGGCCCCCGTATTTTTGCTTCCGGCCGTGCGCTGTCGCAAACCGGTGGCCATGGCGATGGCCGCCCGCGCAGTGATGTGATTGAGCCTTGCGGTTGTTCCAGCAGAGTGGGCGCATTGGCCCGCGTGGTGGATGGCGTTGACAATGTGCGATTGGCGGTGCGCGAAGAAATCATGAAGGGCGCCAATCAAATCAAGATCATGGCCTCAGGCGGCGTGGCGTCACCCAACGATCCGATTCATTACCTAGGCTATTCAGAAGCCGAAATTAGAGCCATTGTGGAAGAGGCCGAGCACGCGGGCACTTATGTGATGGCGCATGCCTACACTCCCAAGGCCATCCACCGATCCGTGGCCTTTGGTGTGCGCAGCATTGAGCATGGCAACTTGATCGATGAAGCCACAGCGCATTTCATGGCCGAAAAAAATGCTTACATGGTGCCCACCTTGATTACCTACGAAGCCTTGGCCAATGAAGGCGAGAGCCTTGGACTGCCTGCGGTGTCGGTGGCCAAAATTGAAACGGTTCGCAGCCAAGGCCAAAAGGCTTTGGAACTCTTGGCCAAGGTGGGTGTCAAGATGGCGCTGGGCTCCGATTTGTTGGGTGAGTCGCACCGCCATCAGTCTGAAGAGCTGCGCATTCGGGCCAGCATTTTGGGCAATGGCGCGGCTTTGCAGCAAGCCACGCTCAATGCCGCTGAATTGATCAACATGTCGGGCCAGCTGGGCGTGGTGAAAGCCGGTGCCATTGCCGACTTGTTGCTGGTCAATGGTAATCCGCTGGTCGAAATTTCTTGCCTGCTAGGCCAAGGCGATCACATCGAAGTGATTGTGAAAGACGGCAAGGTTTACAAGCAAGCCTAAGGCCGCCCAAATCAGGTGTAGCGCTTGTTGCGCAAATTGTTTTTCATTTCGCGCAGAGCGGGTTGCAACGACTCGCCAATTCGCAAAGCCACGGTGGTGGCCAAAATGTCAATGATCAGCAAATGCAACAGCCGCGAAACCATGGGGCTGTAACGATCGTAGCTTTCTGGGTGATCGGCGGTCAGGTGAATTTGGCCGGCTGCGGCCAAAGGCGAGCCACTTGACGTGATCACGATGGTGGTGGCCCCCCGTTTGCGAGCAATGTCAGCGGCATCCATCAAATCGCGGGTGCGACCCGAGTTGGAAATAACCACCACACAATCGCCTTTGCCCAACATGGAGGCGCTCATCACTTGCATGTGGCCATCGCTGTAGGCAATGGTGTTCATACCAAGGCGAAAAAATTTGTGCTGCGCATCTTGCGCCACGATGCCGGAGTTGCCCACGCCATAAAACTCGATGCGCTTGCCGGTGCTGTGTGTTTCTGCCAAGGCTTGCACTGCTTGGTCTAAGGCAAAAGAAGAGGCATCGTTGCGGTATTTCAAAAACGCCGCTACGGTGTTGTCGATGACTTTCACCGCCACATCGCTGGTTTTGTCGTCGGCATCAACGCTGCGGTGAATGAAGGGCACGCCTTCACTCACACTGCCAGCCAATTTCAGTTTGAAATCGGACAGACCGTCGTAGCCCACACTTCGGCAAAAGCGCACCACGGTGGGTTTGCTCACGTGCGCGCGCTCCGCCAATTCTGTGACGGGCAAATTGGCAAAGGCGCGTGGGTCTTCCAGCACCAACTTGCCTACGCGCTGTTCTGCAGGTGCCAAGGAGGGCAGTGAGGCTTTGATGCGGTCTAGCATGGATTAACTTTCCTCCGACCAGCAAAATCCGTCGCGCGCAATCATGGCACTAGAGGCACTCGGCCCCCAAGTGCCAGCGGCATACTGACGAGGGCCTTGGGTGTCGGTGGCCCAATGTTGCAAAATGGGTTCTACCCAGCGCCAAGCTTCTTCTTGCTCGTCGCTGCGCACGAACAAATTCAAACGACCGTCTAAGACGTCCAACAACAATCGTTCGTAGGCGCCTACGCGCTCGCTGCCAAAACGCTTGTCAAAATCGAGGTCAAGTTGAACAGCGCTTAAAGGGGTTGACACTTGTTTCCCTGTTTGTGTTCTTTTGTTTTGCCCTTCGGCAAACAGATGCAGCTCCAAACCATCCTTAGGTTGCAAGTGAATTACCAACTTGTTGACGCCGCCAGCAGGCGCCTGAAAAATAGCGTGCGGTGTGGGCCGGAAGTTGATCTCAATGTAGCCCTCGCGTGAGGCCAAGCGTTTGCCAGTGCGAATGAAGAAGGGCACACCCGCCCAGCGCCAGTTGGCAATTTCGGTGCGCAGCGCCACAAAAGTTTCGGTGCTGCTGCTTGGGTTCACGCCGGCTTCTTGGCTGTAGCCCGGCACGGCTTGCCCGCTCACATTGCCCGCACTGTATTGGCCGCGCACCACATGTTGGCTCAGAGTTTCAGGGGTCCAAGGTTTGAGGGCGCGCAACACTTTGAGCTTTTCATCGCGAATGGCATCGGCGTGCGCATTGATGGGCGGCTCCATGGCAATGGCGCACAAGAGTTGCAAAGCATGGTTTTGCACCATGTCGCGCAGGGCGCCCGTATGGTCGTAAAACGCGCCACGCTTTTCGACACCCAACTCTTCGGCAATGGTGATTTGAATGTTGGCAATGTGCTCGCGGCGCCACAAGGGTTCAAACAAGGCATTGCCAAAGCGCATGGCAAACAGGTTTTGCACCGAAGGTTTGCCTAAGTAGTGGTCAATTCGGAAAATCTGCTGCTCTTCAAAGACCTTGCGCACGCTTTGGTTGATGGCCTTGTTGGACTTGAGATCGTGGCCCAGAGGCTTTTCTAAAACAATGCGTGTTTTGGGCGTGTTGAGTTTGGCCACGGCCAGTTGCTCGCACACGGTGTTAAAAAGGCTGGGGGCTGTGGCCAGGTACATCACCACACGGTCTGTTTCACGCTCTGCCAAGCGGGCGGCCAATTTGGCGTAATCGGCTGGATTGGACAAGTCCACACGCTCGTAGTGCAGCATGGCCTTGAACTTGGCAAATTCTTCGTCATTGGGGCGTTTGGCGCCTTCCACTTGCTCGAATCGAGATTGAATTTGGGTTCGGTACTGCTCGTCAGACAGGCTGTCGCGCGCCACACCAATGATGCGGCCGCCCTCAGGCAGGGTACCGTGACGGAAAGCTTGAAAAAGGGCGGGCATCAATTTGCGCCAAACCAGGTCGCCAGTGCCGCCAAAAAAGACCAAATCAAAGGACATGTTCATTTGTTACATAAAAATGAGTTTGTAATGTAACTTTGTTTCATTGATAATTCAAGCCTTGCTCTCCATTTTTTGCCATGAACCAACTCGACGCTCTCAAATCTCATACCACTGTGGTGGCTGACACCGGTGATTTCAAACAGCTAGCCCAGTTTCAGCCGCAAGATGCAACCACCAACCCGTCCTTGATTTTGAAGGCAGTGCAAAAGCCCGAATACGCGCCTTTGCTTTCAGAGTCTGTGGCAGCACACAAGGGCGAGCCGCTCGATGTGGTGATGGACCATTTGCTGGTGCGCTTTGGTTGCGAAATTTTGAAGACCATACCAGGCCGGGTGTCTACCGAGGTGGATGCGCGTTTGAGTTTTGACACGGCAGGCACCTTGGCGCGGGCTCGTCGCTTGATGAGCTTGTATGAAGCGCAAGGCATTTCGCGTCAGCGCGTGCTGATCAAAATTGCGGCCACGTGGGAAGGCATTCAAGCGGCGGCTGAGCTAGAGCGCGAAGGCATTCACACCAACCTCACTTTGTTGTTTTCATTTGCTCAAGCGGTTGCTTGTGGTCAAGCCAAGGTGCAATTGATCTCGCCCTTCGTGGGCCGCATTTACGACTGGTACAAAAAGACGGCTGGCGCTGCTTGGGACGAAGCCGCCAATGCGGGTGCCAACGACCCTGGCGTGAAGTCTGTGCGTGCCATTTACAACTATTACAAAAAGAACGACATTGCCACCGAGGTGATGGGTGCCAGCTTTCGCAACGTGGGCCAAATTGTGGCCTTGGCAGGTTGTGACTTGCTCACCATCAGTCCCGACTTGTTGGCTTTGTTGGCCGCCAATGAAACACCATTGACAGCATCGCTCAATGCTCAAGCCGCCAAAGGCATGGACGTGCCCTTGGTGCAATACAGCGAAGCAACTTTCCGTTTTGCATTGAACGAAGATGCCATGGCCACCGAAAAATTGGCCGAAGGCATTCGGGCTTTCTGTGTCGATGCCATCAAGTTGGAAGGCTTGATGTTGGCGGCACAAAAGGCTTGAAGAGGACGACGATGCGCGGTGATCAAACAGTCGCATGGCAAGACTTGAAGGCGCTGTCGAAAGCGTTTTCTGGTTTTGATTTGCGTGATGCTTTTGCATCGGATGCTACGCGTGCAGCTCATTTCAGCCAAGAAGCGCCCGGCGTGTTTGTAGACTTGTCTAAGAACCATTGGGATGCGCGTATTGAAGTGCAACTTTTGGTTTTGGCAGAGCAAGCCGGAGTGTTGTCGCACCGCGATCGCATGTTCAAAGGCGAAGCCATCAACACCACAGAAAACCGTGCAGTCATGCATTGGTTGTTGCGGCACCCTCTTCAAGGCGCTGCTGCGAATGCATTGCCTGCTTCAGTCAAGGCATCGTTGCAAGAGGTGCACGACACCCTGAACAGCATGTTGTCGTTTGCAGAAACAATTCGTTTGGATGCGCAAATCACCGACGTGGTGAATATTGGTATTGGGGGCTCTGACTTGGGCCCGCAAATGGCGGTGATGGCTTTGCAATCTTGTGCCTTGAAGGGCAAGCGTTTTCACTTTGTATCCAATGTAGATGGTCATGAACTCGATGCGGTGCTGAATGGATTGAAAGCCGAGAACACATTGTTCTTGGTGGCCTCCAAAACTTTCACCACCTTGGAAACCATGACCAATGCCTTGTCTGCCAAGCGTTGGTTTGAAGCACAAGGCGGCACGAATGTGTCGCGTCACTTTGCGGCACTCACCACCAACGTAGAAGCTGCTGGTCAGTTTGGCATTCAGACTTGTTTTGGTTTTTGGGATTGGGTGGGCGGCCGTTACTCTTTGTGGTCGGCCATTGGTTTGCCTTTGGCCATTGCCATTTGGGCTGAGAACTT
>JAPLPO010000229.1 GCA_026400155.1 Burkholderiales bacterium | reverse complement strand
TTGAGCTCTTGTTTCCAGCTGACCAACAAGGCCGCCAACTCTTCCGGTGGCCGTTTGTACCTGCGAGCCAGTGAGAGCCACTGCGAAAGCCGCTGATCAAGCTCGTTCAAGCGGTCGGGGTCGAGATCGGTTTTGCGCAAGTAGGACTGCAAAGAGTGAGCCGCATCTTCAGCTTGCGCAAGGCTGGATTGCAGCACCTCCGCAATACTTTGAAACTCAGGTTCTACATGCGCTTGGTCTTGCAACTGCGCAATGGCTTGCGACAGCAAACCCAAGGCGCCCGTGGCGCTACCGAGACGCGACGATTCGTCGCCATCGAGCGCGCCAAGGGCAGACTGACCTGCGTCAATGAGGGCTTGGGCATGCGAAAGCCGCGTGTGCTGTGCATTCAAGTCGTCCCACTCGTCCAAGGCGGGGGCCAGTTTGTCGAGCTCGCCTATTTGCCAAGCCAAGCGCTCTTGCTCACGGCTTAAAGAATCTTGTGCATTGCGGGCTGTTTGCACCGCTTGTTGTGTTTGGCGCCAGGCGTGCCAAGCCGTTTTGAGTGCGTCCGTGCTCAGGCCTGCATACGCATCGAGCAAGCCGCGCACCGCATCTGGCCGCGTGAGGCTTTGCCAAGCGTGTTGGCCATGAATGTCTAGAAGCATTTCGCCCAAGGCGCGCAATTGGGTGGCGGTGGCTTGGCTGCCATTGACCCAAGCACGGCTTTTGCCCTGCGTATCGACACTGCGTCTGAGCAGCAGGGTGTCTGACACTTCAAAGCCTGCTTCTTCAAGCACCGCATGCGCTGGTGCGGGGCAATCAAACTCTGCCGACACTTCACAGCGCGTAGCACCTTCACGCACCACACTTGAATCGGCGCGCTCGCCCAATGCCAATTGCAAAGCGTCAATCAAAATGGATTTGCCGGCGCCGGTCTCGCCTGTGAGCACGCTGAAGCCTGACGAGAGATTCAAGTCAAGTTCGCGAACAATGACAAAGTCACGCAGACTGATGTGCCGCAAAGCCATGGCCTAGATGCCCCCTTCGTTCCAATGCATTTTTTTGCGCAAGGTGTCAAAGTAGTTCCAGCCTTGCGGATGCAGAAAGCGCACTTTGTGCGACGACTGCTCAACGGTAATTTGATCGCCAATCATGAGGCTGGCCAAAGACTGCATGTCAAAGTTGGCGCTGGCATCTCGGCCAGACACAATTTCAATGCTTATTTTCGAGGTGTCTGGCAACACAATGGGCCGATTGGAAAGGGTGTGCGGTGCAATGGGCGCAATGACCAAGCCACCTAAATTGGGGTGCATCAAAGGACCGCCAGCCGACAAGGAGTAAGCGGTAGAGCCTGTGGGTGTGGCCACAATCAAGCCGTCGGCGCGCTGCTTGGCCACAAAGCGGCCATCGACCTCAATGCGCAGCTCAACCATGCCTGAAGTTGCGCCGCGATTGACCACCACATCGTTCATGGCAAACGCATCAAACACGCAATGCTTGTCGCGCCAAACCTGCGCATGCAGCAGGCTGCGCTGCTCTTCTTCGTACTGTCCCAAGAGCATGGGCTTGAGCGTTTGGGCGTATTCCTCAATGGGAATGTCGGTAATGAAGCCCAGCCGTCCCTGGTTGATGCCAATGAGGGGGAGGCCAAAAGGTGCCACTTGTCGGCCAATGCCCAGCATGGTGCCGTCACCGCCCACCACCAAACCCAAATCGCATTGCTTGCCGATGTCGGCCATTTTGAGGGTGGGGTAGATGTTCAGGCCCAAATGCTCGGAGGTGCCGGCCTCCAGAACCACCTCAGCGCCGATGCGGCTGACAAATTGGGCAACATCGTCCAAAACCCGTCGCGAGCTTTCCAAAGCGGCTCCCGTGACCATGGTGTGGTACTTGCCAAATAAGGCGACATGACGAAATTTTGATTTCATTCGCAAATTACATCATTAAAATGTGTCAATGCTAGATGAACGTGCCAAGTTATTGCTCAAAGCGCTGGTTGAACGCTACATTGCGGACGGCCAGCCTGTGGGTTCCCGCACGCTTTCCAAGGCTTCTGGGCTTGAATTATCTCCTGCCACCATCCGAAATGTCATGTCCGACCTCGAGGAATTGGGCCTCATTGCCAGCCCGCATACATCGGCTGGCAGGATCCCCACCAATAGGGGTTATCGCCTATTCGTCGACACCATGCTTACGGTTCAGAAGGGTGAATTTCTCACACAACGCCTCGCACCCGACCAGCCGCAGAAGGTCATTGCCAATGCGGCCAACATGCTTTCTAGCTTGTCTCACTATGTGGGCGTGGTCATGGCGCCCAAGCGCGCATCGGTGTTTCGGCACATTGAATTTTTGCGTTTGTCCGAAAAACGTGTGCTCTTGATCATTGTGTCGCCAGAGGGCGATGTGCAAAACCGGGTCATCTTTACCGAGGCCGATTATTCGCAAAGCCAGCTCATAGAAGCTTCTAATTATTTGAACGCTCACTATGCCGGCATGGCCATCGAGCAAGTTCGCCTGCGCGTGAAGCAAGAGCTTGTCAATTTGCAGTCTGAAATTGCCAGCCTCATGCAAGCTGCGGTGCAGATGAGCTCTGAGGTTTTGAATGAAGACGAAGGCGATGTGGTGATTTCGGGTGAGCGCAATTTGTTGTCGGTCAGCGATTTTTCCAGCGACATGGGCAACTTGCGGCAGGCTTTCGATTTGTTTGAACAAAAAACGCAGCTTATGCGACTGCTCGATGTGTCCAGTCAGGCCGATGGCGTGCGCATTTTCATTGGCGGCGAAAGTCAGTTTGTGCCCATGCAAGAGTTGTCGGTGGTCAGTGCGCCGTATGAGGTGGATGGCCACATTGTGGGCACCTTGGGCGTCATTGGCCCTACCCGCATGCCTTACGAGCGCATGATTCAAATTGTGGACATCACATCCAAGATGGTGGGCAATGCGCTGAGTCAGTCGAAGTAAATCGGGTTCTTTCTGAGCTCGCTGTGTGAGGATGGGGTGAGTGGGTTCCTCATACTGGGGTACCAGAAATCGTCACCCACTCACCCCATCCTCACACAGCTGCGAACAGCC
>JAPLPO010000231.1 GCA_026400155.1 Burkholderiales bacterium | reverse complement strand
TGCATCGAAGCGCTGGGTCGATCGGCGCAACTGAAATTGGCCCAGGGTGTGCCTGCCAATGTCATTCCCATGTCTTTGTGGCACACCGCCAGCTTGGGTTTGGAAGTGTGGCTGACAGCCATCGCTTATGGCGCCAAACAAGTGCTGGTGCTTAACACCCATGAAGAAGCGCCTCAATATGTGGATGGCTTGAATGCCCAAATGGCGGTGGCCCAAAGTTTGTTGTCTGGCTTGGGCTACACGGGGGTGCATTTTCAGATCATCCACGCCAAGGGTGCCTTAGATTTGGATGCGAGTTTGCAAGCGAATTTGCAAGCTCAGAAGCAATCGCCTTCACAAAGCAAATTGCAAGTTCCCGCTGTGTTTGCCAAATACGCCGTTGCCCCAGAGAAGCGCGGCACGCTTGAACTGGCCTTAGACCATTTGAGCGAACACGCGCCGGCCGCTTTGAACGACAGCAACAAGGTCATCGCATTGCCCCAAGTTGCGCCCTTGGGCAGCTTGAAGGTGGATGTCAACAAATGCACTCTGTGTTTGAGTTGTGTGAGTGCGTGCCCAGCGAGTGCTTTGCAAGACAATCCCGAATTGCCTCAACTGCGTTTCATTGAAAAAAATTGTGTGCAGTGCGGTTTGTGCGCCACTACTTGCCCCGAAGACGCCATTGAGCTGGTGCCGCGTTTCCTGCGTGCACCAGAGCGCAAGCAGGCGCAGGTTCTGAACCAATCGCAACCTTATGGTTGTGTGAAATGTGGCAAACCTTTTGGCACCCTCAAAGCCATCGAAGCCATGCTGGGCAAATTGGCGGGTCACAGCATGTTCCAAGGGGCCGCCTTGGAGCGACTCAAAATGTGCAGCGACTGCCGCGTGATTGACATCTACTCCAATACCGAAGAAGCCAAAATTTTGAACCTGCCTCCCAAGGCCTGAGACTTTGAATTGAACTTTTTAATTGAATCAACACGCCATGACTTCTAATTTGCAATCTTCCTCAGCGCTAGACGAAGAAACGGCCCGCGCAGAAATTTATGGTCTGTTGGCGCAATTGTTTTATCAAGTGCCGTCCCCTGAATTGCTGGCGCAATTGCGTGTGGCCGTCACAGATGCCCCTGTAGAAGGCGGCTTTTTAGAGGAGCCTTGGCGGCAAGTGGTGGCGGCCGCAAGAGCATGCTCTGATTTGCAAATTGCCGATGAATTCAACAGTTTGTTTGGTGGCGTTGGAAAGCCCGAAGTCTATTTGTTTGCATCTCACTACATCAGTGGATTTTTAAACGACAAGCCGGTTGCCAGATTGCGTGAGGACTTGGATGCCTTGGGTTTGCAGCGCGATGAGAGCATGTCGGAAACGGAAGACCACTTTGCCTGCCTTTGCGAGGTCATGCGTTACCTGATTGCCGGGGATGATGTGCGTGTTGCAAACTTAACCCAACAAAGAGAATTTTTTGCCAAGCACATTCAAGCTTGGGCCTCAGACTTGGCAGAAGCGATTTCAAGGCACCCCAAGGCACAGTTTTATGGGCGCTTGGCAAATTTCACGCAGGCATTTTTAGGCATTGAAGCGCAAGGGTTCGATTTGCTGACATGAGTCAAACAGGCGAAGTCATGCAAGAGACATGTTCCTAAGGGTTTTCCCATTGTTCATGTTCTCCAAACTGATAAGATTCAGGGGTATGCAAAGTATTTCCTAAGCATCATTCGAGGAAGCATCTATGAGTTCCCAAAATCCAAAAGTTTCTCGTCGCAGTTTGTTTGCAGGTGCTGGCACCGTTGGTGCAGTGGCTGCAGTCACCAGCTTCTTGCCCCAAGTGCAAGAATTGGCCCCCCAAGTTGTTAAAAAGGCCAAGCCCGAGCGCGGTGGTGGCTACGAGCTCTCAGAGCACGTCAAGCGCTATTACAAGACCACCTTGGTCTAATCCCTTTTCAAACACTCACCTCTTCTGGAGAGTTTCATGTTGCTGACCAAAAAGAATTCTGGCACCGCAGGTGCTTCATCGTCCCCATTCGTGCACAGCTTGCGCCGCGGACTCACTCAGGCGCTGCCTACCCTAGATCGCCGCACTTTCTTGCGTCGCTCTGGTTTGGGCGTGGGCGTGTGCCTGTCTGCTTCGCAGTTTAGCTTTGTAAAAAAAGCCCAAGCTGCCAGTACCACAGGCAGTGTGGTGGGTGCTGGCAAGGTTGAAGTCAAGCGTACCATTTGCACCCACTGCTCGGTGGGTTGCCTTGGTGAAAAAAGCCCAAGCAGGTATGACAAACGGGAGTGCAATGGGTGCCGGCAAAGTGGAAGTCAAGCGCACCATTTGCACCCACTGTTCAGTCGGCTGCGCTGTAGACGCGGTGGTTGAAAACGGCGTGTGGGTTCGCCAAGAGCCCGTATTCGATTCCCCCATCAACTTGGGCGCGCACTGCGCCAAGGGTGCTGCACTGCGCGAGCACGGCCACGGCGAATACCGCCTGCGCTACCCCATGAAGTTGGTCAACGGCAAGTACCAGCGCATCAGCTGGGACCTGGCCTTGAAAGAAATCACAGATCGCATGCTTGAGCTGCGCAAAACCAGTGGTCCTGACAGCGTTTACTACGTTGGCTCCTCCAAGCACAACAACGAGCAAGCCTATCTCTTGCGCAAGTTTGTGAGCTTCTGGGGCACCAACAACACCGACCACCAAGCGCGTATTTGCCACTCCACCACCGTGGCCGGTGTGGCCAATACATGGGGCTACGGCGCCATGACCAATTCGTACAACGACATGCAAAACAGCAAGTGCGCCATGTACATTGGCTCCAATGCTGCCGAGGCTCACCCCGTCAGCATGTTGCACATGCTGCATGCCAAAGAAAACGGCTGCAAGATGATCGTGGTTGATCCTCGATTTACCCGCACAGCCGCAAGAGCCGATGAGTTTGTGCGCATCCGCTCCGGCACCGACATCCCCTTCTTGTTTGGTTTGCTGTACCACATCTTCAAAAATGGATGGGAAGACAAAAAATACATCAACGACCGTGTGTTTGGCATGGAGGCTGTCAAAGCCGACATCATGGCCAAATGGACACCCGACAAGGTGGAAGAGGCTTGCGGCGTCAACGAAGCGCAAGTTTTCAAAGTGGCCAAGATGCTGCACGACAACAACCCCAGCACCATCGTGTGGTGCATGGGCCAAACACAGCACACCATTGGCAACGCCATTGTTCGCGCCTCTTGCATTTTGCAATTGGCTTTGGGCAACGTGGGCAAGACAGGTGGCGGTACCAACATTTTCCGCGGCCACGACAACGTGCAAGGCGCTACCGATGTAGGCCCTAACCCCGATTCATTGCCTGGCTACTATGGTTTGGCAGAGGGTTCTTGGAAGCACTTTGCCAAGGCTTGGGATGTCGATTTTGAGTGGATCAAAGGCCGCTACGCATCACCAGCCATGATGGGCAAGAACGGCATCACCGTGTCACGTTGGATCGATGGTGTGCTCGAGAAAAATGAGCTGATTGACCAAGACAGCAATTTGCGCGGCGTGTTCTTCTGGGGTCATGCCCCCAACTCTCAAACACGCGGTTTGGAAATGAAGCGTGCCATGGACAAGCTCGACTTGTTGGTGGTGGTCGATCCTTATCCGTCTGCCACGGCAGCCATGGCAGCCATGCCTGGCAAGCCTGAAGATGTGAACCCCAACCGTGCGGTGTACTTGTTGCCTGCAGCCACACAATTTGAAACCAGCGGTTCATGCACCGCGTCCAACCGCTCCATTCAATGGCGCGAAAAGGTCATTGAGCCTTTATGGGAAAGCCGCTCTGATCACATGATCATGTACCAGTTGGCCGAGAAGCTGGGCTTTGGCAAAGAGCTGGTCAAGAACTACAAGATGCAAAAAGTCAAAGGCATGGACGAGCCCGTGCCTGAAGACATCTTGCGCGAAATTAACAAGAGCGTTTGGACCATTGGCTACACCGGCCAAAGTCCAGAGCGCCTCAAAGCGCACATGCGCAACATGCATTTGTTCGATGTCAAAACGCTCAAATCTAAGGGCGGCAAAGACAAAGAAACAGGCTACGACTTTGGCGACGATTACTTCGGTTTGCCATGGCCCTGCTACGGCACGCCCGAACTCAAGCACCCAGGTTCGCCTAATTTGTACGACACCTCCAAGCACGTCATGGAAGGCGGCGGTAACTTCCGCGCCAACTTTGGCATTGAGCGTGAAGGCAAATCATTGT
>JAPLPO010000209.1 GCA_026400155.1 Burkholderiales bacterium | reverse complement strand
ATGTACACACCGCGGTCAAGCAAACCGTGGAACAAAGTGTTGAACTTGCTGCCATCGGTTTTCATCACTTGCGGATAGTTGCTGGGCAAGGTGGGTAGCAAGAAGAAGCCAAACATGCCCCCTTCAGAGTCGCCTGCAAAAGGCACGCCTTCTGCCGCGGCAGCTGCCGACAGGCCTTCAACCAATGAACTGGTGCGTGCACTCAGCGCATCAAAGAAACCAGGCTTGCTAATTTCGGCCAATGTGGCCAAGCCGCAAGCGGTGGCCACAGGGTTGCCGCTCAATGTACCGGCTTGATAGACAGGGCCCAAAGGCGCCAGTTGTTCCATGACGACGCGCTTGCCACCGAAGGCTGCCAAAGGCATGCCGCCGCCAATCACTTTGCCCATGACCGTCATGTCGGGCTCAAAACCTGGGATGCTTTTAGCATAAACACTTTGCGCGCTGCCCAAGGCCACTCGGCAGCCGGTCATCACTTCGTCAAACACCAACAAGGCGCCGTATTGGCTGCACAGTTCGCGGCAGCGTTTCATGAAGGGCACACTGGCGCGCACAAAGTTCATGTTGCCGGCAATGGGTTCAATCATGAGGCAAGCCAATTCGTTGCCATGAATTTTGAAAGCGTCTTCCAGTTGTTCGATGTTGTTGTACTCGAGCACCAAGGTGTGTTGCACCACCTCGGGGGGCACGCCCGCGCTTGTGGGGTTGCCAAAGGTGGCCAAGCCAGAACCGGCTTTGACCAACAAAGCATCGGCATGGCCGTGGTAGCAGCCTTCAAACTTGATGATCTTGCTGCGGCCAGTGGCACCGCGGGCCAAGCGCAATGCGCTCATGCCGGCTTCGGTGCCCGAGCTAACCAAGCGCACCATCTCCATGGACGGTACCAACTTGAGCAAGGCTTCCACCAGCTCCACTTCGCGCTCGGTGGGAGCGCCAAAGGAGAAGCCGTCTAAGGCCGCTTTTTGCACAGCTTCGAGCACGGCAGGATGACCGTGACCCAAAATCATGGGGCCCCAAGAGCCGATGTAGTCGATGTATTTTTTGCCGTTGGCATCCCAAAAGTAAGCGCCTTCAGCGCGCTTCACAAAACGCGGTGTGCCGCCTACGGCGCGAAAAGCGCGCACGGGTGAATTGACGCCGCCAGGAATCACTTTGCGGGCGCGCTCAAACAGGGTGTCGTTAAGGTCAGTGTTTTGTGTCATTGATTGGCATCTCAAAAAAATCGGCGTTCATGTCGGGGCCTTCGGCCGCGGCTTCGTCGTCCCCGTCTTCAGTATCGGGCAGGGCCCAAAATAATCGGTCTGGGATGACCTTGCCCATGCCAGGGCGAAAGCCCTCGTCTAGGCAGCGGTCTAAATAGTGCAGAGCTTCGCTGGCCGCGGCTGATAAATCCAGGCCTGTGGCAATTAAAGCGGCCAGGGCAGCAGAAAGTGTTTCGCCTGCACCACTGAAAACGGCTTCAATGCGCTCAAACTTTTCATGGCCCACCACGGTTTCGGGTGTGGCCAATACGTTGTCGATGTGCTGGTCGTTGACTGTGATACCCGTGACCAAGGTGTAGGGCACGCCTAGTTCAGAAGCGGCTTTGGCAATGTCGCGCGGGCCAGGGTTTTTCTCACTTGACCAATCGGGCAACAACCAGCGGCGCAGTGTGCTGTGATGGCCCACCAAGATGCTGGTTTGGGGCAGCAGCAGTTCGCGAAAGGCGTCGAGGTATTGGTCAATTTGCTCGTCTTCCCACCAAGACAAGTTGGGCATGTAGGCCACCACCGGCACGCCATCGTAGTCGGCTGTGAGCTCGGCAATGATGCTGATGTTTTCAGCACTGCCCACAAAGCCCACTTTGATGACTTGCGGCGGAATGTCTTCCAAAACAGCCCGTGCTTGATCCCCAACGGCTTCTTCGTCGAGGGGGAAAAAGTCAAAAATTTGGGCGGAGTCGCGGGCGTAAGCGCCGGTGAGAACGGGCAGGGCGTGTGCACCAACGGAGGCAATGGCCAATACATCGGCACTGATGCCACTGGCCCCACTGGGATCGCTGGCATTGAACACCAAAACGCAGGCAATGCTGGCTTCTTCTTCGCCTTCTAGGGCATCCTCTGGCAGATCTGTCGGCGGTAATGTCGTGGTCATGAGTTACAGTGAAGCCCGATACAATCGTTTCATTCTATTCGACACTGGTGACACACTGTGACTGATACTAAAACTTGGATGTGCTTAATTTGCGGCTGGATTTACGACGAGGCCGCTGGTTGCCCAGAAGACGGCATTGCACCCGGCACCGCCTGGGCCGATGTGCCCATGAACTGGACTTGCCCAGAGTGCGGTGCCCGCAAAGAAGACTTTGAAATGGTGGCTATCTAAGCTCAATTTCGACGGCCTAGCTGGCCGTCTTAGGCGATTTTTTTTACCACGGCATAGCGGGCCAAGGTTTTTTCCCTAGCTTCTGCGTGGTTAACCACCGGCAAGGGATAGTCTTTTCCCAAAGTAAGGCCTGCCGCCTGCAAAGCCATTGGTTTGGCTTCCCATGGCGCATGAAGGTCAGCGCCCTCCAAACCCGCCAACTGCGGCAGATAGCGCTTGATGAATTTGCCTTTCGGGTCGAACCTTTCACTCTGCGTGACAGGATTGAAAATTCTGAAATAAGGCTGGGCATCGCAGCCACTCGAGCTGGCCCACTGCCAACCGCCGTTGTTGGCCGACAAGTCAAAGTCAATGAGGTGCTGGGCAAAGTATTTTTCGCCCCAGCGCCAATCGACCCCCAGGTCTTTGGTGAGGAATGACGCCACCACCATGCGCAGGCGGTTGTGCATATAACCGGTTTGATTGATTTGGGCCATGGCGGCATCGACCAAGGGATAGCCGGTTCGGCCTTCGCACCAAGCTGCAAACAAGGCCTTGCCATGAGGGCCGTGGTCCCACTTAATTTGATCGTATTCAGCCTTGAAACTGCGCTGTGCCACGTGCGGAAAGTTGGCCAAAATTTGGGCGTAAAAATCGCGCCAAATGAGCTCGGACAACCACACGCTGGCGCCTTCGCTGGTTTTGTAGCGTTGCCATGCTTCTAGGGCCAATTGGCGAATAGAGATGGTGCCAAAACGCAGGTGCACACTCAAATAACTGGGCCCTTTGATGGCCGGGAAATTGCGGGTTTCTTCGTAGCGGTCGATGCGGTGCAAAAAGTCTTCTAACAAAGCTTGGGCGCCAGATACGCCAGGTTTGTAATGCAAGGCAATCAGGTCGATGTTTTCAAAATCGATGTCGGGCAGGGTTGGGACGGCGGCCTGATAGGCCTTGGGCCTGGGGGCTAGAGCGGCTGCATGGTCGGCCACGGGGTGAGGCGCCAAGTCTTGGGGCTGAATTTTTTTGAGCCACGCGTTTTTGTAGGGCGTGAACACGGTGTAAGGGTTGCCCGCCAAGGTCAGGACTTCTTGGCGTTCAAAGACCACATGGTCTTTGTAGGTATGTAAGGCCACACCCGCGTTGGCCAGTGCACCCCGAATTTGGGCATCGCGAGCAAGGGCGAACGGCTCATCGTCGTGGTTGGCAAAGACGGCTTGAGCTTCCAATTGTTTGGCCAAGAGGGGTATTTGTTGAAGGGGGCGGCCGTGCAAAACAATCAGGCCAGCTTGGTTGGCCAGCTTGGCCTCAACGCCAGCTTGCAGCGCTGCTTGACGAATGAGGTGGTCCAATTCGACCAAAGACTCCCGAATAAAGGCCACTCGGCGGTCTTGGGTGGGCAGTTCTTTCAAAATGTCGGTGTCAAATACAAAGACACAGTGCACTTTTTGGCAATTTTTCAGGGCGTGGAACAGGGCGGCATTGTCTGCCACCCGCAAATCGCGTCGAAACCAGACCAAGCCGGAAGAAAAGGGTTTGTGCATGGGTTAGAGGCCGTTAAAATTGAGACATGTCTGCCGATTTTGCCTCCACTTTGCTTTCGCATCATTTTTTGATTGCCATGCCTGGTTTGGAGGACCCTACTTTTGCCAAGAGTGTGGTGTATTTGTGTGAACACTCTGAGCGCGGTGCCATGGGCTTGATCATCAACAAACCCGGCGAACTCAGTTTGAAGCATTTGTTCGACAAAGTCGAGTTGCCGCTTCACCGAGAAGACTTGTTGCAATCGAATGTATTGCACGGTGGCCCGGTTCAAACCGAACGTGGTTTTGTGCTTCACGACCCCATGCTGGAAGCAGATTTAGAAAATTCTGTAAAACCAGCACCTGCACTCTCGCCAGAAGCAGATTCAAAAAGCAACTCCATTTACGCCTCTACCTTGAGTGTCCCAGGCGGCATGGTTCTGGCCCCAAGCGTGTGCTTGTGACATTGGGCTACGCCGCTTGGGGTGAAGGTCAACTCGAGTCTGAAATAGGGGAAAACAGTTGGCTCACTGTGGAGGCCGACCCCACGGTTATTTTTGACACGCCCATTGAAAAGCGTTACGAAAAAGCCTTGGCCTTATTGGGCCTGCAGCCATGGATGCTGCTAAATCAGGCGGGCCACGCATGAGCCTAGACCAGGCGCTCACTGTGCCTGCGTCGCAGCAGAGTTTTTTGGCTTTCGATTTTGGACTCAAGCGCACGGGCGTTGCCGTTGGCAACCGCATGTTGCGCCAAGCCACACCGCAATCGACAGTGGTGGCCGAAGGCGATGCACGCTTTGCCCACATTGAAAAACGCATCAAGGAGTGGACGCCCGATGCCTTGGTCGTGGGCGTGCCTTTTCACCCCGACGGCGCGTCTCACGAAAACACTTTGCGTGCACAAAAGTTTGCCCGTCAATTGCGCGGCCGATTTGGTTTGTCTGTGTACGAAGTAGACGAGCGCTACAGCACCACAGAAGCCATTTCCAATGGCGCGAAAGATGCCGATGCTGCGTCGGCTTGTATTATTTTGGAACAATTTTTAAGGAGTCTGCCGTGAGTGCATTGGCTTTGAATGCAGAGGCGCTGTACAGCGAACTCTTGCGCGGTGTGCGAGCCATGTGCTCCTCCGAAACACGTTTGGTGGGTATTACCTCGGGTGGTGCTTGGCTGGCCGAGCGTTTGCAAAAAGATTTGGCTTTGAGTGGCAAGCATGGCAGCATTTCATCGGCCATGCACCGCGATGATTTTGCGCAGCGCGGCTTGTCGGCCGGTGGTCAAACGCATCTGCCCTTTGAAATACAAGGCGCCGATGTATTGATTTTGGATGATGTGCTCTACACTGGCCGCACCATTCGTGCCGTCATCAATGAGTTGTTTGATTACGGCCGACCTGCCAACGTACGCTTGGCCGTGTTGGTAGACCGCGGCGGACGCCAGTTGCCCATACAAGCAGACTATGCAGCAGCACGTGTGGCCTTGCCCCCCACGCAATCGCTGGCGCTGGTGCGTTTAGACAGCGGCGAATTCAGCTTTGAAGTGCAAGAAGAAAACAGCTATGCAGGGAAAGAATAAAAAATGCTCTACAAACGCAATCCCCAACTCAACAAAAACGGCGAGCTCATTCACTTGCTGTCTACCGAGGGTTTGTCGCGCGACATCCTCACGCACATCCTAGACACTGCAGCCAATTTTGTGAGCGTGAGCGACCGCGAAGTCAAAAAGGTGCCCTTGCTGCGAGGCAAAAGCGTGTTCAACTTGTTTTTCGAAAACAGCACACGCACGCGCACCACGTTTGAAATTGCGGCCACGCGTTTGTCGGCCGATGTGATCAACCTCGACATTGCACGCTCGTCTGCGTCTAAAGGCGAATCGCTGCTAGACACCATTGCCAACTTGTCGGCCATGGCGGCCGACATTTTTGTGGTGCGCCACTCCGAGTCGGGTGCGCCTTACCTCATTGCGCAGCATGTGGCACCGCATGTGCACGTAGTCAATGCCGGTGACGGACGGCATGCACACCCCACTCAGGGGTTGCTCGATATGTACACCATTCGCCACTACAAAAAAGATTTTGCAAACCTCACAGTGGCCATTGTGGGCGACGTGTTGCACTCACGCGTAGCGCGCTCAGACATTCATGCGCTGACCACTTTGGGTTGCGCAGAAGTGCGCGTGGTGGGCCCGCAAACCTTGGTGCCGTCAGACATGTCGCAGATGGGGGTGAAGGTGTTTCATAACTTGGAAGAAGGCATCAAAGACTGCGATGTGGTCATTACCTTGCGTTTGCAAAACGAGCGCATGAGCGGGGCTTTGT
>JAPLPO010000130.1 GCA_026400155.1 Burkholderiales bacterium | reverse complement strand
TTAAATCCGCCAGTCTGGGAACTAGGCCATGTGGCATGGTTTCAAGAATATTGGATTGGCCGCAATTTGCAACGCTCTCAGGGCCTAGCTTGCGATATTGCACATGCACGCAACGCATCGATTCTCCACGAAGCCGATGTGTGGTTCGACAGTGCCAAGGTTGCTCACTCAACACGCTGGGAATTAAAGCTTTTAACGCCCCAACAATGTATCGCATACGCCAATGAAACTTTGGCTCAAACTCTTGCTCTGCTAGAAAAAGAAACTGACAACAGCTCCGCGCTTTATTTCTATTGGCTGGTGCTGCAGCATGAGGCCATGCATTTAGAGGCCAGCGCCTACATGGCGCAATCACTTGGTTTGCGCTTCAAAGCAATTTGGCAGCAAGGGGCTGAGAATCCTCACAATCTTCAAACACCACAAACCAGCCCACAACAGAGCCGTGTGAATGAAACAACAGCACTCGTGCCTTCACAAATTTGGAAGCTAGGCTCTCAGGTTTCGAATTTTGATGTGAGTCACCCCAAAAGGGATTTTTCTGCCAACTCAAGCATGAAAGAAAATACTTTCTGCTTTGACAACGAATTGACTGAAAAGATTTGCACGATTCAAGCCTTTGAAATTGCATTGCAACCTGTCAATTGGTTGCAATATTTAGAATTTATCAATGCCACGGGCTATCAGCTTCCAAAATACATTCGAAAAACAAGCACTGATTTTGAAGCAGAAATTTTTGGTCGTTGGCTGCCTTTGAACAAGCACGCACCAGCAGTACACCTGTCGTGGTGTGACGCCCAAGCCTACTGTGCTTGGGCCCAGTGCCGTTTACCGACAGAAGCAGAGTGGGATTGCGCGGCTAAAACAATCAAAGGCTTTCAGTGGGGTGATGTTTGGGAATGGACTCAAGACACGTTTGCCCCTTACCAAGGCTTTGTGGCACACCCCTACACCGAGTATTCAGAGCCTTGGTTTGGCACTCACAAAGTGTTGAGGGGCGCCTCTCATGCCACTCACCCATTCTTGCGACATGTCAATTATCGGAATTTCTTTACGCCAGAACGCGACGATATTTATTCAGGCTTTAGAACCTGCGCTCTTTGATCGATATCGATCAATTCGCTTCAAGCTAACTGGCCCAAAATAAAGCGTAGTGCGACTTTGGATCGGTCCAATGCTGGACGCTTGTAAAACCAGACTTGCGCAACTGAGCCGTGAAATTGTCAATCGACCATTTGTAAGAATTTTCAGTGTGGATGGTTTCGCCTTGTTTAAAAAGGCGTTGCTGCCCATGCCACTGAACGGTTAGATTTCGCTTGGCTTGCAAGTGCATTTCGATGCGTAACTCTTGCACATTAAAACGTGCAATGTGCTGCCAATCGCGCACATCAAAATCTGAGCCTAGCAATTGATTGGCACGCCTGAGGACGTTCAAATTAAAGGCGGCAGTGACGCCTAAGTCGTCTGCATAGGCTCGCTCAAGCGTGCTCGTGTCTTTGACCAAGTCGATGCCAATGATGAGCCCTGAACCCGGCTGGCCTTTTTTGCAAAGGATGGCAACTCTTTCCAAAAAATGCAAGGCCTCAGTGGGATTGAAGTTTCCCAAACTGGAGCCAAGGTACAAGGCAAGCAGCGGCTCTTGCGTCAGTTGTCGCTGAAGTTTTTCTGGAAACTGAAGTGAATTTGATAAATCCATGCCCACACCGACCACATCGACTTCAGAGTATTTGGCCTGTAAATCTTTTAAGTGGTTGGAAAGATAGTCAACTGAAATATCAACCGCAATATAAGTTGATGGCATAGAGTGAGAAAACAAATTAACTGCTTTCTCGCAATTGCCAGAACCGAGATCAACCCATGTGGCGTGTTTTGGAAATTGCGCATGAATGGCGTGTGCTTGTTGCGTGAAAATTTCCAACTCGGTTCGGGTTGGGTAATATTCAGGCAACAAGGTTATTGCGTCAAACAAGACCGATCCCATCTCATCGTAAAAGTACTTTGGTGAAAAGGTGGCCTGAGGACACAGCAAGCCTTGGCTTAGCTCTTGAACATTGGCATCTTTGTTTTCTTTGTGAGTGTCAAAAAACAGAGGCTCTTTGAATTGCATCAGTCTCTCTTTGAATAATTTGCTTTAACGGTTTAGCCATCGCCTCAGACCAAAGCTCAGCGCATCGACACACGCCACCATTAGTAGCATCGCGCCCAAAATCGTCGCGGTCTTGTTCATGAGAAACAGGCCCATGTTGAATGACAACATCTGTCCCAAGCCGCCAGCACCCACAACCCCCAATACGGCCGCGGCTCGAATGTTATTTTCCCAGCGGTACAAGGTATAGCTCATTAACTGCGGCAAGACCTGCGGCAAGGTAGCGTAGGCAAAGACACGCAGCGGCCCCACCCCTTGCGTGCGCAAAGCATCTCCAGGGCCAGTGGTTATGTTTTCCATGGCCTCTGCAAACAACCGACCCAAAACGCCACTGGTGTGAAGTGCCAGAGCCAAGGTGCCTGCCATGGGCCCTAGGCCCGCTGAGATTAACAAGAGCGCAGCCCAAACCAGCTCAGGAATGGCTCGCAAGGCGTTAAGCAGCCAGCGAGTGGGGCTGCGCAGCCAAGCAGCGTCTTGTTGAGACATGCGGCTAGCGGGCACAGCCAAGGCCAAGCCCAAGGCTGCAGCCATGATGGTACCGAGCGCTGACATGGCCAATGTTTCCCAAGCTGCCAACACGACCTTGTTTAAAAACTTAGGCGATAGATCGGGCGGAAAAAACTCCGCCATAAAACGGTACATGCTGCGACCGGCCTCTAGTGAAGCAAAGGCTGCCCAATCGAGATCCAAAGACACAAAGCTTGCAAGGACCAACAGCAGCAAACCGACGCTGAACCAGCAAGCTCTGCACCTGGCATCGAACAAGGGTGGTGGCAGTTTGTAGGGTGGGTTGGCCGCCTCACCGTAAAAGGATTTTGACAAAGGCGCAGCAGAGGTCTTGGGTTTCACGACAAAGCCCTTCTCAGCCAAGCACTCACACTGTCGGCCAATGCCACTAGCAAAATGAAAATCAGTAGCAAAGTGGCAACCTCGCCGCCATTGAACATTTTCATTGAATTGTCCAATTGCTGACCCAGTCCTCCTGCGCCCACGAACCCCAATACAACCGATGACCGAATAGCGCATTCCCAACGGTACACCGTATAGGAAGCCAATTCGGCAGCATGACTTGGCAGCAAGGCATAAACAAACGCTTGCAGACGACCACTGCCGTTGCGCATCAGGGTGTGGGTGGCATGGCTCTCACCACTTTCCAAGATTTCGGCATAAACCTTGCCAAGCATGCCACCATACGTGAGCGCAATGGCAAGAACACCCGCCGTTGGGCCAAGGCCCACAACGCGTACAAATACCAGGGCCCATACCAGTTCAGGAATGCTGCGCAGCAAGATCAAAGTGGCGCGCACGCACCAGCGCAGCAAAGCAGGCCAGCGGTCCATTTGACCCGACAATGCCGAGAGCGACAAAACGCGAGTCGCCATCAAGCACATGGGTATTGCCAGTATCAAAGCCAAAGTGACGCCGGCGGTTGCCATGGCAACAGTGCGCCAAGTTTCGCTAACAACCATGCGCATGAATTCAGCGTCGTAGACCAATGGCCAAAAGCTGGCCAGAAAATCTCGACTTACTTTTCGATTTTCAGGCTCCCACAACACCCAGGGGCGAAACTCAGTGGCAACACCCAGTGGCCAGAGAAGCAACAGGGCAAAAGTCAGCCAAAAGATCCTTGAAGAAAAATCTGGATCGCGCAGCTTGCCTGCAAGCGGAAGATTGGCTTGGGGCAAGTTGGTAGCAGACATATCTAAGAGGCCAGTGCAAACAAGCTGCTGGTCTTAGCGACAATGCATCACAACAGGCGCAGGCACAACCGGGTTTTGTTCAGGCTCAGCATTTGAGGCGTTAAGCACAAGCTCTTGCGCCTGCTCTTGCTCTTGTTGTTCATACAAATTTGCAAGTCGTTCTCGGGTCACCTGCGCGGATGGCAAATCAAAAACCATCTGGCCTTTAAGCAAGCCAACGATGCGATCGAAGTGCGTCAGGGCCATGTCGACCTGATGCAAGGTGGCAACCATCGTGATTTGACGCTCACGCGCAAGCTTCACCAATGCCGTCATGGCGATGCGAGCACGCATTGGATCAAGGGCAGACAAAGGTTCGTCAATCAACCACAAACTGGCAGGCGACAGCAAAGCACGAGCCAATCCAACGCGTTGACGCTCTCCGCCTGAAAGGCGGTCTACCCTGTCGAATAACTTGTCACTCAGGTCAAAGTGATTGAGCGCTTCGTAGGCTGCTGGAATGTCTGTAGGGTAAAACAGCGAGCGCAAGCTAGCAACCAAACTCATGGCTGGCAATCGCCCTGCTAGGACCGATGTCACAACACGTTGACGCGGTGGTAAGGGCGGTACTTGGGGGGCTAAAAACAATCGGCCCCGCAAAAGACGAAGCTCATGGCTTGACAAACGCCAGGGCGATTGCCCACCTAAACGCAATTCGCCGCTGGTGGGTTGCTGCGCACAAGCCAGCACTTGAAGCAAGCTTGTCTTGCCGGCACCAGAGGGGCCAATGATGGCCACCTGCTCGCCTGCGCTGAGTTGAAGGTTAATCCCTTGCAGGGCCGCAGGTGCATTGGCCGCTACAGATGGGTGGCGAGCCTGAAGGCCCAAGAGCTCAATGTTCAAGGGTGGAATACCCGTTTATTGGAGTAAGCCGGCGCTGCGTGCAGCCGACTCTAAACCTTTGTAATTTTCAGGCGTGGTAGGAACATAGCGGGTGGCGCGATTGAGCTTCAGTATTTCGGCATGCTCAGGGTTTGCAGGGTTCAGTGAAAGCAAAGCTGCCTTGATTTTTTCGCGCTGCTGCATTGGCATGTCAGCATGCACAGACCAGTTGTAATTGAAGTAGCTTGGTGTGGTGAAAAACACATTCACATCCTGAGTGTTGACCTTGTTTTCAGTCACAAATTTTTGCCAAACCGTTATGTCTAGGGCAGCCGCATCAACTTTGCCACTCACCACAGACGCGATGGTGGCATCGTGCGCGCCGCTGTAGGCAACGCGCTTGAAATCTTTTTCAGGATCGATGTTGGCTTGCAACAAAAAGCTTCTTGGCATGAGGTGGCCAGAAGTGCTGCTTTGGGAACCGAAAGAAACCTGCTTGCCCTTCATGTCTGCCAAACCCTTGATACCAGATTTGGTCTTGGCAATGAACACCGACTGAAATTTAGTGTCTTCCTCGCGTTGCGCCAGAGGCACAATTTTGCCACCGGAGCGAATGCTGGCCTGCACAAAGGTAAAACCACCAAACCAAACCAAGTCGACCTTTTTGTTGACCAGCGACTCCACTGCTGCGGGGTAGTCGGTCACAGGGGTGAACTGAACCTTCATGCCCAGTTGCTTTTCCAGGTAAGTAGCAAGCGGGGTGAACTTGCGAATTTGCTCGGTTGCCGCCTCCTCGGGGATGGTTGTTACCCTGAACGTGGTTTGAGCTTGCACGTGAGTCATGGCTGAAATGGCCACAACACAAGCGCACAAAAATGAAGAAATTAGTTTGTGCATGTCGAAAAATTCGCAGTTAGAAGTTAAAAATCAATAGATGGCAAATGTTCGGTTCATTTTAAGTGCAATGTCAAACAAACCCATTGGTGTTGTGAAAAGTGACTTCTAAGCAGCTTGCAACTTTAAAAAGTTCGACAAATTAAAAACAGAATTAGGTGCAACAGGTATCAGTACAGAAGGCAGCGGTTTGAAGTTCATGGCCATCGACTTGGTTGGCTTTGAAGAACCCGACTCAGGCAATACAGTTAGCAAATCGCTCAGAAGGTAATCTTGTAGAAATGCTTTTTCAAACAGAAATGCCTGCTCCGAAACCAGATTGGTTGAGCGCCATTCTGGTGAAGATTGGGGTTTGGGGGTGCTTGAATTAGAAAGTCCAAAGCCGCTGACAATGTCCCAGACTGAGAGGTCGCCCAGGGGTGCCACCAATTTGTAACCACCTCCGGGCCCACGGGTTGCTTGCACCAGCCCCAATTCTCTTGCGTCTTTCAGAATGCCTTCAATGTAGGACAAAGAAACACCTGTGGCAGATGCAAGGGAGTCTGCAGTGGTGGTTCTGTGGCTTGGTGTACTTGCGATGTGCGCGATGACTTTCAAACCCAAGGATGCACGTTTACTGATCATTGGAACTCCTATTCAATAAGGCTAGAATTTATCATGCATAGTTTTAAAATTACTCAAATATATGAAATAATCAAAAAAATCTATTCAAAATCAATTCAAACAGAAATATGAATCATAAAAAATTAAGCAATCTGCACAAAATTGGCGCAGTTTCAAGCCTGAGCGGCGTTCCCACCCCTACCCTTCGAGTTTGGGAACAGAGGTATCAAACTTTTCAGCCCCAAAAAACAGAAAGCAAGCATCGTCTGTTCACAGACGACGATGTTTTAAAGGCCACCTTGCTGAAACGACTCACAGAGCAGGGACATGGCATCAGCAACATTGCCAATCTGGCCACGACAGACCTTAACAATTTGTTGCAGCAACAACAAGAAACAAATCAAAGAAAAGCCAGAACAGGATTGCAAGGGCAGTCTGCTTCTGTGGCGGTCATTGGATTGACCCTTGCCGCCAGAATTGAGTCTAAAAAATTCACTTTGAGTTTTAACAATCAGGCAATTCGCATCACCGATATCTTTAGCAATCTAACTCAAGCGCTCGCAGCTACATTTCAAACAAAAACACAGATTTTGCTTATCCACACAAACTCTTTGGATGCAGGGGTTCAGGTTGACATCCATCGCTTGGCAAAAATAAATAACAGTTTGCAAGTGATCGTTCTTTACAACTACGGACAAGAACCCGTTATTGAGTCGATGAAACGCAGCGGGATGATTGTTCGCCGGGAGCCCATCAGCGATTCAGACTTAGCCGATCTCATCAACTCACTGAGAGTTGTTGATACCGAATCAAGCGCCGCTCATTTGCCATCTGGCACCATCATTCCAGCTAGGAAGTACGACGATATTGAGCTCATGCGTGTTGCGGGTATATCTAGCGATATCCTGTGTGAATGTCCGCGTCATGTTGCAGAAATCATCACGCAACTTGCAAGCTTTGAACAGTACAGCCGCGATTGCTTGAACAAATCGACAGAAGACGCTCACCTTCACTCCTACCTCAGCACGGTCTCTGGTTCTGCAAGAGCACTTTTTGAATCTGCACTTGAAATGGTGGCCAAGCACGAAGGCATCGATTTGCGAGCATTGTCAAAGTAATTGCCCCTCCGTTGGCAAGATCCTGATATGAGCTACGAACTGGTTTGGTTCAAACGCGACTTGCGTTGGGAGGATCATGCCGCTCTGGCGCAAGCGTCTCTAAGAGGGCCTGTTCGATGCATCTATGTCATTGAACCTGACTTATGGCTGCAGCCCGATTCAGCGCTTCAACACTTCGAGTTTGTCAGGGAGTCATTGCAGGCTTTGGACAGGCACTTGAGGACTCAGGGCGGTTGCATCGAAATCTTCACGGGCGAACTGTCCGTTGTCTTGCATCAAATCTGGCAAGACGCACCATTTTCAAATCTTTACTCGCATGAAGAAACAGGCAATGCCTTCACCTATGCACGCGATCTGAAAGTCGCTTCATGGTGCCAATCACAAACAGTGACTTGGCATGAGTTCCCCCAATTTGGCGTTGTGCGTGGCCTCAAAGATCGCAATCTGTGGCAAAGCGCATGGGAGCGGCATATGTCGGCTCCCATCACTACGGCAGTGAACTTGCGGTTCTGGCAAGCACCACCTCAAGCAGCCTTGGTCATGCAAGCACCACCCCACTTGAAGCACAACCCTCCAAAGCGACAACGTGGCGGACGCCCCATGGCCATGGCCACCCTGCATAGTTTTATCAACGCCCGCAGTTTGGGCTATCGAGGAGGCATTTCTTCACCTTTGTCTGCGCCAGATGCGTGCTCAAGGCTTTCCGCTTACTTGGCTTGGGGTTGCATCAGCATGCGGGAAGTTGTGCAACACACTCGAGCGCAGTTGGTCTCCTTGCCACCGCAAGCCAGTCGACACAGAGCGGGCTTAACGGCATTTGTAAGCCGACTCTATTGGCATTGTCACTTCATTCAAAAACTCGAAAGTGAACCCCGCATTGAGTGGGACAACATGCACCGAGGCTACGACATGCTTCGCGAAAATGAGTTCAACCATGCGCACTTTGAAGCACTGAAAGCAGCACAAACAGGTTGGCCGATGGTGGATGCCTGTGTGATCATGCTGCGTGAAACAGGTTGGCTGAATTTCCGCATGCGAGCCATGTTGGTTTCTGTTGCGGCCTACCCTCTTTGGCTCCATTGGCGGCCCGTCGGTGAATGGCTTGCCACGCAATTTTTGGACTATGAACCTGGCATTCACTGGAGTCAATTGCAAATGCAATCTGGCACCACGGGCATCAACACCACTCGGGTTTACAACCCCATCAAGCAAGCTCAAGATCACGATTCACAAGGCAAGTTCGTCAGGCGCTGGCTGCCTGCCATGAGAAGCGTGCCCGATGTCTGGCTGTTTGAGCCATGGATGATGCCGAAGCTCGAGTCAAGAGATGCAACTCAAACGCCAGAAATAGTGATGCCCCTGGTAGACCTTGCAACGGCAACCAAAACAGCCAAACACCGCATTCACGAGAGACGGCGTGACCCTGAGGTCAAAGCAGGGAAAAAGGCTGTGGTTGAAAAGCATGCATCACGTCAGGGATTTCGATCATCGAAAAAATCAGCCGTCGAGCAAACCACTCACGCCCAACAAATGGGGTGAGCAAGGACGCATTGCCTTTGAAGGCAATTAACCCATGTGCAAACCGCCATTGACGGAGAAGTCTGCACCAGTGGCATAGCCACCTTCTTCAGACGCCAGCCAAGCAATGATGGAAGCAATTTCGCTGGGCTCGCCCAAGCGCTTGACAGGCACGGTGGCCACAATTTTTTCCAGCACATCAGGGCGAATGGCTTTGACCATGTCGGTACCAATGTAGCCAGGGCTAACGGTATTCACGGTCACGCCTTTGGTGGCCAACTCTTGTGCCAAGGCCATTGAGAAACCGTGCATGCCTGCTTTGGCAGCGGAGTAGTTGGTTTGACCGGCTTGGCCTTTTGCCCCGTTCACAGAGGAAATATTGACAATGCGTCCCCAGCCTTTTTCAACCATGTCGGCCACCACTTGCTTGGTAACATTGAACATGGAGTTGAGGTTGGTTTCAATCACAGCGTCCCAATCTTCACGCGACATTTTCAAGAACATGCGGTCTTTGGTAATGCCTGCATTGTTAACCAACACGTCGATGGTGCCATGCTCCGCTTTGGCTTTGGTGAACGCATCAACGGTTGAGTTCCAATCACCCACATTGCCCACCGAGGCGTAGAAGGTGTAACCCAAAGCTTTTTGCTCGTCGAGCCACTTGGTGAAATCGCGCGTTGGGCCGCAACCCGCAATCACCTTGAAACCCTCTTTGTGAAGACGCTGGCAAATGGCGGTTCCAATGCCGCCCATACCACCTGTGACGTAGGCTACTTTTTGACTCATGGTTTGTCTCCTTAAAAATGAGTTTTAGTTTCTGAAAATTAACGTTCGAGGGCCAATGACACGCCCATGCCGCCACCAATGCACAAAGCTGCCAAGCCTTTCTTGGCATTGCGGCGCTGCATTTCGTGCAG
>JAPLPO010000030.1 GCA_026400155.1 Burkholderiales bacterium | reverse complement strand
TTGCGTGACGAAATAAACCCCCACGCCTTTGGAACGAATGAGGCGGACCAACAACTCCATTCGTTCAATCAGGATCTTGGGCGCCTCATTGAACAGCAAGTGCGCTTCATCAAAGAAAAAGACAAGTTTGGGTTTCTCGGGATCGCCAATTTCTGGCAACTGCTCAAAAAGTTCAGACAAGAGCCAAAGCAAGAAAGTGCCATACAGCCGAGGTGCGTTCATGAGTTCGCTGGCACACAGCAAGTTGATGACGCCTTTGCCCTTGGCATCCGTTTGTAAAAAGTCTTGGATGTTGAGCATGGGCTCGCCAAAAAACTTGTCTGCCCCTTGGCTCTCAATTTCAAGCAAACCGCGCTGAATGGCGCCCACACTGGCGGCGCTCACATTGCCATATTCTGTGGTGAATTGCCTTGCGTTTTCGCCCACATGCTGAAGCATGGCGCGCAGGTCTTTGAGGTCTAACAGCAGCAAACCTTGATCATCCGCAATTTTGAAGACCAAATTCAAGACACCGGCTTGGGTTTCATTGAGGTTCAGCATGCGGCCCAATAGCAATGGCCCCATGTCTGAAATAGTGGCTCTGACAGGGTGCCCTTGTTTGCCAAACACGTCCCACAGGGTGGTAGGGCAGCTTTGGGCACTGGGTTCATCCAGCCTGCGCTCTTTCAAAATACCCTTGATTTTCTCGCTCAGGTGGCCAGTTTGGCTGATACCGACCAAATCACCTTTGACGTCGGCCATGAAGACCGGAACTCCTTGGTTGGAGAAATTCTCGGCCAAAGTTTGCAAACTGACCGTTTTCCCAGTGCCTGTGGCACCTGTGATCAGGCCATGGCGGTTGGCCATCCCCATCAAAATGTGGCAATCTGTGGTTTGATTGCGGGCAATCAAGAGTTGATTTGGCATGAAAAAGGGTCCCCCCAACTAGAAAAGTAAAATCTCACCCAGTAGATTAAATCAACAACAAGGATTTTCAGATGGCTGGCCACAGTAAATGGGCAAATATTCAGCACCGAAAGGGCAGGCAAGACGAAAAACGCCAGCGCATTTGGACCCGGGTGGTCCGAGAAATCATGGTCGCAGCCAGAACTGGCGGTGGCGATCCGTCGGCCAATCCCCGTTTGCGCTTGGCCATTGAAAAAGCCAAAGCCGCCAACATGCCGGCTGACACCGTGAAACGCAACATCGACAAGGCCACGGGTAACTTGGAAGGCGTGACCTACGAAGAAATTCGATACGAAGGCTATGGCATTGGCGGTGCTGCCATCATTGTCGACACCATGACCGACAACCGTGTGCGCACAGTGGCCGAAGTGCGCCACGCCTTCAGCAAACATGGAGGCAACATGGGCACCGAAGGCTCTGTGGCTTTTCAGTTCAAGCATTGCGGTCAATTGATCTTTGCGCCTGGCACTTCGGAAGACAAAGTGATGGAGGTGGCGCTAGACGCGGGTGCTGAAGATGTGGTCACTGATGACGATGGCGCTATTGAGGTGCTAACCGCCCCAGCAGACTTTGAAGCTGTTAAAAATGCTCTCGAAGCGGCCGGCTTGACAGCGGACATGGCTGAAGTGACCATGCGTGCAGAAAACAGCATTGACTTGGTGGCTGACGATGCCGCCAGAATGCAAAAACTCATAGATGTTTTGGAAGATTTAGACGATGTGCAAAACGTTTTCCACAACGCAAGCATTTCTGAATAAGGTTTGATCGATGAAAGTATTGGTTGTAGGTGGGGGTGGACGCGAACATGCGTTGGCCTGGAAGTTGTCGCAATCTGAACGCATTCAGAAAGTGTTTGTCGCCCCAGGCAATGGCGGCACAGCACGTGATCCCAACTTGATAGATGTGTCCATCACGGATGTGAATGCACTGCTAGAGTGGGCTCAACAAGAAAAAATAGATCTCACAGTGGTGGGGCCCGAAGCGCCCTTGGCCGCTGGGGTGGTCGATGTGTTCAGAGCGCATGGCATGCGAATCTTTGGACCCACCCAAGCCGCTGCGCAATTGGAAAGTTCCAAAGCATTTTCAAAAGCATTTATGAAGCGGCATGGCATTCCTACGGCCATCTACGAAACCTTCACAGACCCTGCTTTGGCGCATGCTTACATTGACAAAATGGGAGCGCCCATTGTGGTCAAGGCTGACGGCTTGGCTGCCGGCAAGGGGGTGGTGGTGGCCATGAGCGCTGAGGAGGCGCATGCGGCCATCGACTTTATGTTGTTAGACAACACCTTGGGCGTGGTTCACAACGCAGGTGCAGACGGTGCTGCCTTGCCCCGCGTGGTCATTGAAGAATTTTTGCAAGGCGAAGAGGCCAGCTTCATTGTGATGTGCGATGGCAAAAATGTGGTGGCCTTGGCCACCAGTCAAGACCACAAACGATTGCTAGACAAAGACGAAGGCCCCAACACCGGCGGCATGGGTGCCTACTCGCCAGCACCAGTGGTCAGCGCCCAAGTGCACGCCCGAGCGATGCGAGAAGTGATCATGCCCACCATCAAGGGCATGGAAAAAGATGGCATTCCCTACACCGGCTTTCTTTACGCTGGCTTGATGATTGACGACAAAGGCCTGCCCAAAACATTGGAGTTCAACTGCCGAATGGGAGACCCCGAAACACAACCCATCATGATGCGCTTGAAGAGCGATTTGTTGGAAGTGATGCTGGCTGCAACCAGTGAAAAGTTGGACACCATTGAGCTGGAGTGGGACCGCCGTACAGCACTGGGTGTGGTGATGGCTGCCGCTGGCTATCCTTTGAGTCCGCGCAAAGGTGATGTTGTTTCTGGTTTGCCCAAAGATGAACTGGATGCCATGGTCTTTCATGCAGGCACCGAAGCCAAGGACGGGCAAACATTGACATCGGGTGGGCGCGTGCTTTGCGTCACGGTGTTGGCGGATTCTGTGAAGCAAGCACAGCAAAAGGCTTATGAAGTTGCCAAAGGCATTCATTTTGATGGGCAACAGTATCGAAGAGATATTGGTTTTAGGGCGATCAAATCGTGAACCCAGTTTTAGATCAAAAACCATCCGAGCCTGTGTTAATTCCAGGTCCCTTTCCGGTTCAGTTCAAAGGACAGACTTGGGCCTCTTGGGCGCTCAAACTCATTGGGTGGCGCGTTGATTTTCAGGGTCTTCCTACGTTGCAAGGTGTGGCCATTGTTTACCCCCACACCAGCAATTGGGACTTCTTGACGGCCATGTTGTGCAAGTGGACCATGGGACTGCCTTTGCACTTCTGGGGCAAAGACTCTTTGTTCAAAATCCCACTTTTTGGCCGATGGGTCAGCTGGATCGGTGGGGTGCCCATTGATCGTTCATCCGCGCGGGGTGCGGTGGGCGAGATGCTTGAAGTTTTTGCAGAGCATCAACGCGCCAACAAATTCATGTGGTTGGGCTTGTCTCCTGAAGGTACGCGAAAACGCACCGACGGTTGGAAGAGTGGTTTTTACCAACTTGCGCTCAAGTCCAAATTGCCCTTGGGGGTGGTAAGGCTAGATTACAAAAAGAAAGAGCTCAAATTTGAAGGTTTTATTCAGCTCACAGGTGATGTTGAAAGCGATTACGCTTACATGCGAAAAATGTACGAAGGCGTTGAGGGTTTTCACATTGATAAAGCAGCGCCTATCAGGCCATTGCCCGCCAAAGAGCCCAGCACCAAGGCGGCTCATTCACCGATTGAATGACAGCTAAAAAGGCTACAGACAGAAAGACCCAGCATGCAAGTTAGTCAAGCACACACTGTTCGAGAGTATTTAATTCAACTGCAATCCCGAATCACCCAGGCCCTGCACGAATTGGACGGCACTGCGTTTGTGGTGGACGCTTGGCGCAAGCCTGAAGGTGAGATGTTGCAGGGCGATGGCATCACTCAAATTTTGGAGGGTGGCCCAGTGTTCGAAAGGGCGGGGTGTGGTTTTTCGCATGTCACAGGCCCCAAGCTGCCTCCCTCAGCCACTCAACATCGCCCCGAATTGTCGGGTGCTCCGTTTGAGGCCATGGGTTTGTCGCTGGTCTTTCACCCGCGCAACCCTTACGTACCCACGGTACACATGAATGTGCGAATGATTGTGGCCAAGCCTGAGGGACAAGCCCCGGTGGCTTGGTTTGGCGGTGGCATGGACTTGACGCCCTACTATGGTTTTGAAGAAGATGCTGTGCATTTTCACCAAGTCTGCAAAGAAGCGGTTGAGCCCTACGGGGCTGACTTGCATCCCAAGTTTAAAAAATGGTGCGATGACTATTTCTTTTTAAAACACCGCAATGAAGCGCGCGGTGTGGGTGGCATTTTTTACGATGACTTTTCAGAACTCGGTTTTGAAAAAGGCTTTGCCATGATGCAAGACGTGAGCAATGGTTTGCTCAAAGCCTATCTGCCATTGGTCATGCGCCGCAAAGACACCCCCTACGGTGAGCGTGAAAGAGACTTTCAGTTGTACCGTCGAGGCCGCTATGTGGAGTTCAATTTGGTCTGGGACAGAGGCACCCATTTTGGTTTGCAATCAGGTGGTCGTACCGAATCGATTTTGTTGTCGATGCCCTCGCTGGTGAGTTGGTCCTACAACCGAGTGGATGCGCCTGATTCTGCCGAAGCGCAGTTGACCACTCGCTTTTTAAAGCCCAGGGATTGGGTTTGATGCCACAACGCATTGGCATCTTGGGTGGGGCGTTTGATCCGCCTCACAATGCCCATGTGGCCATGGCGGAGGCGGCTATTGCACAATTTAAATTGGATGCCTTGCGTGTGATCCCAACCGGGGATGCATGGCACAAACCCAGAAAATTGAGCAGCGGGGTTCACAGGGCCGAAATGGCACGACTGGCTTTTGGTCACCTGAGCAAAGTCCGCATTGATGAGATTGAATTGCTGCGACAGGGCCCAAGCTACACCATTGACACTCTCAGAGCGCTGAGCAAGCAAGCACCCGAGGCGCAATTCTTCCTATTGATTGGCGAAGATCAGGGCAAAGCCTTGGCAACATGGCGCGAAATCGAAGAAATTGCTCAGAGAGCTATAATTTGCGTCGCTGAACGCGATTTGCCTGGCATGTCAGTGCTAGACGTTCCAAACCACGATATTCCCACCCAAGTCCTGAAGTTGCCCCATTTGCCTCACAGTGCAACGCAAGTTCGAGAATGGGTGGCCCAAGGGCAAGCCATTGACCATTTGGTCCCTAAGCCCGTTGCGCTGTATATTCAACGCCATCACCTTTACCTGCCTGACCGATGACCGAAACCTCTGCCAAAAAAGACACCCAAAAACTTCAACGCGTCATTGTGGATGCGCTAGAGGATGTGAAAGCACAAGAAATTGTGGTGTTCGACACGGAAGAGATGTCAGCGCTTTTTGAGCGTGTCATTATTGCTTCCGGCACCTCCAACCGCCAAACCAAAGCCTTGGCAGCCAGCGTGCGCGACAAGGTGCGTGAGGCGGGTTATCCCAAGCCTCGCATTGAAGGCGAAGACAATGGTGAGTGGATCATTGTCGATTGCGGCAGTGCCGTGGCGCACATCATGCAACCCACCATTCGCTCCTACTACAACCTCGAAGAAATTTGGGGCGATAAACCAGTTCGCCTCAAGCTGGGTGCCCCCAAGCCTGCCGAGCCAGTGCGCAAACCAGTGGCCAAAAAGAAAGCCAATGTCAGCGCTGGCCGCACGCCAACACGCCGCGACGCAGTGCCGGTGGGTCCAATGGGTTCTGAAGCTTTGAAACCGACACGCAAAGCACCCGCAAAATCCGCAGGCAAGCCTGCCTTCAAAGCCGCCAGCAAATCAGCCAGCAAGGCCCCTCCATATTCTGCAAAATCGGGGGCCAAACCAGCGGCTAAACCAGCCGCTAAGTCAGCCTCTAAGCCCGTCGCTAAACCAGCAGCAAAACCAGCTGCCAAATCTAGTGCCAAGGCCAAGCCCAAGGCCTGAGTTCCATGAAGCTGCTGATTGTGGCAGTGGGACAGCGGGTCCCCGATTGGGCACAAACGGCTTGGGATGATTACGCCAAGCGTTTTCCCCCAGAACTCAAAGTAGAGCTCAAGGCGGTCAAGACCGAGCCCCGTGGCTCTAAAACATACGACACTTTGGTGGCTGCTGAGCGTCAACGCATCGAGGCTGTCATTCCGCGTGGCACACGCGTAGTGGTGCTGGATGAACGCGGCAGCCCATTGCGCACCACCGCATTGGCCCAGCGTTTGAAAGATTGGCAATTGGGCGGTGACGATGTGGCGCTGATCATTGGTGGTCCAGATGGACTAGAGCCTGCCTTTCGCGAAGCTGCCCATGAACGCATTCGTTTGTCGGACCTCACATTGCCCCATGCAATGGCGCGCGTGTTGCTTATAGAGCAGTTGTACCGCGCGTGGTCCATCAATGCTAACCACCCTTACCACCGAGAATAAAGCCCTCATGAAAGACTTTGTTTACTTGGCATCGCAAAGCCCTAGACGCAGACAATTGCTCGAACAGATGGGTGTCAGCTACGAGCTGCTGCTAGCAGCGCCAGATGAGGATGCCGAATTGTTGGAGCGCGTCATGCCCGGTGAAGCGCCCCTGACCTACGTGAAGAGGGTGACGCAATTGAAACTGGAGGCGGCCGTGCTGCGCATGCAAAAAAGGCACCTGCCGCTTGCGCCTGTGTTGTGCGCAGACACTACAGTGGCCTTAGGCCGAAACATTTTGGGCAAACCTGAAAATGAGAAGGATGCCTTGCGTATTTTGAAAACCTTGTCTGGTCAAACCCACCGCGTTTTAACGGCTGTGGCTGTGGCATCAGGCCGCCTCAGACTTTTGAGTGTGTCTGTTTCTAAAGTGAGTTTTGCGCCCATGAAGCTTTCGGAAATGAAAGCATATGTGGCGACCGGTGAGCCGTTTGGGAAAGCCGGCGCATATGGCATTCAAGGTTTGGCGGCTCGCCATATCTCAGGCATTCAGGGTTCCTATACCTGCATCATGGGCCTGCCGATTTTTGAAACGGCTGAGTTGTTGAAAAAACTTTAAAACCCACGCGCATGACTTTGATTGAGACCGAAACCAAGTACCTCACGGCTGCTTTTTACAAGTTTGTTGACTTACCAGACTTTGCAGACCGGCGTGCACCCTTGTTGGCCTTTTGCGAAGCTCACAACGTCAAGGGTTTGATTTTGTTGGCGCGTGAGGGCATCAACAGCACCATTGCAGGCATGCCAGTTGACGTGCATGCCGTGCTGGCCTATTTGCGCCAAGCCCCCCAGCTGGCCAATCTTGAACACAAAGAATCTTGGACATCCAAAGCGCCGTTTCACCGCATGAAAGTACGGCTGAAAAAAGAAATTGTCACCCTGGGGATTGAGGGTATTAGCCCAATCAAGCGGGTGGGGCAGTATGTCAAGCCGGAAGACTGGAACGACTTGATCTCATCGCCCGATGTGGTGCTGATTGATACACGCAACGATTACGAAGTTGAAATTGGGACATTCAAGGGTGCCATCGATCCACAGATTCAAAGCTTTTCACAGTTGCCAAGTTGGGTTGAAAAAGCCAAATCACTCGAAGCTCAAAATGGTCGCAAGCCGCGCGTGGCTATGTTTTGTACGGGCGGTATTCGGTGTGAGAAATCCACCTCTTTGATGTTGGAGCATGGCTTTGAAGACGTCTACCATTTGCAGGGCGGTATTCTCAAATACTTAGAGCTTGTACCACCAGAGAAAAGCTTGTGGGAGGGTGAGTGTTTTGTTTTTGACGAACGTGTCAGTGTGGGGCATGGTCTGCATCCAGGCCAGCACGAGTTGTGCCGTTGCTGTCGAGAACCCTTGCCCCCTGGCGCCAAAGATACGCCCATGTTTGAGCTGGGTGTAAGTTGTCCAAGGTGTCATGGCCATACCAGCGAAGTGCAAAAGCAAGGTGCTCGCGAGAGACAAAAACAATGGGAAATTGCCAAGGCGCGCCAAATCAATCACATTGGTACGCCTCAAAGACAAGAAAGGGTGGCCGCTTTGTTACCTGCTGATGCACCTGTTTTGTATTCATTCCGTCGCTGCCCCTATGCCATGCGCGCTCGAGTGCCTGTGTTGGTGCTCAAAGATCAAGTGCTTGAGCAGAGCCTGGACATTGTTCATTGGGCTTTGCAGCAAAATGACCCAGCTTCGTGGTCAACAGCAGGCTCCTCGAAACACGAAGATGCCATGACCTTGGTGCAACAATGTGACGGTGAATTCAAGCAGCATTTAGACCGATACAAATACCCCAACCGATACGATTTACCAGATGGCTTGGCTCACCGGCAAGGGGGTTCAGAATTTCTTGAACTTCTCAATGACAGGTTGAGCAGGACAGCGGGATTGATGGGCGCCCAATGGTGCTGGGTTGATGCGGCCATCGCACCCTTTGTGCGGCAGTTTGCCAGAACAGACCGTGCGTGGTTTGATGCGCAATCATGGGGGCCTCTGCAAAACTGGCTAACCCAATTTGAAAACTCAGAAGCCTACGCGGTGGTGATGCACAAATACAAAGTGTGGCACCAAGGCGCCAAACCGGTGTCTTATCCAGCCACGCCTTGAATGAATTGAACGCAAGTTTCGATTTGAGTGACCGGCAGCATATGACCTCCGCTGACCACCGTGACCTGTGTGCCAGGAATGCGAGACCTTAAGTCTTCACCATTGAGCTTGCAATCTAGGATGCGATCTTCCTTGGCAAACAGCACGTGAACGGGTGTTGTCATGCTGGCATAGGCCGCTTGAATTTGCGGCATGCTCCACTCTGCATTTTGCAAATCTCTCGATGCACTGATGAAGGTTTGAGGTTTGAGTGACAAGATGCCCCCACCTCGAATTGCAAAGTCTGAAGGAAATTTTTCAGGTCCAAAAATAACTTTCAAACTCACTGACATCCTGAAAATCGTGCCAGGAATGGCCAAGGTCCAACCGAGAATGTTTCTCATGGTGGACGATTCGATTTTGAGGGACTTGAACACAGGTGAGGGTTCGTCGGGCAGGCGCGTGAGGGGTGCAATGAGTGCCAGTGCCTTGATCCTGTCAGGATGTCGCTGCGCCGCGGCCAATGAAATAGCGCCACCCAATGAGTGGCCCACAAAAACGGCAGACTCAATTTGCAAATGGTCTAGCAAACTCACAATGGTGTCGGCTTGCGCTTCAAGGCTGGCATCGGCATGGGATGCGCGTTTGGAGTAGCCGCAAGCAGGGCGGTCTACACAGATCACGCGGTGGGTTTGGGCCAAGGGTGTCGCCAAGCCATAAGTGAAATTTTGCAAATTGCCAGCCAAGCCATGAATCATGACAATGGCGGGGCCTTGGCCTTGATCTACGTAGTGCAAACGCGTATCGCCCAGTTGAACGAAACTACCGGCAGGGGGCAAGAGATCTTTCGCCTTTTTGTTTGAAAAAGCAGCAAATCCAATCAAGCCAATCACACTTGTGGCGAGTAAAAACAAGATCCAGAGAACCAACATGGTGAAACCTCGAGGTGAATGTGCCAATTAACTGAACTGCATGACACCATCATTCAGACGGGCATATTTGATCAGAAAAATATCTTTGATGTAGTTTTGATTCACCTGCCAAGGTGCGCGCGAGCCTTGCTTGGGCAAGATGCTGCTGGCACGTTGAACGTAGCCAGACGTGAATGACAAATAGTCTTGTTCTGAGACGGAAGCATCGCGCACAGGCACCACTTTTTGATAGCCATGTTGACTCATGTAATTTAATAGCCGGCAGGCATAGACGGCCGTGAGATCGGCCTTCAAGGTCCAAGATGCGTTGGTATAGCCAAAGGTCATGATGGCATTGGGCAAGCCAGACAAGCACATGCCGCGGTAGGCCATGGCTTGCGAGGGTTTGAACGCTTGCCCATCGACCGTCACTTGAATATCCCCCAGCATGTTCAATGACAGGCCTGTGGCCGACACAATGATGTCGGCTTCCAGAAACTGACCGCTGCTCAGTTGAAGGCCATTTTCGGTGACCGTTTGAATGGTGTCTGTGATCACGCTGGCATGACCGCGTCTGATTTGCTTGAACAAGTCGCCGTCGGGAATGAGGCACAGCCTTTGATCCCATGGCTTGTAGTCTGGCGAGAAATGCTGCGCTTGTTCTTCAGAGCGCAATTGCTTGGCAGCGATTTTGACCAAGTAACGTTTGACAAATTCGGGTTGGCTGCGGGCCAGTTGAAACGAGAGCATGCCCAGCATCACATTTTTGGCGCGAGTGAGTTGATAAGCCAACTTGATGGGCAAGAACTTTTGCAGAGTGAGTGAGAGGCCATCTTCAGCGGGGCGTGAAATGACATAGGTTGGAGAGCGTTGCAGCATGGTGACATGCGCGGCTTTTTTGGCCATTTCTGGCACCAGCGTTACTGCCGTAGCACCGCTTCCAATGACCACCACTTTTTTCTGTTCGTAGTTGAGTTTCTCCGGCCAAAACTGAGGGTGAACCCATTCACCCTTGAAGTTGGCTTGACCTGGGAAATTGGGCTGGTAGCCATTCTTGTAGCTGTAATAACCGCAACACAGATAAAGAAATCGGGCTTTCAAGACAAGGGGCTGGTCATTGTTTTTTTGATTGACTGTCAGGGTCCAGCATGCTTCATGGCTTGACCATGAGGCGTGGGTGACCGAGTGGCCGTGGCGAATGTGCGGTGTGATGCCATTTTCGTCGGCCGTCTTTTGGATGTATTGCCGAATGGTGCTGCCATCTGCAATGGCTTTGTGATCGACCCAAGGTTTGAACGAGTAGCCCAAGGTGTACATGTCCGAATCTGAGCGAATGCCCGGATATCGAAACAAGTCCCATGTGCCGCCAATGGCATCCCTTGATTCCAAAATGCACCAGCTGCTTTGCGGACTGTGCATTTGCAAATGTTTGGCAGCACCAATGCCAGACAAGCCAGCTCCCACAATCAAGACATCGATGATGGAGTGGTCAGCAGCGCCATGGGCCATGGCGGTTTGAGGCAAAGCGCTCATGGTCAAATGCCTAAACTTTCGAGAGTTACCAGACCTTTGGGTGTTTGCAGGGTGGCGACGATGTTGGCGGGGCCCTCCATCACATCGATGTTGCCCAGCATGATGGCGTCGTAAGCCGCTTTGATCTTGCTTGCACTTGGATGTGAAACCGACAAAGATTTCAAGGACACACCGGAGCGCGGCAAGTGATTGCGAGGATGCAATTGCATCGGGTCTGCCGCTTCTGGCTTACCCCATTGAATGAGGGTTGGCAGAGTGCCATTGAACAGCCTGTCGCCGTCTGGCCGCACCGTAATTTGCCATTGCAGCAAGCCCTTGGGGGTTTTGCGGCTGGCATGAATGATGGGGCCGCGGTCAATGCGTCTTTCCAGGCATGTCGCGCGTCTTGAATGCTGCCTGTATTGGCCACAAAGTGAATCAGGCGAGGTGACTTGGCCAACTCAGCCTGGAGTTGTTTGTTGTCTAAATCAAACCAACGCACAGGCGGTGGTTTTTTCTCAATCACGGCATCCGGGTTGATGGCGATGATTTCAAAATAGGCCACTGGAAATGCTGGCGTGGCAATTTTGAAAAGCCGATTGTGGGTGCCGTATTTTTCATGCTCACCACCTGCAGCAGGTGTGATCCCCAGTGTGGCTTCGCACCATTCAACACCTTGTTGCAAGCTGTGTGCTGCCACCACCAAATGGTCAATTTGGCTTTTCATCAAGCTGCTTCAAATTCGATTTGAACTTTCAGTGATTGCGATTTGTCGCAAGCCAACTCAAAGGCCTCCACCGCTTTGTCCATGGGTAGAATGCCGGTGATCACGGGCTTGCCATTGATCAAACCTTCATTCAAAAACTGAACTGCTGTGGCAAATTCTGCGTGAAAGCGGAAGGTACCGCGCATGTCAACTTCCTTGGCAACCAATTGGGTCATGGGCAAACTCATGTCGCCTCCCATACCCACGGTGACCAACACGCCGCGCGGCATGATGACATCCAGACCCGCGCGCAATGCAGGCTCGCTGCCGGAGGCTTCAAACACCGCTTCAAACTGGCCTTTGTCGACTTTGTATTTGTCGAGCAACTCGGGCTGTGTTTTAAGGTTGATGGTTTCGTCGGCGCCCATCTCTTTGGCGCACTTCAAGGGCAGGTCTGCAATGTCGGCGGCCACAATGCGGGCAGCACCAGCGCGGCGCAAAGCGCCAATGAGGAGCGAACCAATGGGGCCGCAACCAGTCACAAATACCTGCTTACCCAGCACACCGCCAGCGCGTTGAATGGCATGCAAGCCAACAGACAGAGGCTCGGCCAATGCAGCTTCTGAAAGGCTTAAGTGCTTGCCAATGGCATGGGCTTGATAGGCCTCAATGATGAGTTGCTCAGCAAATGCACCTTGAATATGAGGGAAGGGCATGGCGCTGCCGAAGAATCGCATGTTCAGGCAATGATTGTGTTGTCCCAGTTGGCAGTATCGGCAGGTGCCACAAGGGCGGGATGGCGAGATGGCAATGCGTTGGCCCACTTCAAGGTGTTTGACGTTGGCGCCCAAAGCACTGATCACGCCAGAAATTTCATGTCCCAATGCCATGGGTTGCTTGATTCGCACAGCGCCAAAGCCACCGTGTTGGTAGTAATGCAAATCCGAACCGCAAATGCCACCAAAGGCAACATTCACCCGAACCTGATCGGGGCCCATGGGGGGTAGTTCGGTGGTTTCGATTCTCAGATCTTTGGCAGAGTGGCAAATGAGCGCGCGCATGAAATAAACCTTGAGTTGCAATTCTTAGAGTGTAGCGGTGACGCCGCCATCGACATAGAGGATATGGCCATTGACAAATTTGGAGGCATCGCTGGCCAAAAAGACAGCAGCGCCCCCTAAATCCTCCACATCGCCCCAGCGGCGGCTAGGGGTGCGGCCCACCAGCCAAGAGGAAAACTGGGGATCGTCGACCAATTTTTGGTTCAGTTCGGTTTTGAAATAGCCTGGGCCAATGCCATTGACGTTGATGCCAAACTGTCCCCAATCGATGGCCATGCCCTTGGTAAGCATTTTGACAGCGCCTTTGCTGGCCGTGTAGGGGGAAATGCCGGGGCGTCCGAGTTCGCTTTGCACGGAGCAGATGTTGATGATCTTGCCGTGGCCGCGAGGTATCATTTTCTGTGCAACCGTTTTGCCAACAAAGTAGACACTGTCAAGATTGGTGCGCATGAGGGTATGCCAATCCTCGTCTTTGTACTCATGCAAAGGGCCGCGAATTTGCATACCTGCATTGTTGATCAAAATTTCAAGGGGACCCAAATCAGATTCAATCTGGTGAATAGCCGTAGCCACATCTTGCGCTTGGGTCACATCAAAAACAGATTGACTTACCTTCAAGCCTTCAGCTTGAAGTGTGGCAGCCGCCGTTGCAACTTTGTCAGCACGGCGTCCATTGAGAATCACATGAGCGCCTGCTTGGCCCAATGCACGCGCCAGTGCAAAACCGATTCCTGCTGATGAGCCTGTGATCAAGGCCAGCTTGCCCTGTAATTGAAATGATTGAAGTACGGTCATGATGGATTGAATTTAACTGGTAAGCCATTTAAGGGGGCCTAAAACCAAGATGGGGAATGCAATGAGCAAGCCCATCACCACCACTTGGGAGAACAAGAAGGGCATGACGCCTCGAATCACGTCGTGCATGGGAATGCGGCCCACACCACACACCACGTTGAGCACAGTACCGACAGGGGGGGTGAGCAAACCAATGGCATTGTTGATGATGAACAAGACGCCAAAGTAAACGGGGTTGATACCTGCTTCCCGAACCAAGGGCATGAGCACGGGTGTCAAGATGAGAACCGTGGGCGCAAAGTCTAGTGCGGTGCCCACCACTAGCACCAAAAGCATCAACATGACCATCAAAAGCATGGGGTTGTCGATGAAGGGGCGCATCATCTCAACCACTTGGGCTGGAATATTGGCAATGGTAATGAGCCAAGCTGAGACCAAGGCGGCAGCCACCAAGAACATGACCACGGAAGAGATTTTGGCAGCCGCCAAAATGATGCGGTACAGGTCTTTGAATTTAATTTCTCTGTAGATGAACAAGCCAACCAACAAGGCGTAGACCACGGCCACCACAGCGGCTTCTGTGGGCGTAAAGATGCCCATCTTCATGCCGCCAATGATGGTGATGGCCAACAAATAGCACCAAAATGCATCGGCTGTAACCCTTAATTTTTCTTTCATGGGGACGCGGGGTGAAACTTTCACATTGTCATTGCGCGCCACAATCCACCAAGTGATGAGCAAAGCAAGCCCCATCAGAATGCCGGGGAAAATGCCTGCCAAGAACAGTTTGGAAATAGAGACGCCGCCAATAACACCAAACAAAATAAAGCCAATGGAAGGCGGGATAACGGGCGCAATGATGCCCCCCGCAGCAATCAGACCCGCAGACCTGTCCATGCGATAGCCGGCATCTCGCATCATGGGCATGAGCACGGCGGCCAATGCAGCGGTATCAGCCACAGCGGAGCCAGACAGGCTGGCCATGATCAGTGCTGCAAAAACGGCCACATAACCCAGGCCACCTCGAAAGTGACCGACCCAAACAAGCGCCGAGTTGACGATACGGCGACTCATGCCGCCTGCGTTCATGAGTTCACCAGCCAGCATGAAGAATGGCACTGCCATCAATGGGAAATTGTCGGCGCCATTGATTAAATTTTGAGACACGATTTGCGTGTCGAAGTTATCAAGGTGCAGCATGAGTGCCACACCCGAGACGATGAGTGAAAAAGCCAAGGGCATGCCCAAAGCCATGGCAGCCAACAATGAGCCAATGAACACAAGGACGGTCATTTGGACGCCTCTTGCATGTGTGGCTTGGCGTCTTCTTCAGAGTCTGTTACCTGAATGAGGTCGGCTTCATTGAATTCGCCTTTGGCCAAACGCACCAATTTACCCAAGATCATGAGCCCCATGGCAATGCTGGTGATGTAGCCCACGCCATAGACCCAACTCATGGGCAACTCAGTGACGCCAGATCGCGTGGTGGCATTGATGCCGTGTTGTTTGAAAGTGCCATAAAACATGAGCACACAGCACATCAGCATCAACAAATTTGAAATACCGAAGGCAATTTTTTTGCCAGTCAAGTTGAGCTTGCGAACCACAGAGTCGAGCCCTAAGTGAGCGTTGTCCCGCATGGTCACGATGGCGCCCAAAAATGTGATCCAAATGAATAAGAAGCGCGACAACTCTTCCGAACTGATGATGCCATCGTTAAAGCCGTATCGCAAAACCACGTTGCCAAAAACCATGATGACCATGGCGGACAACATGATAACCAAGGTCAACTCGGCCAGTCGAAAGAAAAGATCGTTGATTTTTTTCATAGAGACACACATTAAAAAGCCCTCCTCCCGGAAAGAGGGCTTTGGATGCACAAGTTACTTGGTGTTTTCGATGGCTTGCAACAAAGCAGGGCCGTTCTTTTCACCAAAAGTTTTGGCAATTTCTGCCGAAACAATTTTTTGGAAGGGTGCCATGTCAACGTTCTCAATGACTTGCATACCCGATTTTTTCAGGTCTGCAACCACTTTGCCTGCATTGGATGCATTCAAGGCGCGCTGGAACTTGGCAGCTTCGCGGGCTGCTTCCACCACAATCGTTTGATAGTTGGCGGGCAGTGAATCAAACTTGCCTTTGTTCATGGCCACAACCAAGGGTGAATAAACGTGGTTGCTCACAGTCAAGTGCTTTTGAACTTCGTAAAACTTGGAAGACCAAGTGACATTGATGGGGTGTTCTTGCGCATCAAAGGTCCCTGTTTCCAAAGCGGTGTACAACTCTGCAATTGGCATCGGTGAGGGGTTCATGCCCAATAATCTGAATGCTTGAATGTGATAGGGGTTGGGGGTAGAGCGAATTTTCAAACCTCTCAAGTCTTCTGGCTTGTTCACTGGGCGCTTGTTGTTGGTGAATGCGCGCCAGCCGTTTTCCCAATAGGCCAAACCTTTCATGCCGTGAGGTGACAGCTCATTCAAAACGCCTGTGCCAATAGAGCCATCCAAAACGGTGTAAGCGTGCTGAGCGCTGCGAAAAACAAAAGGCAACTCCATGGCAGCCGTATTAGGCACAATGCCGTTGAAGTTTGAGGCGCCGCTTGAAACGATGTCGATGGTGCCGCCCCGCACCCCGTTGATCATGGCCGCATCATTGCCCAATTGGTTGGCGGGGAAAATGGTTATTTCAACATCACCATTGGTGCGTTGTTTGACCAGTTCAGCCAGTTTCATGGCGGCTGCGTGTTGGCCGTCTGTGGCATTGACTGCGTGGCCCATTCTGAGATTGAACTTGGCAGCAAATGCTGCCGAGCCCATGCTAGCGATCAGGCAAGCAACGAGAATGCGAGAAATTTTCATGGTGGAGTCTCCTGTGGTTTTAACGTGGTTGAAAAAATTAATCGGTGGGCAGCGCATATTCATCGGCGCTGAACACGGTGTGGAACACAGAGCCATCAAACATGGCAATCAGGTCCTTAGATACTTCGCGACTTTGAAGGCGTACCTCTGAGGCCAACGCAATCTCAATCGATTCGCGCGTGGGGTAGCGCACTGAAAGTACCATGCCGAAGTGGGGGTCGGCCACATCACTTTCGACTTGCCTTAAAACACGCACTTCTTGCGCACCAGGAAAGCGTGTCCACAAAGGGACAAGCTCTTTGCGAATGTAGTTGTTGAAGGCTTGTTCCATGCCGGGTTTGACTTTGCCTTGAAAAAATGCACATCGAATGAACATGGAATTCCTAAAGTTTGTGAAGTGAAGTGGTTTTAATTACGGTTCAGGATGGCTTCGCACATTGTCGAGGTAAGTATCTAACTTGACCATAGAATTTGCTAAAAGCGTCGAGACCGATTGATCGATGGTGAGTGTGATGACATCGTGTTCATCAGCGCCAGGTTTTTCCAAGGTTTGCAATTGGCTGTCTAACAACCCGGCTTGCATGTAATGGCCCTTGCGTTCTTGCATGCGCTGCCTGATCAGCTCTGGGCTGCCATCTAAAAAAAGAAACACAACAGGGCCTGCTTGCTGTCTGATTCGGTCTCGGTAAATTCGCTTGAGTGCTGAGCAAGACACAATGGCGCCTACATTGCCCTGCGGGCAGTGTTCGTTTGCAACGCCCTCCGTGCTTTGTTCTTTGTGAGCAAGGTAGCTGGCAATCCGGTCCAGCCAAGGCCAGCGATCGGCATCTTCAAGGGCAATGCCGACGCTCATTTTGGTGACACTTTCGGGCAGATGCAATGCGTCGCCATCTTTCATGGGCAAGCTCAGAGCCTTTGAGAGTCCCTCTGCCAGCGTAGATTTGCCAGACCCAGAAACACCCATCACGATGATGCGAAGTGGAGAATCTGCTTTGCGCATCTGATCGCGTTGCAACTCATGCGAGGTGAATCGCCTGAGTTGCAACTAACATCAATCAGCCATCAATCAGCTTTGGCGCCTGAGGCTTTGACAATGGGACCCCAGCGTTGCACTTCTGCTCTGTTCATCTCGGCCATGGTCTCGGGGCTAGTGCCCATGATGATGTAGCCCAACTCTGTCATGCGTTTGACAAACTCGGGTGACTTGGTGCCTTTGATGGCCTCTGCATTGAGTCGCATCACCACATCACGGGGTGTGTTGGCTGGCACTGCCAGGCCAAACCAGACGCCAGATTCATAGCCCGCCACACCTGCCTCAGCGAGGGTGGGCAAGTCGGGCAACAGAGGGTCGCGCTTTGCGCCCGTGGTGGCCAGCGCTTTGAGCTTGCCAGACTTGATGTGAGGAATGGCTGAAGGGATGTTGTCAAACATCATCATGACTTGGCCACCCAAAAGGTCGTTGAGTGCAGGGGCACTGCCTTTGTAGGGGATGTGGGTCATGTTGATGTTGGTGAGCGATCTGAACATTTCGCCCGACATGTGAATGCTGGTGCCGCTGCCGCTAGAGGCGTAATTGATCGGCTGAGCTTTGGCCAGAGCAATCACCTCGGCAACAGAGTTGGCTTTGACCGATGGGTGCAACACCAACACATTGTTCAGAGAGACCAGAGCCGCCACAGGTGCTAAATCTTTGTTGGGGTCAAAGGGCATCTTGGCATACAGCGCTGGGTTGATGGCTTGGATACCGCTGGTGGTCATGAAGATGGTGTAGCCATCGGGCGCAGCACGGGCCACATCGGCGCCGCCAATGTTGCCTCCTGCGCCTGGCTTGTTGTCAACGGTGACGGGTTGACCCAAGTTTTTGGCCAATTCTTGCGCAATGGCGCGAGACGCAATGTCAACAGCACCACCTGGGGGGAAGGGACAAACCAAGCGAATGGCTTTGTTTGGAAAAGCTTGTGCCAAAGAGAAGGATGGGCGTAACTTGAAAGATGCCATGTAAAGCTCCTAATGATCGAAATTGACCTCCAAGCCTATTTGACTTTTGACATTTTGGGCACAGGATATTCCCTTGATTCTGTGAACTGCCCTCGCAACAAATTCTTCCAAATCCGATGTTTAATAGGGGCATTCAAAAATATCCTTTTGGGCTTTTAAAAAGTTCCGACCAGTTTGCATGCCAGCCATACCATCACTTCTTTTGAATTTGGGCCACGCGCTTGATCATTTGTTTTTATTGATTTTTGCCACAGCGGTCAGTGCCATCGCCTTGGATTTTGGTGTCGGCAGGTGGGAAGACATGATGCCCTACACCGTGGGCGCCTTCTTGATGTTTGGTTTGGGCTCCATCCCCGCTGGCCGTTTGGGTGATTTGTGGGGCCGCAGGCAGATGATGCTGGTGTTCTTTTTTGGCATGGGATTGTCTGCCATTGCGGTTGCGTTCACTCAAACGCCCTTGCAAATGGGCCTAGCCCTCACGGTTTTGGGTATTTTTTCAGCCATCTACCACCCCGTGGGCATTCCCATGTTGGTTCAAAAATCAGTGCGTCCAGGCCTGACCATTGGCGTCAACGGGTTGGCAGGCAATTTAGGCATTGCACTGGCGGCGCTTTCAACTGGCTTCCTGGTGGCTTGGCAGGGTTGGCGCGTGGCTTTTGTAGTACCCGGATTGGTCTCCATTGTCTGTGGTGTTGCGTTTGCCATGACGGCCCCGCATGAATCGGGTGCACCAGCCAAAAAGAAAGCCAGTTCAGTTCAATTGCCCAAGCACTTGGCTTGGCGCACTTTTGTGGTCATGGTGGCCACAGCCACCACCACCAGCTTGTTGTTTAACATCACAACCAATGGCAATGCACAGCTGTTGGCGGAACGCCTTGATGGCTTGGTCAACGACCCCTCGCGCTTGGGCATATTGCTTGCCGCGATTTATGCGGTGGCCTCATTGGCTCAATTGGTGGTGGGGCGTTTGCTGGATATGTGGCCTGTGAAGCCTTTGTTTTTTTCAATCTTGTTTCTGCAAATTCTGGCCTTTGCCGCGGCCTCGCAATCGACCGGTTGGGTTTGGTACGCAGCCGCCATCTTCTACATGGTGATGGTCTTTGCCTCCATTCCATTCAGCGACACCATGGTGGTTCGTTATATTGACGATGCCATGCGATCGCGGGTGAGTGGTACGCGGATTGCCATCTCGTTTGGCATCAGTTCCATGGCTGTGTTCATGCTTGGCCCTTTGGTGAAGGCTGCTGGCTTTTCGCAGTTGATGGTGGCCTTGTCCGTGGTGGCGGCCTTGGGTGCTTTGATTGTGCTTTTTCTGCCCAATGAAGCTCAAATGAATGCCCACTTGAAATAAATCTGCAGGCCATCACTATCAACTACACGGCCGCGGTGGCAACCACCTCGATGCGCCATTTTGGTGAAGCCAAATTGGCTTGAACGGTGGCTCTGGGCGGTGTATGGCCTGGTACCACCCAGGCATCCCAAACCCGGTTCATGCCCTCAAAATCGGCCAAGTCGACCAAGAAGATTTGAACCATCAACAGTTTGCTTTTGTCAGTGCCAGCGCGTGCCAGCAATCTGTCAATGGCCTCCAAAACCTCACGCGTTTGACCTTCAATGCCTAACTTCGGATCCTCGGGAATCTGACCCGCCAAGTACACCACCCCGTTGTGAATGGCCATTTCAGAAAGTCTAGCACCCACATCAAATCGTTGAACCATGTTGAGACCCTTGTCTTGTGAGAATTTGGAGATTGCCAAAGCCATTTTGCCATTGCGACAGACACTAGAATGAGGTTTAAGTTTTGCCAGCCGTTTGATCAGGAATTTAGCCATGAAACTACCGAACAGTCTGCGTGCGCTTCAGCACCGGAATTTTCGGTTGTTCATCATGGGGCAGGGCACCTCTCAAATTGGCAACTGGGTGCAGTTGATTGCCACCAGTTGGTTGGTGTACAGCCTGTCTGGCTCAACCTTGATGTTGGGTTTGTCTGCCTTTAGTTTGCAGATCCCCATGTTGTTGATCACGCCATTTGCAGGGGTCTTGCTAGACCGATTGGATGTGCGGCGTGTTTTGTTTGCCACCAACACCTTGGCCATGTTGCAGTCGCTGGTCATGCTGGCCCTGGTGGTGAGCGGGCGCATCGAGGCTTGGCACATCGTTGTGGGGAATGCCGTGCTGGGTTTGGGCAACGCCTTTGACGCACCTGCCAGGCAAGCCCTCATTTCCAAACTCTTGCCCAACCGGCAAGAGCTGACCAATGCCATTGCGCTCAATTCAACTGTCATGAATGGCGCTAGATTCATTGGCCCGATGTTGGGTGGTTTGATCACCGCTGCCTTTGGTGAAGTCTGGAGTTTTGCCACCAATTGCGTGATGCGCGTGGCTGTCATTTCCGCTTTGCGGGCCAGTCAAATTGCACCCCATGTCAATCGACAAGCCGCTACGGGCTTGTTCAGGCAACTGATGGCTGGCGTTGAATACGCCTACGGATTTTTCCCAAGCCGATGTGCATTACTCTTGTTGGCCGTGAGCAGTTTTTGTTTGCAGTCATACGCCTCACTCATGCCTTGGTTTGCCAGTGAGCGATTTCATGGTGACTCTAGAACCTTGGGGCTGCTTTACAGCTCAGCTGGGCTTGGCGCAGTTTGCGGCATGCTCTACTTGGCTTCGAGAACCAATATCCGAGGGTTGTTCAAAGTCATTGGATGGAATGCTGGCGTAGCGGGGCTGATGTTGGTCGCCTTCTCTTTCGCTGAGAGTTTGTGGTTGGCGCTTCCCATGTTGTTTGTATCGGCCCTTTGCATGATGCTCACTGCGGCCTCTACCAACACCGTGCTTCAAAGCATCGTGCCCGATGAATTGCGGGGGCGCGTGGCTGCCTTGTATGTCATGTCTTTTCTTGGCATGTCGCCCGTGGGATCACTTTGCTCTGGCTGGTTGGCTGACCACATTGGCAGTCCATTCGCTTTGGCGCTTTTTGGTAGCATTGGCCTGATTGCAGCCCTTGTTTATGCCTATTACTTCCAGCGCATTCGCGCAGACATCTTGCCTTTGTATCAGGCATTGGAAATTCCCCCTCACGATGAATGAGTGAAGGCGTTTGTTCAGGGGGTGTGTTCTGCCAGATAAGCAATGGCGGCTGCCATGCCGTTGGGTCCGTACGGAATTTTTTGGACCGTCATGGCCGCTTCAATGCCGGCCAGGGCGCCCAAAATCATGGGTTCATTCATGTCGCCCAGGTGGCCAATGCGAAAGACACGGCCTGCCAAGGGCCCTAAGCCACCAGCCATGGCCACCTGAAATTTTTCACGGGCCACCACGCGCAAGGCCTCAGGGTCAATGCCAGCGGCAACCTCAATGGCCGTGACTGACGAGGAAAACCCATTGGGGTCTTGGCAGTGAAGCTGGATGCTGCCAGCCGTTGCCCAGCAATTGACTGCCGCTCTCACGGCGCCGCCTAAGCGCTGGTGCCTTGCATAAACCGCAGGCAAGCCCTCTGCTTTGAGCAGTCCCAAAGAAACCTCCAAACCTGCCAGATGCGCCAAAGGGGGGGTGCCACAAAACTTGGCGGATTGGTTGTCGGTTTTTCGCTCTAACCAGCTCCAGTAGTAGCGGGGCTTGGCGTGCGCCTGAGACCAAGCAAATGCTTTGGCATTGGCCGCCACAAAGCCAAGGCCAGGCGGCATCATCAAACCTTTTTGAGAGCTGCCCAGACACACATCTGCACCCAGATCATCCATGTCAAAGGGCGCGGCTCCAAGGGACGCCACCACATCCACCACATAAAGGGCTGGATGACCTGTGCTATTGATGGCTTTGCGAATGGCTTGAAGATCGCTGGTGATGCCACTGGCCGTATCGGTGTGAACCACCATGACGGCCGCAATGTGATGTTGGGTGTCTGCGCGCAGTGCCGCTTCAATGGCCGCAACATCAATTGGCTGACCCTCGGTGTGCGGTGTTCTGATGACGGATAGTCCTAACGCCGTGGTCTGAATGGCCCACTGGTCAGAGAAATGGCCAGATCCAGCAATCAACAAGCTGTGCTGATCGGATCCCAAATTGGCGGATGCAGCTTCCCAAACACCATGACCATTGCTGGCATAAAAGAACACGTCAGAGGCCGGGGAATTCAGCAAGTCCTTCATGCCTGTTTCGCAGGCTGCAATGAGTGCGGCAACACGAGGATCGGCCAAATCCGTCATGGGCCTTTGCATGGCATGCATCACTTCATCGGGCACATGTGTGGGGCCAGGGGAGTGCACAAATCGGATGCCAGGGAGCCTTGGGGTAATGAGGGAACTCATGCGATGTGCTTTCTAAATCGGATACATGAAGATTGAAAGTAGAGCATAAATTGACTTGATGGACTTAGCGGCACATCGCAGAGAAAAATTCAGACACTTTTGAAAAAATACTAAACTAGTCCTTAAGCTGTTTGAACTCAGAAAGACTTTTCATGCCAACCAACTCCCTGACCCTCTCTGTTGCTATCTTTTGCCGAGGTTAATGGCGCATGGAATCCCGAAAAGCTTGGGTGGTTGTCTGGGCATGCTTTGTCTGTCTGGCGGTCATCTTTGGCGTGTCTTATTCTTTTGCAGCGTTTTTTGAAAGTTTTGCCAAGGAATTCTCTGCGCAAAGAGCGGATGTCTCATGGATCTTTGGGCTTTGCGGTTTGGTTTACTTTGTGTTGGGTGCCCTTGGCGGCATGTTGGCCGATCGGTGGGGGCCACGACTTGTTTGCATGGCCGGCATGGGCTTCATGGCCCTTGGCCTGTTTCTAACAAGCTTGGCCCAGAATTTAAGCACTGTCTATTTAAGCTATGGCCTGTTGGTGGGCCTTGGTATTGCCTTTGTTTACACTCCTTCCATCGCTTCGGTTCAGCCTTGGTTCACCAAGCGACGTGGCTTGGCTTCTGGCATTGCCAGTTCGGGTGTTGGCGCAGGCACGCTCATAGTGCCCGTTCTTGTCAGCTACTTGCTTGGCTCTGTAGATTGGCGAAGTGCGCTGCAAATGATGGCTTTGGGTGTGCTAATGCTTGGTATGACGGCTTCATTTTTGTTGGAAAGAGCGCCTTCCTTGCCAGGTCAGCAAGGCGGCCAACTCTCTGGTTTGAGCTTGCCCGAGGCTTTGAAAACAGCTTCTTTCCGTTGGCTTTATCTCGGCACCTTGTTGGGCGCGCCGGTGATGTTCATCCCCTTTGCACACATCTCGGCAGCCGCCAGAGATACTGGTGTGGCCGATGCGCAAGCTGTGGGTTTGGTGGGGTTGATTGGCATTGGCAGTTTGGTGGGCCGATTTGCCATCGGCTGGCTAGCCGATCGATTGGGCCGGGTTAAAACACTCATGCTCATGCAGTGCCTCATGGGCATGTCTTATTTGATATGGGCTGGCGCTCAAGATTGGTGGATGTTTGCCCTGTTTGCGCTTTGGTTCGGGCTCAGTTATGGCAGCATCGTGTCACTGCTGCCTGCCATTTGCATGGATTTATTTGGGGGGCGGG
>JAPLPO010000151.1:10653-11871 GCA_026400155.1 Burkholderiales bacterium | reverse complement strand
TCCTTTAAGCGGCTAGGCGCATGCGGCGCACCAAAGGTCGAGTGAAGAGCTCGGCCAAATCGCCTGCTTGATCAAAACCTTGAATGGGCGTGAACACCAACTCAATGGCCCACTTGGTGGTCATACCTTCAGACTCCAATGGATTGGCCAATCCCAAGCCACACACCACCATGTCGGGGTGCAAAGCGCGGCAACGGTCAAGTTGTTTTTCGACATGCTGGCCTTCAGACAAGAAGGTGCCTTCAGGCAACATGGCCAATTCCATGGCCATGTGTTGACGGTGCAAATAAGGGGTGCCCACTTCTAACAATTTCATACCCAATTCACGCGATAAAAACCGCGCCAAAGGAATTTCAAGTTGCGAGTCGGGGAAGAAGAAAATGCTTTTGCCTTCCAAGTGCAACTTGGCACGCGACAAGGAGGCGGTAGCTCTGGCTGTAGGTGCGGCCACTGCGGCATCAAAGCGATCTTGTGCCACACCAAAAGCGTTGGCCGCAGATTGGAACCATGCCGTGGTGCCTTCAATGCCCAAGGGGAAAGGTGCTGGCAACAAACTGGCACCTCGCGCTTGCAAAGCTTTGGCGGTGTCTGCCAAAAAGGGTTGAGCTAACAACAAACGCGTATGGGGCCCGATGGCCACTTGATCATCAGCACGCCTTGGCGGGAAAAAGCGAACACGCTCAATGCCCATTTGGTTGAAGATTCGCACAAACTGGTCTTCCACCACATCAGCCAAGGTACCCACCACAACCAGTTCCTGGGCTGTATTTGCATCAGCCGTTGGGAGCACTGGCACCATCGATGCCAAACAAGCATCTTCGCCTTGTGTGAAGGTGGTTTCGATACCGCTGCCAGAATAATTGAGCACGCGCACAGAAGATGCGTGCTCTGCAGAAAGGCGAGCCGCAGCACGCGACAAATCGAGCTTGATCACTTCAGATGGGCAAGAGCCCACCAAGAACAGAAGCTTGATTTCAGGACGCCGCGCCAACAATTGATTGACCACCCGATCGAGCTCCGTGTTGGCATCGGACAAGCCAGCCAAATCGCGCTCGTCAATGATGGCCGTAGCAAAGCGGGGCTCGGCAAAAATCATCACACCCGCAGCCGATTGAATCAGGTGCGCGCAAGTGCGTGAACCCACCACCAAAAAGAATGCATCTTGTATTTTTCGGTGCAACCAAATGATGCCTGTTAAGCCGCAAAAAACCTCGTGTT
>JAPLPO010000151.1:0-10648 GCA_026400155.1 Burkholderiales bacterium | reverse complement strand
GCAACACGGGTGCATCACTGCAACCCACTGCCGTTTTGACGGGCACAGGAAAGCTCACAACACTCATGCGGGCACCCCCTGATAGTCTTGATTTTTGACCGCAGCTTGTTCGCGCAATTTGGCTTCTTGATCTAGGCGTGCCGCACGCAATTTCAGAATGAATTGCCCTGCATTGACAACGTAGGTGGCATAGGCGGCCAGCGCCAAATACATCAACTCAACGCCTTGCAATGTTTGGGTGTACATGGCGTACAAATAGGCGGTGTGAAGCGCCAAGACCAACATGCTGAAAACGTCTTCCCAATAGAAAGATGGTGCAAACAAATAACGCCCAAACACCACCTTTTCCCAGATGCAGCCGGTCACCATGATGGTGTACAGCGCCAAGGTTTTAACCACCACACTTTGGTTGGCAGTTTCCAAGCCCTCGCCGGTGAACAAATATCTCAAAACAAAATAAAGGCTGCCCAAAAAAATGAGGAACTGGATAGGCGCCAGCAAACCTTGCACAAAAGTCCAGTAGGTACTGTCGCGGCGAATTCGTTCTTCCGGGGTGTAAAGCGGCCGGCGAGCTTTCGCCCCAGTGCCGTTTTCACTTTGAAATGTTGATAATTTTTCAGCCATGTCGCCAATTTATTCGCTCCTTTCCAACTTGTCAACTTAGATTGACGTAAATACTTAGTTACAGATAATTAATACCCTACTGCAATAGTGGGATAAAAATAAGCTTTGACCAAAGTCAATGGAGCGCATAAAAAGGTGTCAACCGAAATGAACACGCTGGTGAGCCAAGTTCTTTCACCAAGCAGGAGACAAGAATGGACAATTCAAATCAGAGCAAAGGGAACAGGGCTGAAGACGCCCAATTCTCTGAGAACAGTGAGGCTGGGCATTGGCGCGGTTTCGGTGCGCCCGCCAACAGCCGGTTTGATGGCATGCCGGGTCTGTTACCCATTACGCCGGCATCCACCACGGCCACCGTGGCGGTTTTGGCGCGCACCATTCAAAACGAAATCATTCCACGCTTGATGATGGCCCATCGCACACCCAGTGAATGTGCCATGCCCAATTTGGTCATCCCATACAGCATCAGCGCCTCGGACGTCACAAATTTTGTCAGTCTTTTGCTAGAAGGACGACAATCAGATGGCCTGGATTGGATTGACGAAGCACGCGGCAAAGGCGTCAGTATCGAATCCATATTTTTAAACCTGTTAGCCCCAGCTGCTAGGCAGTTGGGAGAGCTTTGGGAAGATGACGAACGCGACTTCACCGAGGTCACCCTGGGTTTGGCTCAGCTGCACAAAATTTTGCACCTCTTGCCCTCCATGAGTGAGCTGCACAAGCAATACGTTCCCAATGGCTTGACCATTTTGCTCATGCCCTCACCCGGCGACCAGCACACATTGGGCCTGGCCATGGTGGCCGAATTTTTCCAGCGCGATGGTTGGGCGGTCGACGGCGGTACATTTGCCGCCGCCGACAATCCAGCACTTTTGGTCAAAGCTAAGCACTACGATGCCGTTGGATTCTCATTGGCAACGGGGCTTGGATTTACCCGCTTGCAAGACTGTATTTCAGCCATTCGGAAAACGGTCAGCCCCAACAAATTATGCATAATCGTGGGTGGTCCATTTTTCGCAGCCAACCCAGAAAAAGTCAGCGAAGTGGGTGCCGACCTCTTCGTACAAGAAGCCAACTTAGCGCCAGCTTTGGTTCAAAAGCACATTCAAGACAACGCCTGATCCATTCAACTTAACCTTCAAAAGCAACCTCTATGAACACCAGTTTTCAAAGGCGATTTGGAAATGCACACAGCCTTTTGGGTCACTTGGATGCCAATGTCATTTCCAATTTAATCACCACCACCGCCGACGTGGTGCTCGTGATGGACGAGAACGGCGTCATTGAAGACGCCGCATTTGCCAACGAAGAGTTGTTCAACATTGGTCGCGCGCATTGGATTGGCAAGCCTTGGGGCCAAACAGTTACCGAGGAAAGCCGGGTCAAAGTCAACGCCTTGCTCAGAGACATGGGCGCCGACAAGGGCACCAAGTGGCGCCATTTGAACCAATCTGCTGACAACGGCACCGACCTGCCTGTGTCCTATTCGGTCATTACTGTGCCATCGGGCAAAACAGATGGCCGAGTTCGCGCATTGGCTTTTGGCCGCGATTTGCGCCCTCAAGTGGCGCTTCAGCAAAAAGTGGTCAATGCCCAACGGGCCATGGAGCGTGATTACTGGCACCTCAAAAACGTCGAGACACGCTACCGTTTGTTGTTTCAGGTCTCCTCTGAAGCTTTGCTCATTCTCAATGCAGACACTGAAAAGTTAGAGGACAGCAACCCTGCTGCTTTTGAATTGCTCGGTGGCGATCTGCACAAATCAAGCTGGTCTATTGCTTCGGGCTTGGACAAAGCCAGCTCAGTTGCTTTGGGCAAAGCCTTTGCCGAACTTCGCGCCAGCGGACAAACTGCACCTGTGGCCTTGACTTTGCCGCAAGGTGACATCAAGGTACTGGCCCACATTTCACTTTTCAGACAAGAAAAGTCTGCTCACTTTCTCGTTCGACTGGTTCCCAACCAAACCCGACCCGCTGTGTCCGCCAACAACCAAACTCGTCAGTTGTTGTCAGAGGTCATGGAGAGCGCACCCGACGCCCTGGTTGTCACCGATCTCAATGGCACCGTCCTTTCAGCCAACCGCTCCTTCTTGCAATTGGCCCAAGTTAGCAATGAAGCACTGGTTCAAGGCGAACCCCTTGATCGATGGCTTGGTCGGGCTGGCGTCGACATGAAGGTCTTGCTGTCCAATTTGAAGCAACGCGATGTGGTCAGGTTGTTTGCAACCCGCATGCGGGGTGACTTGGGCTCAGCCACTGAAGTTGAAATCTCGGCAGTGTCCGTTTCTGGCGGTGAGCAGCCCTGTTTGGGCTTCACCATTCGGGACATCAGCTTGCGCTTGGGCGTAGAAGCCAAATCCAGCAACGACGTGTTCAGATCAAAAGGTCAAATGACTGAGTTGGTCGGCCGCGTGCCGCTCAAAGACATTGTGAGCGAAACCACCGACCTGATTGAGCAAATGTGCATCGAAGCAGCACTTGAACTCACTGGCGACAACCGTTCCTCAGCCGCCGAAATGCTCGGTCTTTCACGTCAGAGCTTGTATGTGAAGCTGCGACGCTTTGGCATCAACGTGCCCGACAACGAGCCCGAAGCCTAAACCCATCCTTTGCATTGAGGCGCTTTTCCGACAGCGTCGTCGGTGTAAACCATAGTAAGTGTAAATTTAACTTGACACCTCGTTGTGTCAAAGTTAAAAACACTTTCTATGGCACTCCCCCAGCTTTCCGCAATTACTGAGTTGTTCAAACCGATCACTTGGTTTCCACCCATGTGGGCGTTTGCTTGCGGTATCGTGGCTTCAGGTGTGACCATGGATGGCAAATGGCTGTTGGCCATCATTGGCGTTGCATTGGCCGGCCCTTTTGTGTGCGCCACCAGTCAAGCAGTGAACGATTGGTTTGACCGCCACGTCGATGCCATCAACGAACCCCAACGCCCTATTCCCTCCGGCCGCATGCCGGGCCGCTGGGGGCTTTACATCGCCATTGTTTGGACCTTGGTTTCGTTGGCGGTTGCCAGCTTGTTAGGCCCATGGGGCTTTGGCGCCGCAGTGGTCGGATTGCTATTGGCTTGGGCTTACAGCGCACCGCCATTTCGCTTGAAAGAAAACGGTTGGTGGGGCAATGCAGCTTGTGGCATCAGCTACGAAGGCATTGCATGGACCACTGGCGCTGCTGTCATGGCGGGCGGTCACATGCCAGACAAACGCTCCCTGCTGCTGGCTCTTTTGTACAGCATTGGGACCCACGGCATCATGACCTTGAATGACTTCAAAGCGGTTCAAGGCGATCGCGAAATGGGCGTGCGTTCACTGCCCGTGCAACTGGGCGTTCAATCCGCAGCGGGCGTGGCCTGTTGGTTCATGGCTTTACCGCAAGTGGTCGTGATCATTTTGCTGTTTGCATGGGGCTGCCCTGCGCAAGCCTTGGCAGTCACTGTGTTGCTGGGTGTGCAGCTTTTGATGATGGACTATTTTTTAACGCGCGTGATGCAACGCGCCCTCTGGTACAGCGGTTTTGGTGTGCCTTTCTTTGTTGCGGGGATGATGGTCAGCGCCTTCGCCCTGCGTGGTTTACTTTCATAAGGTGATGTCATGGACTCCATAGAAACATACGATGTGGTGGTAGTAGGTGGCGGCCCAGCAGGGGCAACAGCGGCGCATACTTTGGCCAAGCGCGGGCATTCAGTGTTGCTGCTTGACAGGGCGGGCCGCATCAAGCCTTGTGGCGGCGCTATTCCGCCGCGCCTCATCAAAGACTACGACATTCCCGATCATTTGCTGGTGGCCAAAGCGCAGTCTGCGCGCATGATTGCACCCAGCAACCACGGCGTCGACATTCCTATCGACAATGGTTTTGTGGGCATGGTTGACCGCGCAGAATTTGACGAGTGGTTGCGTGTACGCGCAGCCAGTGCAGGCGCAGTGAGGCGCATTGGCACCTTCGAAAAACTAACGCGCGACGCAGACGGCGTGAGCGTCTTGCATTTTGAAGCCCGTGAACACCAACAGCGTGGCGGTGGCAAGCCTGCCATGGTGAAAGCCCGCACCATCATTGGTGCCGATGGTGCAAAGTCACAAGTGGCACGCCATGCCGGCGTCACTGGCGCAGCCGAAACGCAATATGTGTTTGCGTACCATGAGATTGTGAAAGCACCTACCGTGAAGCCTGCGGGCTACGACGGCACACGCTGCGATGTGTATTACCAAGGCAAGTTGTCACCCGACTTTTATGGCTGGGTGTTTCCTCATGGCGATACCTTGAGCATCGGCACTGGCAGTGCCGACAAAGGATTTTCACTTCGCAATGCCGTTGGTGAATTGCGCAACGCATCGGGTCTGGGCGACAGCGAAGTGCTCAGACGCGAAGGCGCACCTTTGCCCATGAAGCCATTGAAGAAATGGGACAACAACCGCGATGTGGTGTTGGCCGGTGATGCAGCGGGTGTGGTGGCACCGGCATCAGGCGAGGGCATTTACTACGCCATGTACAGCGGTGAATTGGCAGCCTATGCAGTTGAAAAAGTATTGCACACAGGCGATGCAAAAAATTTGCAAATGGCACGCAAGCAATTCATGAAAGAGCATGGCACCGTGTTTACAGTGCTGGGTATCATGCAATGGTTTTGGTACAGCAGCGAAAAACGGCGCGAACGCTTTGTCAAAATTTGCGAAGATCGTGATGTGCAGCAACTCACGTTTGAGTCGTACATGAATAAAAAATTGGTGCGCAAAAAACCAATGGCACACGTGAAGATTTTCTTCAAAGACATGGCGCACTTGTTGGGCTTGGCGAAAGTGTGAACCTCGAAGACATTTACCAATCGACCTTGGTGGTTGACATTGCGATTGGCTTTATCGTCATCGAAACTTTTGCTTTGTGGGCCTTCCACCAAATCACGGGACGCGGCTTGGTGGTTCAAGATGTATTGTTGACCATCCTATCGGGCTTGTCACTCATGCTCGCTTTGCGCTGTGCACTCACACCTGGGTTCTGGCCCGGTATGGCTTTGTTTTTAATCACAGCTGGTTTAGCCCACGGGGCGGATTTGCGCGCACGCGCCAAAGCCAAAAGAGATGGCGACTGACGCACTATTGAATTCGCCTGCCAGGCAACGTGTCTTGGTATTGGGCGCCACAGGCACCATTGGGCAAGCCGCTGTCAAATCTTTGCTCCGCGAAGGCCACGAGGTGGTGTGCTTCATTCGCGCTAAGGCAGGCGTGAATGGCAAACTCTCATTGCAAGATTGGGAGGCAAAACTGCCCGGCGCCATTTTTCGCACAGGGGATGTCACTGATTCAAAGTCTCTTTTTCAAGATGGCTTTGCAGGAGAACGTTTTGAGACGGTGCTGTCCTGTTTGGCATCTCGCACAGGCAATCCCAAGGATGCATGGGCCATTGACCATGCTGCGCACATGCTGGCTCTGAACATCGCACAAAACTCTGGCGTGAAACACTTTGTGTTGCTCTCGGCTATTTGCGTGCAAAAACCTTTGCTTGCGTTTCAACACGCCAAATTGGCCTTTGAAGACGCCCTGATCTCATCGGGCATGAGCTATGCCATCGTGAGGCCCACGGCATTTTTCAAATCGCTTTGCGGCCAAATTGACCGGGTTCGCAAGGGCAAGCCCTTCTTGGTGTTCGGCGATGGCCAACTCACAGCCTGCAAACCCATCAGCGACCAAGACCTGGGCAACTACTTGGCGCAGTGCGTGATTGACCCCGCTTTGCACAATCGAATTCTGCCCATCGGCGGCCCCGGCCCTGCCATCACACCTTTGCAACAAGGCGAATACTTGTTTTCATTGCTGGGCCAAACACCCAAGTACAGCCATGTGCCGGTCAAGATGATGGACCTCATTATTGGCGCCCTCTCGTTATTGGGCTACCTCATTCCAGCTTTGGCCCAGAAAGCCGAACTGGCCCGCATAGGCCGCTACTACGCCACCGAATCGATGTTGGTCTGGGATGCCACCCTTGGCCGCTACGATGCCAATGCCACCCCTTCAACCGGCCAAGAAACGCTTTGGGACTGCTACCAATCATTGGTGAGCGGCCAAACTTCTTTAGAGCGTGGTGATCACGCGGTGTTTTGAGCACCCCCCCCTTCCACCATTCAAGGCTTGATCGCTGCCTGATGGGTCTCCAGAAACTGCTTCAGCGCGGCAAGGCCTATGTCAGGCTGTTCTTCCTGCAACAGGTGTCCTAGTTTGGGCACAACGATGGTGCTTGAATTGAGCAACACACCTGCATAGCTCTGAGCATTGCTGCTTGGAATCATCTGGTCTTGCTCGCCCCATAAGAGCAAGGTGGGCGCTTTGATTTTCTTAGGTCGGGGTACTGGATCTGTATAGATGGTCTGATTCGATCTGTCCAAAATTGCACCCCGCACGCCAGGGGCTCTGAGCATGTCGTAGTACCGATTGACCAAGGCCTCATTCAAAGTCTGAGGGTCTGCAAAAGCCGGCTCAATTGATTTTTGAACAAAGTACTTGGGTAAAAAATATTGAATCAAGCCCATGATGGCAGGCACTTCATAGGGCTTGCTGCCAATGTCTTTGGCTTCCGGAAAACCATCCGGAGCCATCAAGACCAAGGCTTTCACACGATCGGGCTGCGAGGCGGCCAAAGACCACGCCATTTTCCCGCCCATGGAATGGCCAATGACAGAGAATTGATTCAAGCCAAGCTTGTCGACAAAGTGAGTGAGGATGGCAACATCGGTGGCTTCTGAATAATCCTGCGCAGGATGGGCACCGGTTAAACCAAATCCTGGCAAATCGAGCCGGATGACACGGTATTGGGGGTCTAACTTGGCCGACCAGTTGTCCCACGTTTGCAAGCTTGACCCAAAGCCATGCAAAAACAACAAAGCGGGGGCGTCTTTGGGACCAGAGTCTTTGTAATAAACGGTCAAGCCATCCACCACCATGGATTGGGCTGGTGGCGCACCATAACGCCCTGCCAATTCGGCGCGATCAAGGTCGGGCGTCCAAAGGCCAAGCAATGCCATTGCGAGTAAGGCCGCACCAAGGCCGAGTTTGATCAACTTTTGAAGTCGTTTCATCGTCAAAGGAAGGGTTTAATTGAATGGCATTTGACAAAACGTCAAGTTAAATTGACACTTTACGGGATTTAAAAAAATACATCTGTTTGTATGGCAACTTTTTTACAAAATGACAGTTTTTTGAGGGCTTGTCTCAGGCAAGCAACTGATCACACCCCAGTTTGGCTCATGCGGCAAGCCGGCCGTTATTTGCCAGAGTACCGAGCCACACGTGAAAAAGCGGGCAGCTTCATGGGCTTGGCAACCGACAAAAATTTTGCCACCGAAGTCACACTCCAACCCTTAGACCGGTATGCACTTGATGCTGCCATTTTGTTCTCTGACATTCTCACCGTGCCGGATGCCATGGGCTTGGGCCTGAGTTTTGCGCAAGGTGAAGGGCCACGCTTTGAAAAAGTCGTGCGCGATGAAGCATCAGTGGCAGCCCTTCATGTGCCCGACATGAACAAATTGAAGTATGTGTTTGATGCGGTCACCTCCATTCGCAAGGCCTTGAATGGGCGCGTGCCCCTCATCGGATTTTCGGGCAGCCCATGGACCCTCGCCTGTTACATGGTGGAAGGCGCCGGCTCAGACGACTACCGCCACGTCAAAACCTTGATGTACAGCCGCCCTGACTTGATGCACCAAATTTTGAAAATCAATGCCCTGTCTGTCGCCGATTATTTGAACGCACAAATCGACGCGGGCGCACAAGCTGTCATGATCTTTGACAGCTGGGGCGGTGTTTTGGCCGACGGGGCATTCCAGCCATTCAGCCTTGAGTACACATCCATGGTTTTGTCGCGGCTCAAAACGCATGCTGAAGGTCGGCAAATTCCCAGAATCGTTTTCACCAAAGGGGGTGGACTTTGGCTGGATGAAATGAAGCACTTGGATTGTGAGGTTCTGGGTCTCGACTGGACCATGAATTTAGGCAAAGCGCGCGCCTTGGTGGGCGGTCAAGTGGGCGGGCCTGGCAAGGCGCTTCAAGGCAACATTGATCCCAATGTGTTGTTTGCACCCCCAAGCAGCATCAAAAAAGAAGTCAAGCGAGTTTTAGACAGCTTTGGTCCGGCTCACACCGACACGCAGCAGTCCGGGCCCACTCACATTTTTAATCTGGGACACGGCATCCATCAAAACACCCCTCCCGAGCATGTCACAGCGCTCATTGAGGCCGTCCACAAACACTCTTCCAGGTCCATGATCTGATCTTTGTGAGAGCCTTATGTCCGACAAATCATTGCCTTACTTGCCTGCTGATGATGCTCAAAGAATGGCGCTCCACAATGAGATTCACACTCGCCCTTCTGCCACTTTCAAACTGCCAAGCCTAATTGTTTATGTGGCCTTGTTGAATGCGGGCGTGAGCATGTCAGATGAATGCAAGCATCTTCAACTGTTGCAGGGGCATCAAGACCTGGACATCGAGAAGATGAAGGGCAACTTTTTGCAGCTTCAATGCCAAGGCTATAAAGTCATTTGGGAACGACACACCGAATTCACGCGTTACACCATCGTGCAAGCGCTGCCCAGTCATGCCGGATGGGGCAGCCAACTGCCAGAACTTAGCAGCCATGTTGCCACGGGCAATGACTGGCTGAGCCGTATTCCTGGCAAAACCATCACAGCCATTCACTTGGCCATGTTGAATGAAGGCATGGACGACGACGATGCATTCTTCAAGGCCAAGCAATGGCTTGGCGAAGGCACCGTGATTGGCTCCAAAATGGGCAGAACTGCAGACAACCACTCCCACTCCCATCTCATGACCAACCTCCGAATTGGCTCCGATGGTTTTGAGCGCATGTTGGTCTTGGCCTCGCCCCAAACCTCCGAAAACAGATCGGGGCGAATTGCCCAAAGGCTGTTGGAGCTGGAAACCTACCGAATCATGTCTTTGCTGAGTTTGCCCGTTGCCAAACAATTGGGCGCCAAACTGGCCCATACAGAAATTCAGCTGGTGGAAATTACCAAACGTCTCGAAAAAAAAATTGATTCAGATGAAGTTTTGCTGAATGATTTGGCAGGCTTGTCTGCAGAAGTAGAAAGTATCACGGCAGCAAACAGTTACAGATTTTCAGCAGCGCGTGCCTACGATGGCATTGTGCGCGAGCGTATTTCAGAAATGCGAGAGCAACCCTTGTCTGGCATTCAAACTGTGGGTGAGTTCATGCAACGCCGACTTGCCCCCGCCATGGCCACAGTCAACGCCACGTCTGAAAGACTGGCCGCTTTGGCTCAGCGTTTGTCCAGAGCCAGCGCCCTCTTGCGAACTCGCGTTGACATTGCCACAGAGGCGCACAACCAAGAACTGCTTGAAAAATTAACCAAGGGTCAAGCCTTGCAATTGAGGCTTCAATCTACGGTTGAAGGCCTGTCCATTGCGGCCATCAGCTACTACGTGGTCAGCCTGACCTTGTACCTGGGCAAAGCCATGAAAGCTGCTGGGGTTAACATCAACCCTGAAATGTTGGCGGGTTTCAGTACGCCGGTGGTTTTGTTTGTTTCATGGAAATTGATTCAACGCATCCACCGCAAATTGAAAGATCTCTGAAGCTTTTATTTTTTTGGAAATTTTTATGACAACACCGTTTCCTCTCAGTCGCCCTCGTCGCTTGCGCCGCGATGACTTCAGCCGCCGCTTGGTTCGCGAACACGCTTTGAGCGTGAACGACTTGATTTATCCTGTTTTTGTTTTAGAGGGTGAAAACAGGCGCGAGCCCGTGGCTTCTATGCCCGGCGTTGAACGCATGAGCCTCGACCTCTTGTTGAATGTGGCACAAGAGTGCGTCAAGTTGGGCATTCCTGTGATGGCGCTTTTCCCGGTGATTAGCAGCCACTTGAAAACGCCCGATGGCAAAGAGGCAACCAATCCGAAGGGGCTCATTCCCCACGTGGTGGCCACCCTCAAAAAGAATTTCCCCTCTTTGGGCATCATGACGGACATTGCGCTAGACCCCTACACCAGCCA
>JAPLPO010000009.1 GCA_026400155.1 Burkholderiales bacterium | reverse complement strand
TAAAGCAAGGTGCCAAATGCCAAGATACACACGCCAGCACCTTCGCGGCGAAGCTCTGCTTTGCCCAAGGGGACTGTGTCTAAATCGGTACCCGCAGCAACACCGACCCCCGCGCCTCTAGGATAACGCACAGCGACAGGGTGATTTTGCGCAAAGGCTGTGCTCAATAACAGACGACACTCGCGCTCGTCACTGGGGCAAGCAATGGACATATTGGGAATACAGCGCAAATACGCAATGTCGTATGCGCCCGCATGTGTAGCCCCATCCGCACCCACCAAACCTGCACGGTCCAAAGCAAATACAACGGGTAAGTTTTGCAGAGCCACGTCGTGAATCAGCTGGTCGTAGCCGCGTTGCAAGAACGTTGAGTAAATAGCCACCACGGGTTTGAGGCCCTCGCAGGCCAAGCCAGCCGCAAAGGTCACCGCATGTTGCTCAGCAATGCCCACATCGTAATAACGGTCTGGAAAGCGCTTGTGAAACTCCACCATGCCAGAGCCCTCGCGCATGGCGGGCGTGATGCCCACCAAACGTTTGTCGGCGGTGGCCATATCGCACAGCCATTGGCCAAAGATGTGCATGAAGGAAGGCTTAGCAGGCTTGACAGCAGGCACCAAGCCCACCTTGGGGTCGAACTTGCCAGGGCCGTGGTAGTTCACGGGATCTTCTTCGGCCAACCTGTAGCCCTGCCCTTTTTTGGTGATCACATGCAAGAACTGGGGACCTTTTAAGTGCTTGATATTTTCAAGCGTTGGAATAAGAGAGTCCAAATCATGGCCATCGATGGGGCCGATGTAATTAAATCCAAATTGTTCAAACATGGTGGCCGGCACCACCATGCCTTTGGCATGCTGTTCAAAGCGCTTGGCCAACTCAAACAGCGGCGGCGCGCTTTTCAAAACAGTCTTACCCATGTTCTTGGCGGTTGAATAAAAACGGCCACTCATGAGCTGTGCCAAGTACCGGTTCAGTGCCCCAACGGGTGGACTGATCGACATGTCGTTGTCATTCAAGATGACCAACAGTTTGCAATCTTCAATGCCTGCATTGTTCATGGCTTCAAAGGCCATGCCCGCTGTCATAGCACCATCGCCAATGACGGCAATGGCATGACGTGACTCGCCTTTTTGGCGCGCCGCAATGGCCATGCCCAAAGCCGCCGAAATGCTGGTGGACGAGTGCGCTGTGCCAAAGGTGTCGTATTCACTTTCGTCGCGGCGAGGAAACCCCGACAGGCCGCCCAATTGGCGAAGCGTTGGCATGCGCTCACGCCTGCCCGTCAAAATTTTGTGAGGATAAGTTTGGTGGCCTACGTCCCACACAATTCGATCTTCGGGGGTGTTGAACACATAGTGCAGTGCCACTGTGAGCTCCACGGTGCCTAAATTGGAACTGAGATGGCCACCCGTTTGCGACACGTTGTCTAAAACACACTGACGCACGTCAGCTGCCAAACGGGGTAAGTCGCCGCGCTGTAGTTTTCGGAGGTCAGCGGGAGAGTGAATCGATTCAAGCATGTTTAATTTTTCCGTTGCACCACTTGCGTGGCCAATGCGCGCAAAGCCGCTGTGGCCGTGGTATTCAAGCCGCTGGCATCAAGTGCTGCCAGGGATTCTGCATAAAGCTTGTTGGCCAACTGCTCGGCTTGCGCCAAGCCCATTAGCGAGACATAGGTGGGCTTGTCGGCAGCGGCGTCCTTACCTGCCGTTTTGCCCAAAGTGGCCGAGTCTGAGGTGACGTCCAAAATGTCATCCACCACCTGAAAAGCCAAACCAAGGGCCTGTGCATATTGCGTGAAGGCATCAAAAATCAGGCTTGAAGGTTTGCCAGCACTGACCGCACCCAACTGTTTTAAGGCGATGCATTTGGCGCAATTGAGTTTCGTTCAAGGGCAAGCCCACGCTGGCCAAATCGATGGCCTGCCCGCCTGCCATGCCTTGATAGCCTGAAGCCCGGGCCAACAAAGACACTTGGGCGGCCTGGACGCCAACATCGGTGCTGCCATCTTGAGGGGTTAGAAACTCAAAGGCCAAAGCCTGCAAAGCATCACCCGCTAGCAGGGCCTGTGCTTCGCCATATTTCACATGCACCGTGGGCTTGCCTCGGCGCAACACGTCGTTGTCCATGCAGGGCATGTCATCGTGAACCAAAGAATACGCATGGATCAATTCAACGGCACAGGCGGCTCGCAGTGCGGCCAAAGAACTGGGCTGATCGGAGACTGTGGCGGCCTCCAAATCAACGCCTACAGCCTCTGCAGCCGCCAACACCAACAGGGGTCTGAGGCGCTTGCCGCCATCCAATACCGCATAGCGCATGGCTTGGCCCAAAGCTGCGGGCGCGTGGGCATCAATGCCTTGTTTGAGGACTTGCTCGACTTGGGTCAGGCGCTCATCTGACCAAGCTTTGAAATCAAAGTGGTTTGAATTGAAAGAACTCATGCACCATCCCAAGGTTTCAAGGTCCCTTCATCCAACACATTGATTTGGTTTTCAATGGCCGCCAATCTCTCGCGGCAATAAGCCAGAAGACTGGCACCACGTTGGTAGTGGCTCAACAATTGATCAAGGGGCAACTGGCCCGATTCCAATTTGGCCAACAATTGTTCCAACTCTTGAACCGCCTCTTCATAACTGGCGGGCAGCGACTGTTCGGCCGGTGTTTTGTCTGGTGAAGAAGTGGCTTTGGGCATGGCTGATTTGTGTCTAAAGGTGGTCATTTTAGGTCGACTTCAGCCCAATTTTGCTGACCTGAGGGTACAATCCCGAATTCACCGCGGGCTTAGGTCCGTTTTTTTCGCGTCAGAGCCTTCGGGTTCACGCATTGTTCCTGCCCCTTCATAGGGGGAGTCTCTAGGTCAGGTCACCCATGTCTGATTTAAGTCTTCAACTGCAGCAGGCCGCAAGCCAACTACCAGTTTCAAGCTATTTCGATGAAGCGCTGTTTCAGCGCGAGCTGAAAACCATTTTTCAGCAAGGCCCGCGTTATGTCGGCCATCAATTGTCCGTTCCCGACGTCGGGGACTACCATGCCTTGCCCCAAGAAGCAGGCGGGCGGGCCTTGGTTCGCTCCCACCAAGGCGTCGAGTTAATCTCCAACATTTGCAGGCATCGCCAAGCGGTCATGCTGCAAGGACGTGGCTCTCTTCACACACAGCAAAAAGGCAGTGCGGGCGGCAACATTGTGTGCCCACTGCACCGCTGGACCTATGCCCCTCAAGGTCAGCTTTTGGGTGCGCCGCATTTTGCACAAGACCCCTGCCTGAATCTCAAAAACTATCCGCTGCGCGAGTGGAATGGTTTGTTGTTTGAAGACAATGGCCGTGACATTGAAGCCGACTTGGCCAGCATGGGGCCTAGAGCCGCTTTGGATTTCACAGGCTTCAAGCTCGATCATGTGGAGTTGCACGAGTGCAACTACAACTGGAAAACCTTCATCGAGGTTTACCTCGAGGACTACCACGTTGAGCCCTTCCACCCCGGCCTTGGCAACTTTGTGACCTGCGACGACCTGAGCTGGCAATTCAAAAAAGAGTTTTCAGTGCAAACCGTAGGCATTGCCAACCGCTTGGGCAAAGCAGGCAGCCCCGTCTACGAGCGCTGGCAAAAGCAATTGATGCAATACCGACAAGGTGCGGTACCCGAATACGGCGCCATCTGGCTCACCTACTACCCCCACATCATGGTGGAGTGGTATCCCCATGTACTCACAGTCTCTACGCTGCATCCCATAAGCCCCGAGAAAACGCTGAACATGGTGGAGTTTTATTACCCCGAAGAAATCGTTGCATTTGAACGTGAATTCGTAGAGGCTCAAAAAGCCGCTTACATGGAAACCTGCATCGAAGACGACGAAATTGCAGAGCGCATGGACGCTGGCCGCAAAGCGCTGATGCAGCGAGGCGACAACGAAGTGGGGCCCTATCAAAGCCCCATGGAAGACGGCATGCAACACTTCCACGAGTGGTACCGCAACAAGATGAACGAAACGACGAACCCAGCTTCAAGCGACTAAAGGGCATGCAAGCACTCTGGATGGTTTTGGCTTCGCTGTTTTTCTCCATCATGAGTGTGTGTGTGAAGTTTGCAGCGGCGTACTTCAGCACCTTTGAGCTGGTTTTCTATCGCGGTGCTATAGGCGCGTTGATCATGGCCATCGCTTGTCAGCGCAAAGGCATTTCTCTGCAAACCACCGTACCCAAAATGCACACTTGGCGCGCCTTCACGGGTGTGGTTTCTTTGGCCGCTTGGTTTTATGCCATTGCTTATCTGCCCTTGGCCACGGCCATGACCTTGAACTACATGAGTGGCATTTGGGTGGCCGCCTTTTTGGTAGGCGCCACGCTTTGGCAAGGCAAGCGCCAAGCTGTGATGCGACAGTTTCCCGTGATGCTCTCGGTGGTCATCAGCTTTTTGGGCGTGGTCATGATTCTCAGGCCCACCATCGAACAAGACCAAGTGCTTGCCGGATTGGTTGGCTTGGCCTCCGGCATGATTGCTGCCATGGCCTACATCCAAGTGGCTGAGCTTGGCAGAGAGGGCGAGCCAGTTGAGCGCACTGTATTTTATTTTTCATTGGCAGCCGCCCTGTCTGGCGCGCTGGTCATGTTATTCACGGGCACCAGCGAATGGGTTTGGCCGCAAGCTTGGCTGTTGTTGCCTATCGGTATTTTGGCCGCATTGGGCCAATGGTGCATGACACGCGCCTACAACGATGGCGCCACCATGGTGGTGGCCAACTTGCAGTATTCGGGCATTGTTTTTTCAGCCTTGTTTGGTTTGTTTTTGTTTGGTGACCAAATACCGTGGATGGGTTGGGCCGGAATAGGTATCATTATTCTGAGCGGCATTGCTGCCACCGCCTTCCAAGAACGAAGTTTAAGCAAAGCCCCCTCTTAAGAACATTCGAACGAAGAACATTGAAATGGAAAGAACGCACATGTACACCACCTTGATCTCTGCAGAACAACTCAAGGTCCTGCAAGCTTCGGGACAGCCTCTGATGGTTTTCGATTGCAGTTTTGAGTTGATGAAACCTGAAATGGCCGACATCATGTTTTCCACCTTGCGAATTCAAGGCGCCCAACAAGCGCACCTCGATCGCAACCTCAGCAGCCGCGATGGCTCTGGCGTGAATGGCGGACGCAACCCCCTGCCCGCCAGAGAATCTTTGGCGGTATGGTTAGGTGGCTTGGGTTTTCAAAACAACATGCAGGCTGTGGTTTATGACCGAAATGGCGCCAACTACTGTGGTCGTCTTTGGTGGATATTGAAATGGCTCGGACACGATGCCGTGGCCGTGTTGAATGGCGGCTTGCAGGCTTGGCAAGCAGCTGGCGGCGCTGTTGAATCGGGTGCACCTGCAACAAAGCCCAAGCCATCGAGTCAATTTGAATTGAAGCCTGCGCTGCGTGAATGGATGAGTACGTCAGAGTTGGCGCCGCAAGTCGGCCACTCTGATGCGACCCTCATCGACGCCAGAAGCGCTGTTCGTTTTCGCGGCGAAATGGAACCCATCGACCCTGTTGCGGGCCACATTCCTGGCGCATTGAACAGACCCTTTGCCGAGAACTTAGACGCCAATGGTTTTTTCAAATCTGCTGAGGTACTTCGGGCTGAGTTTGAAAAATTGTTGGCTGGACGAAAGCCAGAATCGGTGGTGCATTACTGTGGCAGTGGTGTCAGCACCCTGCCCAATCTTTTGGCCATGGAACTAGCAGGCTTAGGTTCTACGCGCTTGTACCCAGGCAGCTGGAGCGAGTGGAGCGGCACTCCTGGCTTGCCCTGCGCCAAGTCTTAAGACCCATTCGGTAATTGAGGGCGTCAGTGAAAGGCGAAGGAGTGTGCCAAGCTGCTCACACCGCTCACCAACGCAATGCCTGACAGCAGCCACACAATTTGGGCCGCAGTCTCGCGAGAGCTCAGTCGCTTTTGAAGTTGCGGAATGAGGTCGGCCAAAGCCACATAAATGAAGCTGCTGCTGGCAATGGCCAACATGTAGGGCAAGATGCCATGCAACTGCTCTAGCAGCGCGAAGCCAGCAACGCCACCCAAGGCCGTGATGGCGCCTGCCATGGACACCTTGAGCACAGCAGTTTGTCGGCTTTTGGAGCCCTCACGCAACACCACCAAATCACCCATGTGGTGGGGCACTTCGTGGGCCAGCACGGCCAAGGCCGCCACAATACCCAAACGCAAGTCAACCAAGAAGGCCGAGGCAATCAAGATGCCATCGCCAAAACAATGCACGCTGTCGCCCGCCAAAATGGTCCAGCTGCCGGGCACAGCCTTGACATGGTGGGCGTGTGGGTGATGCGCATGCTCTGAGTGTTGAGGGTGGTCATCATTGCGACCATCACTGTGGTCATGCTCACCATGGTGATGTTCATGACCGTGGTGCCATAACTCAGCTTTGTCGAGCAAGAAAAAAAACAGCAAGCCAAACAGCAAGGTGACAAACAAATTGTGCGGCTCAACACCCGCTTCAAAGGCTTCAGGCAAGAGGTGCAGGAACGCCGTAGCCAACAATGCGCCAGCGGCTAAGCTGAGCATGTGCTGCGTGTAACGGCTGACAATACCAAAACTAAGCCAAGCTGCCAACCAAACACTGCCAATTCCAGCAGCCAAGGTTCCCAACAAAATTGCCAATAAAGTCATTCAAATTTCCACCCAAGTTTCAGGAACTCAGGCGACTGTGCAAAAGCATGATTATGCCTGTCGCCATCTGAGGGTAATTTCAAGCCGACTCATCAGGTCTATGATCTGTGAAAGTCAATGTTTTCTCTTCAAAGATCGCCGAATATGACTGCAAATTCAAATCGACTGAAAATTGGCATTTCAGCCTGCTTTTTTCACCCCAACGAAGAGCGCTCCCTTTTCAAGGGAAAAACGCTGCAATACATCGAGCAGTCGGTGGCGCACTGGATCATGTCGCAAGGCGACTTGGCGGTCATGGTTCCTTCGCCAGAAGGCAACACCCAAAAAGGCGATGTGCAACTCGATCATTATGCAGATTGGCTCGATGCCTTGGTCTTGATGGGTGGCAGCGACGTCTGGCCAGGCAGTTATGGCGAAACCGCCCTAGACCCGCGCTGGGAAGGTGACCGCATTCGAGATCAATACGACAAGGGACTGATTGAAGCGTTTGTGAAAGCGGAAAAGCCAGTTCTAGGCATTTGCCGAGGGCTTCAAATTATCAACGTGGCTTTTGGTGGCACCTTGTACCAAGACATTGCCACACAACGGCCTGAAGCCCTCGTGCATCGCGACGCAGATCTGTATGACGGCAATCTTCATGACGTGCAATTTGTAGCCAACAGCAAATTGTCCAAACTGCTGGGAGGTGCTTTATCGGCCAAGGTCAATAGCATTCACCATCAAGGCATCAAAGACTTGGCACCCCAATTTGACATAGAGGCCTATTGCCCCCATGACCGAATTCCTGAGGCCATTCGTCTGCAAGGCAAGGCTTATGTGGCCGCCATTCAGTGGCATCCAGAGTTTCACCAAGCTGCGCAGGGCACATTGGACGATAGCCTCATCTTGTACGACTTTTTGGACGCAGCACGTATCAAAAAGTCAAATTAAAGACAAGCTACGCAAAGCCCTTGCGCACAAGGCAACGCCGCTGAGGCACAAAAACCCATATATGAAGGGTCTGAGCACAGCACCAGAAATTCGTTTGGCAAACAGATGTCCCAGCCAAACGCCCACCAGCGCAAATGGCAACAAAGCTGCAAAATTTTGCCAAAGCGCCAAATTGCTCAAGCCCCCCGAAACACCCACCATGCCAAGCGCAATGGAAGACAAACCAATGATGGCCATGGGCATGGTTGCTCTGATGACAAAAGGATCTGAAACCCGCTGCGACAGCCACGACATGACCACGGGCCCAGCGGTCCCAAAGAGGGTCTCGACCAAGCCCATGGCAAAGCCATAAGGGTGCGACGACACAGCGGCAAATCGAATGGCTGTGGCTGCACCCTTGAGCCCCTGCCATCCGATGAAGATCACATACAGGCCCAATACCAACAGCAAGCCGTCGCCCACAGCCCACTGAATCAAAGCGATACCCGCCAAAGCACCCACGATGACGGAGGGCAGCAGCGCAGGCAATTCGCGCCACATTACTTGCCTGAAATTCAAACCTGTGTGCAGCACAGCGGCTGGCACATCAATCAGCAGCACCAAGGGAACCACAAACGCAATAGGCCAATCCCAAGCCAGCAAGGGCACCATGATCAAGGCGGAACCAAATCCTGCAGTGCCCAGCACAAAGTAGCCCAACAGCACCACGGCCATGGCGAAATAGCTAATTTCCATGGGCATTCAAAACTGCGTGGGCCAGCACACAGGCCGCATCCACCGTCATTTGCTTTGCGGCAATGGCCTGCACCACTTGCTGCGGCGAGAGCAGGCTAAATTCAGCCACTTCACCATCCTGGTTCACCGGTTTCACATCGGCTGGCATCAACAAGTTGTAAACCCACAGGGTTTCATAGTGCCAACCACGGGGCACTGCGCGGCAGGTAGTCACTTGGCCTTGCGCTACAGCGCTTAGCGCTAGCGCCTCCGACAAGCCGGCTTCTTCTGCCATTTCGCGCACGCCACAGCTTTGCAAGGACTCTCCCACCGTCAAGCCGCCTGCGGCCATGTTGTCTAGCATGCCAGGGTCGGTGGCCTTGGCCAAGGATCGGCGTCCACACCACATGAAGCCATCTTCAGTAAAACCGTTGACATGCACGGCATGCGCTCGCAAACCAAAAAATCGGTAAGCGGCACGCTCCATTTCAAACGCGGCAGCAAGCTTGTCGGTGGGCTCTATGGGATGGCCGTTGGCCAATATCACGGTATCGGGCCAATAGCTGAACTTTTCATTGCGCCAGCCCGTGACATGACCAAGCTCACGCAACTCAGCGGCCAACTTGGCCAGCGCCAAGCTTCTTGAGGCATGCGTTTTTTCAGGGGTGTCCCAACGCAGACCCTGCGGCTCTGTGTGCCAGTCATGACGCAAACTCAACAGCGCATTGGCATGCTCTGGCTTGAAGTAACCAGTGGGTGTAGCGGTATCGCCCAAATACCAAGGCACGGCATCTTCGGGCAAGGCTTGCATGGCTTCTTGCAAGCACAAC
>JAPLPO010000083.1 GCA_026400155.1 Burkholderiales bacterium | reverse complement strand
GCCGGGTATTTTGTCTCGACATGGCGGTAAGGTTTTGGCCCGTGGCGGCAAGTACCAAATAATGGAAGGCCCTCAGGACTTTCACCGGTTTGTGGTCATCGAGTTTCCCACGCATGCCCAAGCAGTGGCGTGTTTCGAGTCTGATGAATACAAAGCCGCCGCCGCCTATCGCAGGGCAGGCGCAGGCGTTGTCGAAAACGTCATTGTCGAAGGCGGCGAGTTCACGGTCTAAAAAAAAGCGCACGGGTTAAGTGCGCTTTTGTTTGCTGCTCACGCCTTGCAAGCGTGAGCAATTCAGGGCTTAGGGAATGAACACACTTGAGCCGCTGGTTTTGCCAGTTTCCAAATCGGCATGCGCCTTGGCCACATCTTCTAATGCATAGCGCTGGTTGATGGTGATCTTGAGTGCGCCTTTGGCAAACATGTTGAATACCGCTGAGGCTGAATGGCGTAAATCTTCAGTTGAAGCTGTGTAGGTCACCAATGTGGGGCGGGTAAAGTACAGAGACCCCATTTTTTGCAGCGTACTGGCTGCCACCGGAGCGGGTGCACCTGTAGTGGTTCCAAAAGAAACAAAGTAACCCCGTGGCGCCAAGCTGTTGAGTGATTGGTCAAAGGAGTTTTTGCCCACGGAGTCAAAAACGACGGGAACACCCACACCGCCTGTGATCTCTTTCACGCGGGCAGGAATGTCGTCTTTCAGTCGGTCAAGACAGTACTCATAACCGTTGGCCAAGGCAAGCTTGACTTTCACTTCTCCAGCAGCCACACGAATCATGCGGGCGCCTAAGTGACGGCCCCATTGGCCAGCCAATAATCCAACACCGCCAGCCGCAGCATGCATCAAAACAAATTGGCCTTTTTGAACAGGATAGCAACGCTCCATGAGGTACTCAACCGTCATGCCTTTGAGCAAGGAGGCTGCAATTTCTTCATCTTTCATGTGCGCGGGCGCATGCAGCAAACGAGCAGCTGGATAGTTGCGGTGTGTGGCGCAAGCTGCCAGCACGGGGCCACTGGCATAGCAAACACGGTCGCCCACTTTGAAGTCTGTGACATCTGGGCCAAGCGCTTCAACCATACCAACAGCTTCAGTGCCCAAACCAGTAGGCAGGGGGGCCGCATATTGACCTGAGCGTGTGTAAATGTCTTGAAAATTAAAGCCAATGGCTGTGTGGCGAATTCGAACTTCACCTTTTTGGGGATCGGGCAACTGCAGTTCTTCAATTTTGAGAACTTCAGGGCTGCCGGTTTCGTAAATACGGATGGCTTTCATGTTTTCCTTGACGGTATAAAAATGGTGCAGTCTTTGTGAGTCTTGTATGAGGGGACTTGCGATTAGGTGGCGGACTCGGTCACTGGACCGTTGTCGTGATATTGAGCGACGCGGCCCATGCGAACAGCTTCTTCCCAAGAAAAGTTCAATTCAACTTTGATGCCATTGATGGGTTCACGCATGAACAGTTGGTACAAATTGGAGTTGTGCGCTTTGCGTTCACTGAACTCAACGCCGCGTTGATTCAACCGGTCGATAAACTCTTCCATGCCTTCGCAATTGAGACAAATATGGTCAATGCGGCCAGAACCCAAAGCACCTGCTGCTGAATAGTCAGCACCGGCAACATCCGACGGCGTTTTGAGGTATGTGTCTTGGTGCACTGAGTGCCTTGCCTTGCCAATGTGAAGGACATCTTGATCGCCGATGTACAGCCAATAAACAGGAAAACCAAACTCAGGGTGGTAACCGTTTGTGAACCCTAGGTTGTCGCAGAACCAATCGCGAGTGGCCTCAGGGTCGTGCGTCAGAATGAGCACATGTTCTAGAAATCGCAGTCCCATGGTGTATTCCTTTTGTTTTATTGGCTTGATTTGGAGTATAAATAATTGTAATCAGTGCGGCAAGAATTTCATCACGGCGGCGGTGAAGGCCTGAGCTTGTTCAATGTTGGAAATGTGCGCCGCATTTGGCAAGACCACATAGCTTGAATTTGGCCAGTGTTGGTGGATGAGTTCTGACATGGCTGGGGGCGTGCCCATGTCTTGCTCTCCAACCATCACAAGGCAAGGCATTTTCAAATTGCGCAGCTTTTCGAGGGTGTCCAGACCCCCAATGGCTGAACAGCATCCAGCGTAACCCTCAGCGGGTGTGCTGGCAATCATCTGACCCACTTGAGCCACGATGGCGGGATTTTTTTCACGATAGTCTTGTGTGAACCAGCGCTGTAAAGTAGGCTCGACCAAGGGCGCCATGCCCTGACTGAGAGCCATTTTGGCGCGATCGCCCCACATGCTTGCAGCGTTTGGTGCGCCTCTGCCGGTGCTGTCGGCAATGACCACATGCGACAGCATCTCGGGGTTTTGAATAGCAAATGTTTGACCGATCATGCCACCCAGAGACAAGCCCATCCAATGGGTGGATTGAATGCCAAGGTGAACCAGCAATGCATGCACGTCATCGCTCAATTGGTTCAGTGTGTAGGGGCCAGGCGTTGCCTGCGTTTGCCCATGCCCTCGAATGTCATAGCGCAAAACCGTGAAGTGCTCGTTGAGTGCTTGCATTTGGGCATCCCACATGGCTGTGTTGGCAGCCAAAGAATGAGACAGTGTTAGCCAGGGGCCGCTGCCAGAAATTTCATAATGCATTTCAATGCCGGCGATGTGTGCTTTCATGGGTAACTTTCTATGAATTAAGAGGGAGCATGCTCATGGCTCTGGTCCATGGACAATATTAAGTTTTCAGGGGTCAACGGCAAGTGTCGTGCACGAACGCCTAGCGCATGTGCCACCGCATTGCCCAGTGCGCCGGCGCATGGCCCAGTGACCACTTCGCCGCTGCCCAAGCTGGGGTTGCTGGGGTCATCAACCACATCGATATCAAGCTCGGGTACATCGAGAAATGACAAGATGGGGTAGTTTTCCCAATCGTTGCTGCTGATGCCTTGATCACGCCAGAGCACCGATTCATACAGGCTCCAACTGATGGCCTGCAAAATGCCGCCTTCGATTTGATTGCGCAAACCATCAAGATGCACCACCTTGCCCGCGTCCACACAGGCCCATACCTTGAGCACTTTGACGCGTTCGCTAACCTCGACTTGTGCGACCAACGCACAGTAGCCTGCTTTGTTTTTGTATCGTCCGTAAGCCATGCCGTAACCAATGCCAGATCCGGCATTGCCGCGTGCATGCCAATTTGACATTTCAGCCACCTTTTGAACCACATGCCGAGCACGTGGATCTGCCAGGTGTTTGAGTCTAAAGGCCACTGGGTCTTGACCGCTGACTTCACTCAACTCATCCATCAAGCACTCAATGGCAAACACATTGGCATGTGCGCCGAGTGAGCGCAATGCAGAGACCCGCACAGGAGAGCTTTCTAGAAAGTGGTGTTCTACGGTCAATTCACCCACTTCATAGGCAGGCACTGCGTTTCGCAAACCTCCGCCTGCTGGCAAAGGCATGTCTTTGGGCTCAGGTGGTTTTTCATCAGGCAATGCTTGCCAGGCACCCAGCAGTTGAAGGCCGTTGCCCCAGCCAGGTCGATTGACATGAGCATGCGACCATACCTGAACATGCCAATTTTGAATATGACCCTTCGCACTCAAGCCGGCTTGTATATCCACTGAACTGGCCGAGCCCATGGGTGAGACTGTTAGATCATCCTCTCGACTCCATTGCACACGAACATTCAGACCCCATGTATGAGCAATGAATGCAGCATCGAATGCCACGTCATCTGCGCCATTGTGGCCGTAGCAGCCCGCACCAGGTTCATGAACGACTTGCACTTGTTGTTTAGACAACTTGAGTGCCAGCGCCACTTGATCGCGAAGAGTGAACACGCCTTGTGAGTGTGACCATACCTGAACGCCGCCATCTTCGGTAGGGGACGCCAATGCACAGGAAGGGCCAATAGAGGCATGCGCAATGTAGGGGCGAGAGTATTGGCGGCGCAAGCGATGCGTGTCCTTGCGAGCGGCCTTGTCTGGGGTTGGTCGACTTGTTTCGTGCAATGCAATGCTGGATTTTTTATCCATGCTTGGCAACAAAACGTGTGCAGGTTGTTGCGCAGGCATCTTGGGAACAGTCCAATAAACCAATTGTCTTGCTTGCGCGTGGGCTTTGATCAATGCGCCTTCATCTCGACCGACGAGTGCCACAAAAGCATTTTGGATCAACACCTTTTCCACGCCCTTGAGCTTTTTGAATTGTTCGACTGGCCACTCTGTGGCGCTGCTGAAGGGGTGGGGGCCACGCACTATTCGCGCGTGCCACATGTCGGGTAAACGGCGGTCATGGATAAATCCGTCGCCCGTGAATTTGCGCCACAAATCACTGCGAGTGACGGTCTCGGATTCTGTGGGAATTGTGATGAGCGAAGGGTCTTCAGCGTCGACACGCAGGTCCTCCCAGGCCACCCGGTTTTCTTGAGCGAGTTGATGGTAAGTGGTTTGCTGACCTGATGGTCCATGGAATGCCCCATCGCGCAGGATCAAATCGGAAACTTGACAAGACAAACGTTGAGCCGCTGCGAGTGCAAAGTGACTCCTGACAATGTCGCCCACTCTTTGCCATGCTTGCCCACCGACTTCAATCGATTGGCTGCCCGCAGTAAAACCTTCATCGGGAGAATGGCGGGTATCGCCAGCCACCCACATGATTTGTGTGGCCTTGACGCCCATTGCATTGCAGGCAATTTGTGTCAAGGCTGCTGCAATGCCCTGACCCAGTTCAACTTTGCCGGAGCGCAATTCGAACAGGCCCTCAGGGTTGAAGCGCAACCAATGTTTGACAAGCGGCGCAGTGCTGAGGCTAGGGGAGGGTATTGGCATGTTGAAGGTTCTTTTGTGCCAAGCGCACGGCGCGCAAAATACGTGCGTGGGCGCCGCAACGACAAAGGTGTCTGGATAAAGTTTCCTTGATTTGAGCTTCATCTGCCTCTGGATGCTGTTTGAGCAGTCCGGTGATGCGCACCAAAATTCCACTGATGCAATAGCCGCACTGTGCGGCTTGCTCTTCGACGAATGCGGCTAAAACAACCCGTCCTACTTCGTCCTCTGGGAGGCCTTGTGCTGTTTGAATATGTCTGCCTTCGCCAGACCAGACAGGCGTTGAACAAGCGTTTTGTGCTTGCCCATCGATCAAGACAGTGCAGGCGCCGCAGTGACCACTGCCACAACCAAATCGCACGGAGGAGTCAGCACATTTTTCTCGCAAAAAATGCAGCAGATCGCCCTGAGGATCTGCAGACAAGCTGATGTTGTCCTGATTGTGCTGAAGGTGGATCATGGTCAATGCTCACTGAATCAATCGGGGCGTTTTTTGGTTTTTTTGGCTACTGCAGAAGGGCTTAACATTTGAGGCAGTACCACACGAGCGCCAGCAATGAAATGCTCAATAGTGATGCCAATCAAGTCGGACAAGTCGTCTTCAATGGGCACATCAAAAATCCATTTCCGTTGACCAAAGTAAAACAAGCGCGCATTGATGCTCCAGACCAGTTCAATTTCGCTGGTTTTGAGAGGCATCTGTTCAACGCTAGGCAGCCCGAATTCATGGCGCAGTTCAATGGCGATGGGTTCCAAAATTCGCTCTCGCAAAATTTGCAGGTATTTGCGATTGATGTCTTCACCGCGCAAGCCTGAAAACATGAAAATCCTCACCCAATCCCGGGTTAGCGCTGCTTTAGAGTATTCAATGTAATGGCGGGTGAGTCGGTCTTGCAGGGGGATGGTGCGGTCTTTGACCACTGACTCCCAAAAGGGATTCCAGCGGCCAAGATAAACCTCTTCATAGACTCGGTTGATGAGGGCTTCTTTGCTGGGAAAGTATTTGTACAACAGCGATTGGGTGACCCCAAGGCGCTGGGCCAACTCTCGGGTATCGCCTACAAAACCAACTTCTGCAAAATATTTAACAGCCTCTTGTGCAATGTGTTTTTCTCGCTCTGGCCCAGTCAAGCGTTTGGGGCTTGCCTTGACAGCTGAACGAACGGTGCGCTTTGTGACCATGAAATTGATGGAGGCTAAGTTAAGCTGCGATCACTGGTTGAAGTCCTTTTGATTGTACAGACTTCATGATGGCTTCCAGTGCCGCAACGTTGGCCAACATCTCTTGCGTGCTGACGGGGTAGGGTGTGATTTGAAGCACTGCTTTTGCAAAGGCTTCGAGATTGGCCAGAACGGTGGGATGGGGTGCTGCAAACCGCTTCTGAGGTTCTTTGCCGCGCAACACGGTTGTGATGTCCCAACCGGTCGGATTTTCTGGGTGGGTGCGATCTCTCACTTCAATCCAGCCGTGCGAACCGTAAACAGCAAAGCGGCCCTCAAATGGCGTAGCCAATACAGCGCTGATCATGGCGTTGGCGCCGTTGGGAAATCCCATCATGATGGCAAGGGTGTCGCCATTTTCAAAATCGGAACCTAGGGTGGCAAGGCGCGCCCATACTGTTTCGCATGGGCCCAGCACAGCGATGCTCAGATCAACCAAATGAATGCCAGTGGCTGTGAGGGGCCCTACCGGCGCAAATGTGTTGGACAAGCGCCAGTTGTCTTTAGGCAGGGCAAAAAATTTGTCTTGGCTGAAGTTGGCTTCAATTTGCAAAATTTGCCCCAGGCCTCCTTCTGCAATCAATTGCCGCATGGCCATGATTTCAGGCTCAAACCTGCGCTCATGGCCAATGCCCAGGACAAGCCCCCGAGCTTTGAATTGCGCGATGGCTTTTTGGGCATCGTCCAAGGTCAGGCACAAAGGTTTTTCGCAAAACACATGCAAACCAGCTTGTGCGGCCAACATCATTTGCTGCGCATGCTGTTGATGGGGTGTGCACAAAATGACGGCATCCAAGGCCTTGTGTGCCATCAGCTTTTCTGGTGAATCGTAAACCGTGATGTTGGCCAAGGCAGGGTCGTTTTGCATGGCTGTTCTGGCTGGGGTATCTATTTCAGCCACGGCACAGAGTTGCAACCATTGAGAGGTGGCAATTTGTCTTGCAATGGTTTTCCCCCACCAGCCGTAGCCGACCAAACCGACTTTGATGGGCGTGTGATTTGCTTGGGACGTGCTTGCGTTTGTCATGCTGGTGTCTCCTCTTGTTGACGCTTCTTAACAAATAGTTTAGCGTATTGGTTAATTAGGAGATCAAATGAACACTAAAAAAATCACGAAATCTGCAGCACCGTCTGCTGCATCGTCTGCGGCACCCTCTTTGGCACGCTCTGAGCCATTGGTGCGTATCGGTTTTCTGGGTCTTGGCATCATGGGCTCCGCCATGGCCGGAAACTTAATTCGTGCCGGGTTTCAAGTTTCAGGATTTGACCCCACAGCAAAGGCACGGCAACACTTGAAAGCAGCTGGGGGCAAGCCTTGCCGGAGTGCTGCCGAACTGGTTGCGTCTGTGCAGGTGGTCATTTGCTCTTTGCCAAATGCAACGGCCTTGAAAGAGAATGCAGAAATTTTGGCCACTGCTGGACACAAAGGTTTGCTGGTGATAGAAACCAGCACCCTAGACCCTCGTGACAAAGAGGCGGCTCGTGCCAGAGTTGCCAAAAGTGGGGTTGTTTTGCTCGATTGCCCATTGTCTGGCACGGGCGCACAGGCCAAGCGCAAAGATCTCACGGTGTATGCCAGCGGCTCCAAAGCAGACATTCGCCGATTGGTGCCCGTTTTTGAAGGATTTTCCAAAGCGCATTTTGATTTGGGTACCTTTGGCAATGGTATGAAAATGAAATTGATGGCCAACTTGCTGGTGGCCATTCACAATGTTTCGACTGCAGAAGCCCTTTTATTGGGCCAACGCTGGGGCATATCACCTCGAAAAGCTGTGGAGGTGCTCAGTGATGGCGCTGGCGGATCCAGAATGCTGCAAGTGCGCGGCCCCTTCATGGAAGACGAAGGCTGGAAAGAAGTCACCATGAAAATTTCTGTCTGGCAAAAGGACATGTACCTCATTTCACAAGCTCTGGCCGAAACTCAGGTTGCAGCGCCTTTGTTTGCCGCCACGGTTCCCATTTACAACGCCGCAATGGGCATGGGCCATGCAAGCCATGACACGGCTGCTGTGTTTGATGTGTTGTCGCGCATGTGTTCGGAGCCCACTAAGAGTGTTGGCAAGAGTGCTACAAAGAGTGCCGCAAAAAGTGCTTCCAAAAAAAGGTGACTTTATGAAACTGTCGCTGAATCATTTCTCCATTCGCACGCTTGATCTGCCTGCTACTAAAAATTTTTATGTCTCGCTGCTAGGTTTGGTCGATGGGCCCAGGCCAGAGTTTCCCTTTCCTGGTCATTGGCTGTACCAAGGTCCCACGGATGTTTACAGCAATGCTGCAGTGCACATCATTGGCATTGACCGCAACGATGCCTCTGGTTTGAAACAGTATTTAGGCGATCGGGAAGAGAGCCAACTGACGGGCAGTGGCGCACTTGACCATGTTGCGTTTTTTGCCACCGATTTGGCCGGCATGCTCGATCGTTTGTCAACGATGGGCATAGAAGCCAGACGTCGGGACGTTCCTGGGCTTGGTTTGCATCAATTGTTCTTGGATGATCCCAATGGCATTGTGGTGGAACTCAACTATTCATTTGCAGAAAAGCAAGCCTTAGACGCGTTGGCCGCCGGCGCTTAAGTCATGGCTCGAATTCTGGTTGCCGGTGGCTCACTCGGTGGTTTGTTCGTGGCCAATATGTTGCTGCGCGACGGCCATGATGTTCGAGTGCTGGAGAAAGTCAAAGGCTCGATGAATGGTCGTGGGGCCGGCATTGTGTCTCACGATGCGCTTGTCAACGCCCTTGAGCGTTTGGACCTCGATGTGCAGTCGACCCTTGGCGTTTTGGTTCCGGGCCGAGTCTTGTTAGATGGTTCAGGCAATGCTTTGCAAAAACTGGACATGCCCCAAGTGCTCACATCTTGGAGCCGTCTTTATCAAATTTTGCTTGAGGCTTTCCCAGCAGAGCGATACCTTCAGGGTGTGGCAGTCCAAGGCGTTGAACAAGATGAGCGTGAGGTGCGTGTTTCTGCATTTAGAGACAACTCTGAGTTGACTTTTGAGGCCGATTTGTTGATTGCCTGCGATGGGATTCGGTCGAGCATTCGCCAACAGATTTTTCCAAATACCCAACCTCATTACGCTGGCTACATTGCTTGGCGTGGGGTCTGCGAAGAGTCCTTGCTGTCCGACTACACCTTGAACTCTTTGTTTGATTACTTTGGTTTCTGTGTGCCAACCGATGAGCAAATTATTGGCTATCCGGTTGCTGGCCCCAACAACGATACCCGGCGCGGTCAGCGCGCTTACAACTTTGTTTGGTATCGCCCAATGCCGCAAGGCGATGAACTGCGCAATATTCTGACCGATGCCGATGGCACTCACTACGCTCAGGGTATTCCGCCTCACAAAGTATCTTGCCGGCAGATTGCAAAGGCGCGCGAGGATGCGCGCAATTTGCTATCACCTCAGTTTGCTGAAATTCTGGAAAAAACGGCGCAACCCTTTTTGCAGCCCATCTACGATCTGGCCTCAGACCAAGTTGTGTCGGGTCGCATCGCCATCATGGGAGATGCGGCATTTGTGGCGCGCCCGCACATTGGCATGGGAGTGACCAAAGCAGCAGAGGATGCAGCGGCAATCTCTGATTCAATTCGCTTGCACGGTGCCTCATCGCAGGCCTTGGCTGCTTACTCGCTGGTGCGACTTTGTGAGGGGCAATCAGCCATTCAGCGGGCCCGTTGGCTGGGCGATTACATCAAGTCTGCCGACTCTTCGAGCTTGTCCATTGCGCATCGGCAACATCTGATGGTGAACGAAACAGCCATTGACTTGGGTCGTTATGGTCATCTGTCCACCTTCAAAGAGAATGAACATTTCACTTTGAATGTGAATGCAGCCCCGAAAAACTGAAAACATCTTCAGCAATGAGTCGACGAAATTGTTGCTCCACCATTTCCCTCACCAAACTGGCTGACTGATTGTGGTTTTTATCTTTTCGCGAGGCGAGTACAAGCAAGCGGTTGAGCTGAACGCCAGTGATTTCAGACATGACAATATCCGTGCTGGGGCCAATCTCCTTAAAAGTAGAGACGGGCATGATGGTGGCCCATTTTCCCCTCAAGACCACCTCGCGGATGGAGTCAACGGAATCAATCAGGGCGGTGACCGATAACTTTTTGCCAATCGGAAAAAGTTGCTTTTCTACCAGTTCATAGTGCAATGTGGTCATCAGCAAGGGGATTCGCTCAAGTTGTTGTAGCGAAACTGTTGCCCGCATCTTCATGCGTGCATGAGATACCAAAGCAAATGGCTCACCAAGCAGGGGTGTGAAGTTCAAGTTTCTGTTTGTTTCAGGATTGGTGACCACGGCCATTTCAATCATCCCGCGCTCCAACCAATCAAGTAATGTTGGCGTGAAGGCTTCCCGGGTTTTGAGCTCAAGATTTGGAAGAGTCTCTAGGCATTGTTCAAAGAGGCGGGGCAACATGATCCTAGACAGTGTTGGCGGAACGCCTAGAAAAACCGTCGAGCGCTTGTCTAGGCTAACTTTTCCCGTACTCTTTCTACCTCTTTCAGGATCAGATTGGCAGACTCGTAGAGCGTGACACCTGCCTGTGTGAGCCTCACTCCCCTAGGTAGTCGCAACAGCAATGACACCCCCAAATCGGCCTCTAACTCGCGAATTTGTCGTGTTAGCGCGGGTTGGGCAATTGGTATGGCTAAGGCGGCTGCCGTAAAACTACCAGCATCGGCAATGGCTACAAAATAGCGGAGTGCTTTGAGGTTCATGGAATGTCATGATTGATTGATCTATACCGCAATGATATGGCATGGAGGGAATTTGGTATTGGATCGAAGGGCTTTCAGTTCCTATAATTAATTTCAAATGACTTGCCAACGAACGGGTTAGCAAGGCACTAGACGCCTCTTCAATCCATTGAACTTTTCAAAATTTTTGACCTTATGGCCACCAATTCATCCAACATGACAGTTTCGTACTCCAACTTGCGAGATTTCATTCACTCAGCCATGCTCAGTCAGGGCTTGCCAGATACCGATGCTTTCAAGGTCGCTAGCCTCATGGCAGAGGCCGACATGCAAGGGTCTGACGGTCATGGCGTCATCAGGCTGCCGCAATACATCAAACGAATTCGTGCTGGGGGAATTAACAAAAATCCGAATATTCGGGTGGTCAATGAAATGCCAGGCTCTGCGGTTGTCGATGGCGACAATGCCATGGGGCACTTGGTTGTGTCGCACGCCGTAGATTTGGCCATCGAAAAGGCACGTCACTGTGGCGTGGCGTGGGTGAGTACGCGCATGAGCAATCATGCTGGCCCTGCATCGCTCTATTCGCGCAAAACATTGCAACACGATATGTTGGGTTTGTATTTTGCGGTTGGCAACGCCAACCACTTACCACCGTGGGGTGGCTCTGACATGCTCTTGTCGACCAATCCAATTTCTGCTGCCATTCCTGGCGCTGAAGAACCGCCTGTTGTTTTGGACATGGCGACAACCGTGGCCGCGTATGGCAAAGTCAAGGCCAAAGCCAAGCGCGGGGAACAGATGCCAGTGGGTTGGATGATTGACCGACAAGGCCAGCCATTGACAGATCCAACCCGTGCGAACGAAGGGTTCTTGTTGCCAATTGGTGATTACAAAGGCTATGGATTGGCCCTCATTGTGGGCATGCTTGCTGGCACCTTGGGGGGTGCAGCAATGGGACGTGATGTGATTGACTTCAATGCCGACCATGTCTCGACCACCAACACTGGTCAGGCCATTTTGGTGATCAATCTTGCTGCATTTGGTGACCCTGCCGTGTTCAAACAGGCCGTCGACAAATTGGTGCGTGATATTCGCGGCAGTGAAAAACTGCCAGGGGTTGAGCGCATTTGGTTGCCTGGAGAGCAAAGCCATGAAAAACGCCAAGCCTATGAAACTCAGGGTATTCCTATTGCCCCATTTTTAATGGATGAGTTGAATCTTTTGGCAGCAGAGCTGAAAATCAATCCAATGATCACGAAAGCGTAAACAAGCCCCTTTCGCACCTAAAATTTGCACATCACTTTTTTGAAGGAAATCCCAATGACAAGCGCTACAGCATACAGCCCCGTTGTTTTGAAACCTGATCAACTCAAAAGCCACGATCGTGGCGGCGGCGCCAAAACAATTCCGCTCGTGTCGCCAGCCATTGGTGCATCCACCTTCATCAATGGCATCACCGAATTTGGACCCAGTGCCGCCATTGCTTTTCACAGCCACAACTGTGAAGAGAGTGTCATGCTGCTTGAAGGCAACGCCATTCTCGAAATGGAAGGCCACGAGTCTGTGGTTCTCAAAAAGCACGACACCACATGGCTGCCTGCCAATTTGTCACATCGCTTCCGCAACCTCTCAGACACTGAATCGATGAAGATTCTTTGGATCTATGCCAACGCCCAGGCCACACGCAAGCTCACGGAGACGGGCGAGACGCGCTTTGTCTATGCTGAGCACAAGGGTTAAACTGCTTCTTCTGTTGAAGTCGGAAATGGCTTCAATAAAGCTCCAACAAGTAGAACAAGGCTTTTAAATGAATGCAAAACAGGCACTAGCGCCCACTGGAAAGTTGCGCGCGGGTATGAATATCGGCAACAACTTATTCACACGCCAAAATGAAGCAGGTGGTCTGTATGGTGTGAGTGTCGACTTGATGCAAGAACTGGCTAGTTCTCTGGATGTCCCCCTTGAGTTGGTGGTCTATGACCAACCTGGTCAGGTTGCTGATGATGCTGGCAACGACAAATGGGATGTGGCTATCTTGGCCATTGAACAAACCAGGGCAAAAACTATTTTGTTTTCGCCACCTATGACCGAAATCGAAGCAGGTTATATCGTCCTTCAACAATCAACTTTTCAAGTGGCTGCTGAAGTAGATTCAAATGGCATCAAGATTGCGGCACCTGCGAAAGCTGGCTACGAGCTTTACTTGAGTAATCATTTGAAGAATGCGTCAATTGTTCATTCCAAAAACTTTGCAAATTCTCTGGAGATGTTCAATCAACAAGAAGTTGACGCTGTGGCAGGACTCAAACCGAATCTGATTGAATCTATGCATCTAGTGCCCATGGGAAGATTGCTCAACGGAAATTTCATGACCGTGAATCACGGGTTTTCAGTCCCACTGGGAAAAGGTGATTCGGCTGCCTATTTGGAAAAATTTGTCAAAGAGTTGATTGCCAAAGATTTTATTGGTAGCTCAATTCTCAAGCATCAGATCAAAGGCTTGATAGCTGTCCAAGCTTGAGCCTAGGCCTGAGCCTAGGCCCGAACCTGAATTTAAGAAGTAATTCTCTTCGCAGAGCTCATTTGATCGGCGTAGCCTTTTTGCCATTCGACCGATTCATGCGCTTCAAAATAGCCGCTTCTGGCTTCCTTCAGAATTTCGGGTTGGTCTACACCTGGTGCAGCATTGCCTTCCTGAAAAGCCCGCGCAGCTTTTAGTGCTCGCCTGCGAGTCCTAGAAATCATGAGGTCACCTGGGCCTAAATGTTCAAGTTCGTGGTTGGTTATGGCACCCATCGACTCTGTCACCGCCTGATCTTGCAGGCCAATGTTGTCAATGCCCGAATAAATGCGGTTGGTTCTTTGTGCTTCTCGATCGATTAACCAGTCATTGCTTTCATTGGCCTTGACCCGATATCTGCCAAGCCATTCGGTCGAAATAGGCAAATAGTCGGGTTGTGGTTTGCTACCACCCAGAGGTTTGCCATCTTTCAGGGGTTGGCCAGTGCCGCCGCCAATGCTCTTTGTTCGCCAAAAAATCATCATGACATGTTGGTCATCAAGGGGCACCCATGCACGAGCTTGGATGTTGATTGGGAATTCCCCTTGAGGTGTTTGCGTCCAGAATGGAAACATGAAGTTGGCAAAGCGCCAATAGGTTGTTTCCGGCCTCACTGTTCTGTATGCGCCATAGGTTGTTCCCCATGGTGCATCACTCACGTGATACTCGGGTGCTCTTTCGCTTGCCGTGTGCTCAAGAGGGTGACCCACTGGCACGTTGTCAGGGTCTAAATGCCCGACGTGAAGAAATCCAAAATGAGAGGTGTCAATATCTCCTTCGAGGGCTTGCAGCCAATTACAGTCCCTTTGCGTGAATGAAATATCAACTTCACTTTCGAGCAGCAAGGTCGCTTCAATTTTTGGCAATGGTGGCGGTTGTTTTCTGGGCCCCATGTAAACCCAAATAATGCCGTTTCGATCAACCGCTTTGTAGGCTTTGGCTTTGACTTTTTCTTTGAAATCTTGACTGGGTGCAACGCTGGGCATTTCGACACAGTTGCCATCAACGTCAAATTTCCAGCCGTGGTAGATGCAACGGATGCCGTTCTCTTCGTTTCTGCCTAAAACCAATGAGGCACATCTGTGAGGGCAGAGGTGATCCATGACGCCCACTCGGCCGCTACTGTCTCGGAAGGCGATGAGTTTTTCTCCAAGGAGCATGAGTCTCATTGGCGTTCCATCATTGTCCAATTCACTGGATTTGGCTGCTGGAATCCAATACTCTCGCATAAAGTTACCCATGACAGTTCCGGGGCCGACTCTGGTCATGTCGATGTTGTCTTGTTTGATACTCACAAGTTCTCCTTTGTTTATAAGTTGATTAATTTCGGCGAATGAGTTTGATTTGATTCAGTTGACCACCAGGCCCTAGGCCCGAGTAGCCTTCAATTTTTTCTAAATCAACCAGCACAACAACACCCAATTTGGCGAAGTCGTGATCTTGCTCAGCAATTGCTGAGCGCGTATAAACAGTGTCGCGGTCAGTTTCAGAGTTGCTCACTTTGGCTGTTCCCTGAAATGAATAAGTTGCCTTGGTTTCTTCATTGCGATACACGAAAGAAACCTTGGGGTTCTTTTGGATCGATTTGACAAATGCCCCCTCAGGACTTCTGATCCACATCGCAAGTTGGGTGTCACTGAAGACTTGCAACGAACCTCTGAATGTTTGAACAGGTTGATTTTCGAGATTGCAATAGGCCATCAAGATGGGGTGTCTTTCAACCAAGGCATGATCAATCATGGCTTTTAGCTCCTGAGGGATCACTAAGGGTCGTTCTGCCGGTGGCGGAGGAGCCGTTTTTTGCTGCTGCACAAGAACGACACTTCCGTTTTCGATATGGAGACTGATGATCAATCCTCGATCAAATGTTCCTTCTTGTCGACGGCCTTCAAGATGCCATTGTTTTTTTATTTGGAGAGGTTCTTGCCAAATTAACCTCTGCATCAATTGACTATTCGGACCATTTTTCAGTGAATCACATACTTCATCTTTGCCATTGGCCCTTTTGCCTAATACCTTAAATTCAACCTCAGAATGAAGTGTGTCTTTAAGTTTGCTTGCAGAGTCTTCAGAATGAGACAGTAATTCTTTTAAAAAAAGATT
>JAPLPO010000059.1 GCA_026400155.1 Burkholderiales bacterium | reverse complement strand
GGAGGATTATTTATGAATCTGACGATCAGTGGTCACCACCTCGAAGTGACGCCCGCCCTCAGAAGCTACGTGACGGGCAAATTGGACCGAATCACAAGGCATTTTGACCAGGTGGTGGATGTGAAAGTGTTGCTCACCGTCGAGAAACAAAAAGAGAAAGAAAAACGGCAACGCGCCGAATGCAACATCCACGTCAAAGGCAATGACTTGTTTGCAGAAAGCTCGCACCAAGATCTGTATGCCGCCGTCGATGACTTGGTGGACAAGTTGGATCGCCAAGTGGTCAAGCACAAAAATCGCATCACTGACCATCACCACACCGCCCCCAAGCGCATGATGTGAAATTTCATTGCCTTTTTTGCTTGAAACACACAGCCGCACCCCTCAGGTGCGGTTTTTTTGGGGCAGAGCCTTTCACAGGGTGCATAATCCGCCCTCGATATGAACAGACTTGCAGCCATTCTTCCCATTGAACAAGTTCTGGTTGGCGTCGACGCCACCAGCAAAAAACGCGCTTTTGAAGAGGCGGGTTTGCTGTTTGAAAATTTACATGGTTTGTCCAGAGCTTTGGTGACCGACAGCTTGTTTGCCCGGGAGCGTCTGGGTTCAACCGGACTGGGCCACGGCGTGGCCATTCCGCATGGCCGAATCAAAGGTTTGAAATCGCCCATGGCGGCCGTTTTCCAATTGGGTCAAGCCATCGGCTTTGACGCCCCAGATGAGCAAGCTGTGAAGTTGCTTATTTTCTTGCTGGTGCCTGAGGCGGCCACCCAAAAACATTTAGAAATATTGTCTGAAATTGCAGAGTTGTTGAGCAATTCAAATTTGCGCGACAACCTGATCAGTAGTGATTCAGCCACCAACTTGCATCAACTGATCGACAAGTGGTCACCCGTCCACTGAAGCTGCCGATCATTCGCCCACCCACGAAACGAGGTTGAGATGAAGCCTACCGCTGTCAGTGCCGACGCATTGTTTGAAGACCACCGGGGCAAACTCAAGTGGCAGTGGATTGCGGGTTTGGGGGCTTCGGAGCGCCGCTTTGACGAGGTGGCTGTGCGCGCCGCGCGCTCTGGTGCCGATTTGGTGGGCTACCTCAACTACATCCATCCTTACCGCGTTCAAATTTTGGGTGAACGCGAGCTTGCTTACCTCGCGCGCGGCAGCGAGGAAGACTGTGTGCGGCGTATTTCCCGCATCGTGACTTTAGAGCCGCCGGTGTTGGTCTTGGCCGATGGGCAAGTCGCGCCAGACGCTCTGCTTCGCGTGTGCGAGCGCGCCCAAATCCCGATGTTCGCAACGCCCGAGTCCTCGGCTTTTGTGATTGATGTGCTGCGGGCCTATTTGTCCAAACACTTTGCCGATCGCACCACCATGCATGGTGTCTTCATGGATATTTTGGGCTTGGGCGTCTTGATCACGGGCGAGTCAGGCCTGGGCAAAAGCGAGTTGGGCCTCGAGTTAATTTCTCGGGGCAATGGCTTGGTGGCCGATGATGCCGTTGACTTGTTTCGCATCAACCAGACTACCATTGAAGCGCGCTGCCCAGAGTTATTGCAAAACTTGCTAGAGGTGCGCGGCATTGGTCTCTTGGACATTCGTGCCATTTTTGGTGAGACGGCAGTTCGCCGCAAAATGCGCTTGAAACTCATCGTGCATTTGGTGCGCCGCGAGAACTTTGAGCGCGATTACGAACGCATTCCTACCGAGCCGCTCACGCAAGACGTGCTGGGCATTCCGGTTCGCAAAGTGGTCATTCAGGTGGTGGCGGGACGCAACATTGCGGTGTTGGTGGAGGCTGCAGTTCGCAACACCATTTTGCAAATGCGCGGCATTGACACCTACCAAGACTTCATGGTTAGGCAGCAGGCTGCCATGGACGACTCCAGCGGTTAGGCTGACGTCTCTGCGCCGAATTAAAGCGCCGTATTCAAGCCCGTTGGCGATGCGGACAGGGGTTTTGGGTGCAGTGGGCGTACAAACTCAGGGCGTGATCGGCAATCACAAAGCCCTTGGACAAGGCCACGTCGTGCTGACGCTTTTCAATTTCCGCATCGTAAAACTCTTCAACTTTGCCGCAATCTAGGCACACCATGTGGTCATGGTGCTGCCCTTCATTGAGCTCATAAACGGCCTTGCCACTTTCAAAATGATTCCGGCTCAACAGCCCCGCCTGTTCAAACTGGGTGAGCACCCTGTAAACCGTGGCCAAGCCGATGTCAGCGTTGTCATTGAGCAAATGCTTGAAAACATCCTCGGCCGTCATGTGCCGTTGTAGCCCCTTTTGGAAGATTTCCAAAATCTTTTGACGGGGAATGGTGGCCTTCAGTCCAGTGCTTTTGAGTTCGTCCATGAATTTTCTGTTGCCATTGAAAGTGAGAGACTTTGACAGCAGCGAGTTCGCCGAAAGCTGAATGCTACCGCTACAATGACCTGATCATATGGCCTGCGAAGCATCCATGAATCAACATTTTCTTATTTCTCTGCGCACCACCGTCACTTGGGGCATCGCTTTGCCCCTGCTGTTCGGTGTATTGAGCGCATGCAGCGTGCCGCGTCTGAAGCTCAGTTCAGACGCGCTGGCTTTCTACATTCCCGAGGTGGTTCAGGGCAACTTCATCTCCCGAGAGCAAAAAGAATTTCTCAAGCCGGGCATGTCACGCCTGCAGGTGAGAGAAGTGTTGGG
>JAPLPO010000196.1:6155-6560 GCA_026400155.1 Burkholderiales bacterium | reverse complement strand
CTGGGTCGGCTTTCGGCAACACTTTTGCAACTACCGCATGGCCTGACTCATGGTAAGCCGTATTACGGCGCTCTTCTTCAGGCATGACCATGCTTCTGCGCTCTGGACCCATCAAGATTTTGTCTTTGGCTTTTTCGAAGTCTTGCATTTCCACAACGCGGGCGTTGCGGCGTGCAGCCATGAGGGCGGCTTCGTTGCACAGGTTGGCCAAGTCGGCACCGCTCATGCCAGGTGTACCGCGGGCAATGACGCCAGGGTTCATGTCTTGGCCGATAGGGATTTTGCGCATGTGCACAGCCAAGATTTGCTCGCGGCCGCGAATGTCGGGCAATGTGACATAAACCTGGCGGTCGAAACGACCAGGACGAAGCAAGGCTGCATCCAAAATGTCGGGGCGGTTGGTGG
>JAPLPO010000196.1:0-6096 GCA_026400155.1 Burkholderiales bacterium | reverse complement strand
TGGTTGAGCGTTTGCTCGCGCTCGTCGTTGCCGCCGCCCAAACCAGCGCCACGCTGGCGACCTACGGCGTCAATTTCGTCGATGAAAATGATGCAAGGCGCATTTTTCTTGGCGTTCTCGAACATATCGCGAACACGGGCAGCACCCACACCCACAAACATTTCGACAAAATCAGAACCAGAAATGCTGAAGAAAGGCACCTTGGCCTCGCCAGCAATGCTCTTGGCCAGCAATGTTTTACCTGTGCCAGGTGGGCCTACCAACAACAAGCCTCTGGGAATTCTGCCGCCCAGCTTTTGAAAGCGTTGGGGGTCTTTCAAGAAGTCGACCACCTCTTTCACTTCTTCTTTGGCTTCATCGCAACCTGCCACATCGGCAAAGGTGACTTGGTTGGCGTTTTCGTCGTGCTTTTGCCAAAACTGAAGGCGCCGCCTTTGCCACCGCCCTGCATTTGGCGCATGAAATAAATCCACACCCCAATGAGCAGAAGCATGGGGCCCCAACTGACCAGCAGGCTCATGAGGAGCGAGCCCTCTTCGCGAGGCTTGACATCGAACTTCACGCCATTGGCAATGAGGTCGCCCACCAAACCACGATCGAGGTAGGTGGCCGTGGTTCGGATGCGGCGGTCGTCTGTGGTGAGGGCCACAATTTCTGTGCCGCCCTGACCTTCTTGAATGGTGGCGGTTTTGATGCGGTTGCTTCTGACTTCTTCTAGGAAGTCGGAGTAACCCATGAAGCCTGACCCCACGCTTGAGCGGTTGTCAAATTGTTTGAATACAGTGAAAAGCACCATGCCAATCACAAGCCATACGGCAATCTTGGAAAACCAGGGGTTGTTCAAGAAGAGCTCCCATCTAAACGTCTAATTGGTAATCATTCTAGGCTTTTGAAAGCCCATCAGGCTAAATTTTTCTTGACTTGGCCTTAAAACTACAGGGAAATTTGATCTCACGCGCTTTTATCACAACAGTCAAGGCGAGGATGGCCTGTTTTTGGGCTCAATGCCTACCAAAAACTGCTCTGAAGACTTGTCGCGTGACGCCTTGGGCTTGATGGGCTTGACCACCTTGAACGAGTCCTTGAAAAGTTTCACCAACTGGCTGTAGCCGCTGCCATGAAACACCTTCACCACCAAGGCCCCTTGGGGTTTGAGGTGCATTTGGGCAAACTCAACCGCCAATTCAATCAAGTGCGCGATGCGGGCCGCATCGACAGAATCAATGCCAGACAGGTTGGGCGCCATGTCAGACACCACCACATCCACAGGGCGATCACCCACAATGGCTTGCAACTGGGCCAGGACATCGGCCTCGGTGAAATCGCCCAGAATGAAATGAACACCCTCAACTGGCTCCATGGGCAAGAGGTCGACGGCCAAGATAGTGCCGTTGAGATCGCCCATGGCTGCACCTTGCGGCGACAGCTTGCGCCGAACATATTGGCTCCAAGCGCCCGGGGCTGAGCCCAAGTCGACCACCAAATTGCCTGGCTTGATGAGGCCGAAGGTTTCGTCAATTTCCTTCAATTTATAGGCAGCCCTCGCCCTGTAGCCCTCTTTTTTGGCCAGTTTGACGTAAGGGTCATTGACGTGGTCGTTCAACCACGACTTGTTGACTTTTTTACTTTTAGTTTTAACTTTCATGTTCTTCCGTTCAAGCAGGGATAATAGCGCCATGCCTCAAATTCAATTGACTCCCGCTCAACGCAAGGTTCACAGAGCCGAAGCGCACCACCTCGATCCCGTTGTCATGGTTGGCAACGATGGCCTCACGCCTGCCGTTGTCAAGGAAACCGACGCGGCCCTCAAGGCGCACGGTTTGATCAAAATTCGTGTTCTGGGAGACGACCGCGTTGCCCGCGAAGCCATGTTCAACCAATTGGCCGAAGACCTGAGCGCGGCCCCCATTCAGCACATCGGCAAATTGTTGGTACTGTGGCGCCCAGTGCCTGAAAAGGAAAAATCCGTTTCAGAAGATCGCATTGCCGGTCCCCGCGATTTTAAGGTCTTGAAGTACAGCAGCCGTGGCGGCCAGCGTCCCGAAGTGAAAACTTTGCGTGTTTTGGGCAATCAGCGCCTGACATCGGGCGGTCAAGTCAAGCGCGCCAAAGTGAAGCAAAAGTCCATTAAAAAACGCAATCAAGCCTAACGGGTGACCGTCAGCATGCAGTCTAGCCAACGTCACATCATTTGCATGAAGTGGGGCACCAAGTATGGGCCCGAGTATGTCAATCGCTTGTATGCCATGGTGCGCAGACACCTCACGGGTGACTTCAACATGGTGTGCCTAACTGACGACAGTTCTGGGATCAGAAGCGAAGTTCAATGCTTGCCTATTCCGCCCTTAGATTTACCAACAGGTATTCCTGAGCGAGGCTGGACCAAGTTGGCCTCCTTTGCGCAAGACCTGCATGGCCTGCGTGGCACCGCTTTGTTCTTGGATGTGGACGTGGTCATTGTGGGCAACATGGATGGCTTCTTTGAAGCGCCTGGCGAGTTCATGATCATTCACGACTACAAGCGGCCTTGGCGCATTACGGGCAACTCTTCGGTTTACCGATACGAGTTGGGCGCGCACCCCGAGGTGCTGGATTTTTTTCGCCACAACTTCGACACCATTCGCAAACAGTTTCGAAACGAGCAGGCTTACCTGTCTGACTTTTTGCACCGCCAAGGCAAGCTGGCATATTGGCCTGCGGCGTGGTGCCCTAGTTTCAAATACCACAGCATTCCTGCATGGCCAACCAACTATTGGGCTGCGCCACAAATTCCGCAAGATGCCCGAATTGTGATTTTTCACGGCGAGTGCAACCCACCCGACGCATTGGCTGGCAAGCGCAATCGAAAATTCAGGTTCATCAAGCCAGCACTTTGGGTGGCCGAGCATTGGAAAGAATAAAAAAGGCGTTCAACAGAACGCCTTTTTGATTGGAGCCAATTTGGGCTTTAAATGTAAGACACCGCCACAATTTCGTAGCGTTTCTCGCCACCCGGCGCCTGCACCACCGCCACATCGCCCTCTTCCTTAACCACTTCGCCAGTGCTTTGTTCTTCCAACTCAACGGTGGTACCAAACACCACACGACCACCTGCATCCACAGATGAAGGATCAATGATTTGGGCCGCAGAAAGTTTGCCTTCAACTTCTTGAATACGCCCTTCTACAAAACCTTGACGGTCTTTGGCGGCATCGTACTCAGCATTTTCACTCAAGTCGCCTTGAGCGCGAGCTTCGGCAATGGCATTGATCACTGATGGGCGCTCCACCGTTTTTAACTGGTGGAGTTCGGCCTTCAGCTTTTCAGCACCGCGAAGGGTAATGGGAATAGTTGCCACGTAGGTGTCTCCGAGTTTCTTTTAGGCGGTCAACATGGCGTGCATTTCTTGTACAGAAATGACATCCAGTTTGTCCATGTATTTCATGCCTTCAACCGCCGCTTCAGCGCCAGCAATTGTAGTGAAGGTGGTGACCCGTGCCAAGAGCGCCGAGGTTCTGATGACACGAGAGTCGGCAATGGCATTGCGTCGCTCCTCGACTGTGTTGATGACCAAGGCAATTTCGTTGTTCTTGATCATGTCCACAATGTGCGGGCGGCCTTCAGTAACTTTGTTGATGGCTTGAACGGCTACGCCTTCAGCCGCAATGGCCGCCGCGGTGCCTTTGGTGGCAAAGATTTGGAAACCCAAGGCCATCAAATCGCGCGCCACTTTCACTGCACGTGGTTTATCGCTATTTTTAACAGTCAAGAAGACTTTGCCTTCGCGGGGCAACTTGGTGCCTGCACCCATTTGACTCTTCACAAAGGCTTCGCCAAAGGTTTTGCCCACGCCCATTACTTCACCGGTGGACTTCATTTCTGGGCCCAAGATGGTGTCAACGCCTGGGAACTTCACAAACGGGAACACCGCTTCTTTCACGCTGAAATAAGGCGGCGTGACTTCTTTGGTAATGCCTTGTGATGCCAAGCTTTGACCAGCCATGCAACGTGCTGCCACTTTGGCCAATTGAATGCCTGTGGCTTTGGACACATAAGGCACTGTGCGTGAAGCGCGGGGGTTCACTTCGAGCACATAAATAACGTCTTTGCCATCCACGTGCTGAATCGCAAACTGTACGTTCATCAAACCCACCACATTCAAAGCACCGGCCATGGCCGCTGATTGGCGTTTGAGTTCGACCACAGTGGCTGCGCTCAAGCTGTAAGGGGGCAAAGAGCAAGCAGAATCGCCGCTGTGCACGCCGGCTTGTTCGATGTGCTCCATGACGCCGCCGATGAAGGTTTTGCCTTCAGGGTCACGCAGGCAATCGACATCGCACTCAATGGCGTCATTCAAGAAACGATCGAGCAGCACGGGTGAATCGTTGCTCACCTTGACCGCTTCGCGCATGTAGCGCTCAAGGTCGCGCTGCTCGTGCACAATTTCCATGGCACGACCCCCCAGCACATAGCTGGGGCGAACCACCAAGGGGTAACCCAAGGCGGCGGCTTTTTCCAAAGCTTCGGGCTCGGTGCGGGCTGTGGCATTGGGTGGCTGACGCAAGCCCAATTGATGCAACAACTTTTGAAAACGTTCACGGTCTTCAGCCGCGTCAATCATGTCGGGGCTGGTGCCAATGATGGGTACGCCAGCCGCTTCCAAGCCAAGAGCCAACTTCAAAGGTGTTTGGCCACCGTATTGAACAATCACGCCGGTAGGCTTTTCTTTGTCCACAATTTCGAGCACGTCTTCTAAAGTGAGGGGCTCGAAATACAAGCGGTCGGAGGTGTCGTAGTCGGTTGAAACCGTTTCGGGGTTGCAGTTGACCATGATGGTTTCGTAACCATCTTCGCGCATGGCCAAAGCGGCATGCACGCAGCAATAGTCAAACTCAATGCCCTGTCCAATTCGGTTGGGGCCGCCACCCAAGACCATGATCTTTTTGTTGGTGGTGGGTTCTGCTTCGCACTCGTCTTCATAAGTGGAATACATGTAAGCGGTGTCGGTAGAGAACTCGGCCGCGCAGGTGTCCACGCGTTTGTAAACAGGGCGCACATTCATGGCGTGGCGCTGAGCGCGCACTTCGTGCTCCGTTGTTTTGAGCAACTTGGCCAAGCGACGGTCTGAGAAACCTTTTTTCTTCAAAGCGCGCAACTCGTCGGCTGTGATGGCTTTCAAGTTGGTAGTTTCGAGCTCAAGTTCGATTTTGACAATGTCTTCTATTTGCACCAAGAACCAAGGGTCAATTTTGGTGAGGTTGAAAACTTCATCGACGCTGAGGCCCATGGCGAAAGCATCGCCCACATACCAAATGCGATCGGGGCCTGGCTCGCCCAATTCTTTTTCAAGCACTTCGCGGTCTTGTGTTTTTTCGTTCAAACCATCAACACCTACTTCTAAACCGCGCAAGGCTTTTTGGAAGGACTCTTGGAAGGTGCGGCCCATGGCCATGACCTCGCCCACCGACTTCATTTGTGTGGTCAGGCGGCTGTCTGCTGTGGGGAATTTTTCAAAAGCAAAGCGTGGAATTTTGGTGACCACGTAATCGATACTGGGTTCGAAACTGGCAGGGGTGGCACCGCCCGTGATTTCGTTGCGCAACTCGTCAAGGGTATAGCCCACCGCCAATTTGGCGGCCACTTTGGCAATGGGAAAACCTGTGGCTTTTGAAGCCAATGCTGAAGAGCGCGATACACGCGGATTCATCTCAATGACGACCATCCGGCCGTCTTTGGGATTGATGGAGAACTGTACATTAGAGCCGCCCGTGTCGACGCCAATTTCACGCAGCACTGCCAAGCTGGCGTTCCGCATGATTTGGTATTCTTTGTCGGTGAGGGTTTGCGCAGGCGCTACCGTGATGGAGTCGCCAGTGTGCACGCCCATCGGGTCTAAGTTTTCGATGGAACAAATGATGATGCAGTTGTCAGCCTTGTCGCGAACCACTTCCATCTCATACTCTTTCCAACCGAGCAATGACTCTTCGATGAGCAATTCATTGGTGGGAGAGGCTTCTAAACCACGTTTGCAAATGGTCTCAAACTCTTCAGGGTTGTAGGCAATGCCGCCGCCTGTGCCGCCCAGCGTAAAGCTAGGGCGAATGACGGTGGGAAAGC
>JAPLPO010000002.1 GCA_026400155.1 Burkholderiales bacterium | reverse complement strand
CAGGTTAGCGAAGTGGAAGCTGCCAATGAGCCTCTCACCCATGACATGGGTTTGAGCCGTCCCAATTGGTCGCTTGAAATTCCTCAAAGTGAGCTTCATGGAGAAAGCAAGAACAACGCAGGTCATTGGCATCGCCAGTGGCAAAGGAGGAGTGGGTAAGACCACTGTCTCTGTGAACTTGGCTGTTGCACTGCAAGCCATGGGTCACCGCGTCATGTTGTTTGATGCCGACATGAGTTTGGCCAATGCTCAAATTGCATTGGGCTGCCGTTGTCCCTACAACCTGAGTCATTTTTTAAGTGGCGAAAAAACCCTTGCCGAAATCATTGTGACCACCCGTCAGGGCGTTAAATTGGTTCCTGGTGCTTCTGGTATTCAAGAAATGGCCGCCTTGGGCGACATTCAGGCGGCCAACATCGTGCGCGCATTCAGTGCCCTCGACGATGACATCGATTTCCTCATTGTCGACATGGCTGCCGGCATTTCGCCAGAGGTTTTGGCCTTCATGGCGGCCTGCTCTAGGCGCTTTGTGGTGGTGCGAGACGATCCGTCTTCCATCGCCGATGCCTATGCCACCATCAAAGTGCTCATTCAAGACCATGGCTTGGACGAGATTTACCTGGTGCCCAATGGCGTGGGCAGTGCCCAAGAGGGCTACCAACTGTTTGAGCGAATCAACCAAGTTTGCGCTCGTTTTCTAAACCGAACCATTCGATATTTGGGCTCGATTGAAAATGATGAGCTCATTTTGGCGGCCTTGAAAAAATACCAGCCTGTTTCAGAATTTGCCCCTGGCAGCGCCGGTGCCAGAGACTTTAGGCGTTTGGCAGAAGCCGTGCGCCAACTCGAGCCCATCGACGAGGCTTCGGGTGGCCTGCAATTTTTTGTGGAGCGTTTGGTGAAAACCAGCGCATAAACAACATGGCCAACTCCACTCGCCTTTACGAACAGGTTCAAAACAACAGCGAAGCGCTGGTCATGGCCCATTTGGGCATGGTCAAGCGCGTGGCTTTGCACCTCAAAGTGAGGCTGCCGCCCTTCATGGAGCTGGACGAACTCATTCAAGTGGGCATGATTGGCCTTTTAGAAGCAGCCCGCGCCTTCGACCCCGTGAAGGGCATGGAGTTTGAGAACTTTGCCCACAGCCGTGTCCGGGGCGCCATTTTGGACGAAGTTCGCAGGCTGTCGTTTTTGCCGCGCTCTGCCGTGGCCATCAACAAGTCGCACAGCGAGGCCACCCATGAGTTGGCCGCCGAGCTGGGGCGCACCCCCACTCAAGCTGAGTTGGCCGATCACATGGGCAAAGACATTGAGCTGTTTCACAAGGAGCGCACGCAGGCCCGCAGGTTTGAAACCTACTCCATGGAAGTGGTTACTGAAGAGGTCATGAACATTGCCACCGATTCTTCACAGCAGCCCGAGGCCATTGTGGAGCATGAGCAGTTCATGGGCGCGCTCACGGACGCCATTGGCGATTTGCCCGAACGCGACCAATTGTTAATGAATTTGTATTACGTTGAAGAGCTCAACCTCAAAGAAATTGGGGAAGTTTTGGGTGTGACCGAGTCACGGGTGAGTCAATTGCTCACGGCGGTGGTCAAAAAGTTGCGGGGCACTTTGAAAGTGGAGCCCGTTCACGTGGCCAAACCCAAGACTGGAAAGGGCCAATGATGCTTGCCCATACCGCTTTTTCAGGCTCTGGCTTTTCCAATTTGCCCATTCAGGCTTCTTTTCTAGAAGAAGACTCAAGTTTTCCGGTGTCCCTCCGATTCCTGCTGTGTCAGGATCATAAGGAACAAGACATCATGCGAGTACATTTCAAAGCGATGGAGAGCTACGGCGAAGGTAACAATGCATCACAAGCGTTGGTGGCCGATAAAGTTGAGCTCATTCAAATGTTGTTTGACGGCTTGATTGACAGTCTGGTCACTGCCAAAGGCCACATTCAGCGTGGCTCTATTGAAGACAAGAACAAAAGCTTAATGCGCGCTGGCCGCATTGTTTTGGGCTTGCAAGGCTCGCTAGATTTAGACAAAGGCGGCGATTTGGCCCGTAACCTGTACGAGCTGTACAGCTACGTAACACGCCGTTTGGTGCATGTGAACGCCCGCAATGACCTCGATGCATTGCAAGAAGTTCACACGCTGTTGAATGAAATTCGCCAAGCTTGGCGTGATGTTCCTAACTTGTTACCTAAAACTGCGCCTGCTTCAGGTG
>JAPLPO010000038.1 GCA_026400155.1 Burkholderiales bacterium | reverse complement strand
ACGTTTTACAACCACCGGCGCCTTCACTCCACGCTGGGCTACGTCAGTCCGATGCAGTTTGAGAAACGCTGGGACGCGGCACAGCTATTGAAGGCCGCATAATGGAACGGCTAAGCGGTACGTCAAACAGGGGCAGGTTCAGTCTGGCAGTGCATTCGAAACCACTATTTTGAATGACACTGCTAGATGGGCTCGGGTCGTACAAGCCACCGGATTCAAGGCGAACGATTAAATTGAACTAAGTCTAAAACCTAAGCCTTAAATATCACACATTCGAAGGCTGAAAGTAAGCGGCAAAAATCAATCAGCACAAAGCATTTACCACCCAAGCTCTGACATCATTATTTGTCTATTGAATTGGGAGAATTCCAATTGTGCTTGATAAATAGTTCGGTTAATCTAGTCAACACAGATGATTACAACCCTAGTGAATTAAAGAACTGTATGAAACGCCGCAACTTTCTTCCCCTCGTTACTCTACCTTTGATAAGCGCCTATTCTTGGGCCCAAAAATATCCAAGTAGCCCATCTACCATCATCATTCCCCTGCAAGCGGGCAGCGCGTCCGATGTGGCCATTCGACATATGGCTGAGCGTTTGACACAAAAATTCGGCCAAGGGTTTGCTGTTGAAAATGTCGCTGCTGCAGCTGGGCTTGTCGGACTCGATCGTTTGAGTAAAGCCAAAACCGATGGACTGGTTGTGGCTGCACTCAACAACAGCATCATGACGATCTTGCCCCACTTGCAAGCCAAAAATATCAAAGTGGACACGCGCAAAGATTTTGTACCTGTTGCTGGCGTTGCCAACATCCCAACTTTTTTTGCTGTGCCTGGCAGCTCAAAAATTAAGAATGTGCAAGACCTCATCCAACAAGCAAAAAATACTGCGACACCTATTACTTATTCATCGGGTGGGGTTGGAAGCCCGCAACATTTGGCCACCGAGATGTTTAAGTCTTACACCAACACGCAACTCACACACATACCCTATCGGGGCGCAAGCCAAGCGGCAGTGGCTGTGGCTTCTGGCGAAGTTCAAGTGATGTCAATGGCACTGTCATTAGCGCAACCATTTTTGTCAGACGGAAAAGTGCGCTTAATCGGCTATTGTGGAACCGAGCGGCATGCGCAATTTAGAGACATACCCACCCTGCAAGAGCAAGGCGTTGCCAATTACGACTATTCGTCTTGGATTGCTTTATTCTTTCACAAAGATGTTCCGTCTGATGTGGTGGAGATACTAAAGCGTGAAGCCCAATCTATCAGTGAAGACCGAGACTTTCAAGCGCAACTGATTCGCTCAGGACTTGAGCCTTGGCCCAAAACTGCCAAGCAGTTAGAACGTATCGTCGAGACTGATTTCCAACGGTGGAAAAAGATTATTCAAGACGCCAATATCCAAGCTTAAAGCCATTTCATGTTGCGTGTCGCGGGTTATCAAGGCCCCTCTTCTATTCTGACTCAGGGCTTAGCCTGCCTCATTAAAACACTCAAGAGTGACGGATGGCAGTCAGACATCGACTGGCTTCCCAACGTCACCGACCATCAAGAAAAAGCAGCAGATTTATTCGCTTCTATCGAGAACGGATCGCGCCATATCGGCTATATGGCCTCAGGCTATTTGTCAGCAAGGGTTCCTGAACTTGAGGTGCTTGAGCTGCCCTTCACAGTGGATAACCGCGAAACCGCGCTCTCGGCGTTAGACCGTTCTGCAGGCGAAATACTCACTAAGGCGGTTGGCCAAAAAACGGGGTTTCATGTATTGGGTTTTTGGGATAACGGATTTAGGCATTTGTCTAATTCAGTGCGTCCTATCCAACACCCAACAGATGCAGTAGGCTTGAAAATTCGCACACTCGACAGCGCACTCTACCGTGCCACTTTAGATGCTATTGGCTTTCAAGCCCTTACAAGTGACGTCAAAGATTTGGCGGCATGGATACAGCAAGATGTTGTACAAGCCCAAGAGAATCCATTAACCAACTACATGGGGTTTGAGCTTTGGAAGCACCATCCTTATGTAAGCTTGACGCACCATTTCTATGGCCTTCTTTTACTGGTGTGTCCGCTGGCTTGGTTCGAAACGTTGTCACAAGAAGAACGCCAACTACTTGCGCATGCCGTGAATACTTCTACTGCACTTCAACGTCAATTGGCCGCGGAGCAAGACGCCATCGCGCTTGCGCGTATGAATGACATTGGCGTGAATGTTTTAACCAAAGATGCATTGGATATGAAGGCTTTTCACAAGTGTGTTGAATTGATCAGCTTCAATGCATCCGCTCAAATTCCCAAGGATTTAATGGCAGCCTAAAGTTATGGCGATTTTTTGTAAAACCAAGAGGTATTCAATGTTCTTTTACCGCATAAAACCTTTACGTAAATTTTTACTAGCCATGTTCATTTTGGCTAGTGCAACAACATCAATTTCGGTGAATTCACAAACGGCATATCCGAACCGTCCAATCAAATTGATTTCCCCATTTCCTCCTGGTGGTGCCAGTGATGCTTTAGCTCGATTGGTTGCAACCAAGTTAAGTGAAGGACTTGGTCAAACGGTGACGGTAGACAACCGCGCCGGCGCTAGTGGCAATATCGGTCATGAAGCGGCTGCAAAGTCGTCACCAGATGGATACACACTGCTACTCTCGAACAGCAGTTCGGTTGTCACCAACCCGCATTTATTCAAAAAACTGCCATTCGATCCTCTGAGCGACTTTGCTGCAATCTCAATGGTTGCCTCAGCGGGTCAAGTGCTTGTGGTTCATCCATCTGTACCGGTCACAACAATTGCTGAGTTAACAGCTTTCGCCAAAGCCAATCCAAACAAGCTCAATTTTGGTTCAGGCGGTAAAGGAATTCAATCCCACATCAGTGGAGAGATGTACAAAAGCGCTGTTGGCGTCGACATCGTTCACATACCCTATAAAGGTACCATCCAAGCCGTCAATGACCTACTGGCCGGACAGGTACAAATGGTGTTTTCTGACATGGCACCAGCATTGCCCCATATCAAATCTGGAAAGCTACGTGCTATTGCCGTCACCAGTTCGCAACGCTCAGCAGCTGTTCCAGATGTACCTACCATCAGTGAATCTGGTTTGCCTGGATTTAGCTCTGGCGTATGGTGGTCTGTCCTTGCACCTAAGGGGACACCGGTTGAAATTGTCAACCGCATCAACTCTGAAATAGGGAAGATGATGCAATCTGCAGATGTACGCGAAACTTACGCTAGGCTTGGCATCACACCACAACATAGCACACCTAGCAAAGTGCTCGAGAACATTCGCGCTGAGTCGCCAGTAATGGCAAAGATTTTAAAAGCAGCTGGGGTTGAAGCTGAGTAACCAATAGCAAACTCCTATTTCTTATCTAAGATTTTTTTATGTCGCGAAAAGTCATCATCACCTGTGCCGTCACCGGCGCCATTCATACGCCAAGCATGTCGCCACATTTGCCAGTGACTGCAAAAGAAATTGCTGACGCCGCATTGGGTGCGGCCAAAGCTGGCGCAGCCATTGTTCACTTGCATGCACGCAACCCTTTAGACGGCAGTCCTTCGCAAGACCCAGAGTTGTTCGTGCCATTCTTGAAAGAAATCAAAGAGAAGAGCAATGTGGTGATCAACCTCACTACGGGCGGCGCACCAACGATGACCGTTGCAGATCGCTTACGCCCTGCACACCATTTCAAACCAGAAGTTGCATCTTTGAACATGGGCTCTATGAACTTTGGCCTTTACGACATGCTCAAGCGCTTCAAAACCTTCAATCACAACTGGGAAGTGCCCTACCTTGCCAACAGTGACGACCGTGTGTTTAAAAATACCTTCAAAGATATCGCTCATATATTGCAATCGTGCAGCGACAACCAAACGCGCTTTGAGATTGAGTGCTACGACATTGGTCATCTTTATACTGCTGCGCACTTTATTGACAGGGGCTTGATCAAAGCCCCGTTCTTGATTCAATCTGTCTTTGGTATCTTGGGCGGTATTGGCCCGCACCCTGAGGATGTGCTGCATATGAAACGCACAGCTGATCGCTTGTTTGGCGATGCCTATGTATGGTCAGTCCTTGGGGCAGGACGCAACCAAATACCCATTGCGACTCAGTCTGCCGCCATGGGCGGCAATGTGCGGGTTGGCTTAGAAGACTCGTTGTGGGATGGACCAGGCAAATTGGCCGAGTCCAACGCAGACCAAGTGACACGTATACGTCAAGTTATCGAAGGCCTATCCCTCGAAGTCGCAACGCCAGATGAAGCCCGTCAAATTCTGCAGCTCAAGGGCCACCAGAACGTAAACTTCTAAACGACAGAATGAACAGTCTTGATATCATCAATTTTTGTATTGTGTGGTTCAAAATTGATTTTCCCAACCGATCTAGCTTCGTTCCTTGAATTGTTGCGCCTACACGGTAATGAGGCCTACGGACTTATCTTCGCTTTCGCTTCGTCGCACAGTCTGCTGCTAACTCTGTTTGCCGGTTATGCCTCGAGTACAGGGGCTCTTAGCCTTGGCACTCTCGTTGTGGTGGTCTGGGCTGGCAGTTTTATGGGAGATACGATTCGCTTCGCAATAGGACGCTATTTCGGTACAAATTGGCTTTCACCTTTTCCAAGGCTTCAACGCAGTATCCACACAGTTGTGCGCTTGGTAGATCGCTACTATATATGGCTCATTTTGTTGCATCGCTATCCGCACGGAATTCGCGGTGTGGCTGGGTTTGCCTACGGCATGTCGCGCCTATCCTGGCCTACATTTCTGGTATTCAATTTCGTTGCGGCTGGACTCTGGTCTGGTATCGTTCTTTCAGCAGGCCATGCGTTTGGTCAAATTTCGGAGAAGCTTTTGAACGATGCTTTCTCTGGTATCGGCATGGTCATGCTAATTGTTTTCCTCGCGCTGTCTTGGGTATTGAGTAAGAAACTCGAGCGTGTAGCCGAGCAAAGTTGAACTTTGCGTATCATTTGACCCCATGAACATCATCATCCTTGGCGCTGGCCGTGTGGGCGAAAGCGTTGCTGAAAGCCTGGTTTCCGAACAAAACGACATCACCGTCATCGACCAAGATCCGGCTCGCCTTAGGCTGCTCGAAGAGCGCTTGGACCTGCGCGGCGTGGTGGGCAACGGCATTCAACCCTCGGTGCTGCGTGAAGCCGGGGCCCAAGACGCTGACATGGTCATTGGGTGCGCCGCGGCCGATGAGTCAAACTTGGTGTTCTGCAAGATCGCCCACGACGTTTTCAACGTGCCCACCACCATCGCCCGCCTGCGCTCACCCTAGTTCAACGAGGGCGATGAATTGTTGGGCAAGTCGGGTTTTGCTGTTAACAATGTGATCTGTCCCGAAGAGTCGGTCATGCGCTACATCGAGCAACTCATCCAGTACCCCGAGGCCTTGCAAGTTCTTGAATTTGCCGACGGCCGCGTCAGCCTGATCGTGGTGCGTGCGGCTGCCGACAGCCTGCTGGTGAACCACACCATTGCGGAGTTTCGCGATCGGCTGCCGGATGCCGAGATGCGCGTGGTGGCCCTGTACCGGCAAGACACGCAAGTGGACGCCTTGCCCGAGACCCGCATCCTGCCAGGCGACGAGGTGTTTGTACTGGCCGACACACGCAAAATCACCGCCGTGTTGGCTGGCATCCACAAAACCGACCAACCCGTAAAGCGCCTGATGCTGGCCGGTGGCGGCAAGGTAGGCTTGCGTTTGGCACGCATTCTGGCAGACCAATACGATGTGAAGGTGATCGAACGCGATAAAAACCGCTGCGCCTATTTGGCTAGCCAGTTGCCTTCCAGCACCTTGATTTTGAATGGCGACGGTGCTGATGAAGACCTGTTGCACGAAGAGAGTGTGAACGAGATGGATTTGTTTCTGTCGCTGACCAGCGACGACGAGGACAACATCATGTCCGCCATGCTGGCCAAACGCATGGGAGCGCGTCGGGTCATGGCCCTGATCAACCGCCGTGCCTATGCTGACATGATGCAAGGCAGCACGATTGACATCGCGATCTCACCTGCGCAAACCGTGATTGGCGAGTTGTTGGCGCACCTGCGTCGTGGCGATGTGGCCGCGGTACACAGCCTGCGCCGTGGCGCAGCCGAGGCGCTGGAGGGCATTGCACGTGGTGACATCAAGACGTCGAAATTGGTGGGGCGCCGAGTCGAACAAATCAAACTGCCCCAAGGCGTGAGCATGGGCGCTATTGTGCGTGGCGAGGGCAGTTATTCCGAGGTGCTGATGCCTCACCACAACACCCTAATACAGGCCGATGACCACATCATCATGTTCATCCCCAACAAACGCGATGTGCGTGCGGTGGAAAAACTATTTCAGGTCAGTGCGACCTTTTTTGGGTGATGTTCACTTTCTTAGCACCTGTGCTGTCATTGATGGCACGCATCTTGATTGCGTTCTCGGTGACGTTTTTGGTGCCAGGCATTTGGGCCTGGTTCGAAGACCACCAAGATTTGCAATTGATTTGGTTGGCTGGTTTTGGTTTGACGGCGCTCAGTGGCATGGCATTGGCGGCGATCACTCAAAACCATCGGCGTGAATTAAAGACCAAAGACGGCTTCTTGTTGGTCAACATGGTGTGGCTAGTTTTGCCTGCCTACTCCGCCCTGCCCCTGATGTTTTTGGTGCCTGAAATTACTTGGTTCAAAGCCTACTTTGAGGCTATGAGCGCGCTCACCGCTACGGGCGCCACAGCTTTGACGGGGCTTGAGCATTTGCCGGTTTCGGTGAATATTTGGCGCTGCTTTTTGCAGCTGATTGGTGGACTGGGCATCATGCTGTTGGTGGTGGCAGTGTTGCCCATGTTGGGATTGGGCGGCATGCAGCTGTACAAAACCGAAACGCCCGGCCCCATGAAAGACACCAAGTTCACCCCCCGCATTGCCGAAACTGCGCGAGGCTTGTGGGGGGTGTATTTCTTGTTTTCTGGCGCGTGCCTGTTGGCTTACCGCTGGGCCGGCATGAGCTGGGCCGATGCCTTCATGCACATGTGTACTACCATGGGCTTGGGTGGCTTTTCTTCCTACGATGCCAGTTTTGGGCACTTCAACTCGCCCATGGTCGAATGGGTGGCCATCGTGTTCATGACCTTGGCGGGAATCAGTTTTGTGCGCTACTTTGTAGTACTGCGCAGCCGCTCCATTTTGCCCATCAGCAGCGACCGAGAAATCCGAACCTACTTGGCGGTTCTGTTGGCGGCCACCTTGTTGGTCATGGCTTTGTTGTTGGTGCATGGCGTGTACGACGACGCAATGGAAGCCCTGCGGATCAGTGCCTTCCATGTGGTTTCTTTGGCCACCACCACAGGTTATGCCGCCACCGATTACACACAGTGGCCGGTGTTTGCCCCAATCTTGTTGATGTTTCTAGGCTGCTTTGCAACGTGTGCGGGCTCTACGGGTGGCGGCATCAAGATGGTGCGCATGGTCTTGCTGGTGAAGCAAGCCCGGCGAGAGTTGGTGCGCATTATTCACCCCCGTGTTATCAACCCGGTCACGCTGGGCGGCGCCGTGATCCCCATGTCGGTCATGACGGCGGTGCTGGGCTTCATGCTCATATATGGCGGTGTCACCATGAGTCTGAGCATGCTGCTCTTGCTCAGTGGATTGGACATTGTGACTGCATTTTCAGCCGTGATTGCCACCGTCAACAACATTGGCCCTGGCCTGGGTGAGGTTGGGCCCTCGGGCAATTACGGCGGCCTGAACCCCTTCCAGCTGGGTGTGTTGAGTTTTGCCATGCTGCTGGGCCGGCTGGAGCTGCTGTCGGTGCTGGTTTTGTTCAGCTCACACTTCTGGCGCAAATAAAGACGGCATTTTTGCGTGTGGCGGGCAAGGGCTGGTTTTCAGTTCCCTAGCGATCTCTTTTTAAGTTCCTGCAGCATATTGGACAAAGTACTTTTTTGCTTTGGGTCTGAGGCCTCATGCATCGCATCCTCCAAAACGACACTGATATCTTCGGCTTCCACCAACTCCATGTCCCAGTTGGGAAACAGCCTTTCACGATACTCATCTTCTTTGGTGAGTAGCACAACATCGGTGTGACGATGATCTGCGGAAATAATCTTGAACAAGCTGGTCACGTTGTCTCTGGGGCCCTCCAACCATTGAAAGAAAATACCGCTACCAAAAACCAATAAGCCAGTAATTCCGAATCTGGGGTTGTGGTGTTTGGCGGTGGCAATTATTTTTTCGAGAGCCACTTTGTCCATGTGATGAGAAGCTTGGCTACAGTACACAATATGATGGATAGATTGGGTTTGTTGGGCTTCGTCGTTTTGCATGACTCGAGTATGCCTTAGGATCTATTGACTTACACGCGAATCAAGTAAGCTCGTTCTGGTACGGTGAACAGAACAAAATAGAAACAGTTGTTGTGGCATTGGCAACAACTGTCAAATATTCTTGCTGCGGAGGCTGAACATGGGTTGTATTCTGAAATGTGGTAACGGTTTACACAGCCGAGTTACCATCGGCGCAGTGTTATTGGCAGCGGGCTCGGGGTCGCGGATGGGGCACCGCCCTAAAAGTCTTCTTGAATTGGGTGGCGTGCCTTTGATTCGCCAGCAGCTCATCTCACTTTCGGGCGCGGGCGTCGATGAAGTGGTTGTAGTACTAGGTCATTACGCCGATCAAATTGAAGAAGCGATTAAAGAATTTCCCGTCACGCTGGTGCGCAATCCAGACCCCGATGCTGGCCAAGTTTCTTCACTGCGTCTGGGGCTCCAATCACTTTCATCCAAACTAAATGCCATCTTGATTGCTTTAGCAGATCAACCCCTTATCGACTCGCAAGACATCAAAGACCTAATTGGCGCTTACAAAAAGCGCCCTCAAAATACGCACGTTGTGCAACCTACCGTCGATGGTCTGCCGGGCAATCCGGTCATGTTCAGCAATGAAGTTCGAGAGCAGATTCTGTTGGGAGAGGCCAATATGGGTTGCCGTCAATGGCAATCAGCTAACGCCAGTCAAGTGCACCCTTGGATCAGCACCAACAGTCACTATCGCACCGATGTAGACACACTGGAAGACATTGATGCATTGGCTAAACGGACAGGCCATGAACTTCAATGGCCAGCCCGCCAGCGCTAGGCGTCTAAATTTGGGAGGATTTTTTGATCCTCACATAACCCTTCATTCAGCCCGAATACCCTGCTGCTTAATGATGTTCGCAAAGCGCGATGTATCGGCCGCGTTAAGAGCAGTCAGTTGAGCCGGTGACATGGGTGTAGGTTCTGCACCCAAGCCGCGAATGATTTGCGTCACAGCGGGAGTGACCAAGATGCGGTTGATCTCGCTGTTCAAGCGGTCAATCACAGGCTGTGGGGTACCCGCTGGTGCGTAAAAACTGTGCGTGGAACCACCGTCGTAGCCTTTCAAGCCCAATTCGGCCAGCGTAGGGGTATCAGGATAAAGGAAAGATCGCTTGGTGCTGCCAACAGCAAGGAGTCGCAGCGCTCCCGAGCGGATATGCGGTGTGGCAATTCCTGGATCCATGAAGAAGTCAATGTTGCCAGCCAACAAGTCTTGCAATGCAGGGGCTGAACCGCGATAGGGAATGTGCAAGGCAAAAATGCCAGCCATGTTTTTGAGCATCTCTGCGCCAATATGAGGGGTAGAACCATTTCCGGGGCTGCCGTAGCTCAATTTGCCAGGGTTGGCTCGCGCAAACTTCTGTAGATCGGCAAAACTATTGAAGCCAGAGTTTGACCGGACAACCAAGAACAATTCAAGGCGCGCTGTAGCGGCTACAGGTACAAGTGCCTTGTTGTGGTCGTAAGGCATTTTGGGAGTGAGGGTGGGAACCACGACCATCGTACTGCCAGAGGCCATCAGCAGCGTATAACCATCGCCCGGCGCCTTGGCAACCAAATCGGCGCCGATGAGGCCGCCTGCCCCACTGCGGTTTTCCACCACCACCGGCACGCCCAAGGCCTGCGATAAGGGGGTGGCAACAGATCTGCCAAGAACATCAGGAGAACTACCCGGTGCGAAATTGATCACTAGGCGTATGGGCTTACTGGGCCAGTCCTGAGCCATGGCGCCTAAAGGAGCCAGAATTGAGCTAAGCAGGAAAACAGCAAGAATTTGTCGGCGTAATGTTGTAAGCATGGGAGTTTTTCAAATTGGTTGAGTTACATCCGGAATATATATTGAATATGAATGACCGCCGATCAGGCCGTGATAATCACCCATTAAATTAAGACAAATTCATTCACCCAACATACGTTCGCACGTCTGAAAAACTCTCTACGTCCAGCTTCTGGCTGGATTCTCCCAGCCATGTTGTCAGTCAGCTTTAATGCCTGCTTGCGTTATCACTTTTCTGTAATGCTCTAACTGCGACCGAACCAAAGAGCTCATTTCATCGGCGCTTGACCCCACCGGAAACAAGCCCAACGAAATCAATCGATCTTTCACATTGGGGTCTGCCAATGCTTTTGAGAATTCCCTGTTCAGAAAAGTAATGATTTCTTTGGGGGTGCCCGCAGGGGCCATGAGTCCAAACCAAGAGTTCATCTTAAAGCCGGGTATGCCTGATTCAGCAACAGTTGGAACGTCTGGGAATTGGGCCATGCGCTGGGGTGTGCACACAGCAATGAGTCTGGCCTTGGTAGACTGAACCAAAGGCACGATGGTAGAGATACCTTGTAGCGTGGCATCCACCTCTCCTGCTGCAGCGCCCACAGCGGCTTGTGTGGCTCCCTTGTATGGCACATGCACCATGTTGATGCCTGCTTGGTAAGCCAACATGGCCATGCCAATATGCTGTGGTCCACCATTTCCACCGGAGCTGTAATTGAGTTTTCCGGGTGATTTTTTTGCAGCCTCAATCAAATCGTTGACGTTGCGATATGGCGAGCTTGAGCTGACCATCAAACCCCACTCAATGATGGCAACCTGTGAAATAGATTCAAAATCTTTGACAATGTCCCAAGGCAATTTGGGATTGAGATTGGGAATCATGGTGATGATGCTGTCGTTGAAACCACCCAAGGTATAGCCATCAGGTGCAGATTTGGCAACTTG
>JAPLPO010000223.1 GCA_026400155.1 Burkholderiales bacterium | reverse complement strand
GATTCGTCGATGGAATTGTCAACCACCTCAAACACCAAGTGGTGCAGGCCGGTACCGTCGGACGTATCGCCAATGTACATGCCAGGGCGCTTGCGAACGGCTTCCAAGCCTTCCAAAATTTGAATTGAACCCTCACCATAACCCTCAGAGGCACCCGCTTGATTGGTATCGATGGTGGGCTGCAGCGTGGTGAATTCTTCTGCGGTGGGCTTGTTTTCTTCGGTCATTGTTACTTTTCTCTATCTCTTGAATGGCCGAAACCCGCGAATCAACGCGGGTTTCGAAAGGCTTTACTTGGGGTGTTTTTTAAGTCACCTTCAATCAGTTCGGGCCTTAAATGCGCATGGGCATGACCACGTATTTGAACTGGTCGTTTTCTGGAATGGTGATGAGGGCAGAGCTGTTGGCGTCGGCCAAATCAATGCGCACCATGTCTTGGCCCATGTTGGTGAGCACATCAATGATGTAGGTCACGTTGAAGCCAATTTCAATGCTGTCACCGCCGTAGTCAATGTCGAGTTCGTCCACCGCTTCTTCTTGCTCGGCATTGGTAGACGCCACACGCAAAGTACCAGGGTCCAAATTGAGGCGAACGCCTTTGAATTTGTCGCTGGTGAGAATGGCGGTGCGCTGCAAGCAAGACAACAGGGCTTGACGACCCAACGTGAGGTTGTTGCGATGGCCTTTGGGAATGACGCGGTTGTAATCAGGGAACTTGCCTTCAACGAGTTTGGTGACAAACTCCATGCCGCCAAAACTGAACTTGGCTTGGTTGTTGGCAAACTGCATGTCGATGGCGCCTTCGGCGTCGCTGAGCAAGCGTAGCATTTCGAGCACAGTTTTGCGGGGCAAAATCACTTCTTGCTTGTTGGGCACATCGGTGTCCAAAGTAGCAGAAGCAAATGCCAAACGGTGGCCATCGGTGGACACCAAAGACAACTGCTTGCCTTCGGCCACAAACAAAATGCCATTGAGGTAATAGCGAATGTCATGCACGGCCATGGCAAAAGAAACTTGGCTAAGCAGTTGCTTCAAAGTTTTTTGCGGCACGCTGAACACAGGGCCAAAGCTGGCGGCTTCTTGCACCAGCGGAAAATCTTCAGCAGGCAAGGTCTGCAATGTGAATTTGGATTTGCCGCCCTTCAAAATCAGTTTGCTTTGGCTGGACTCCAAGCTGACGGTTTGATCGGCCGGCATGGTGCGCAAAATGTCGATCAGTTTGCGAGCGCCAACGGTGGTGGTGAAGTCGCCGGCGTCGCCATCCATTTCGGCGGTGGTGCGAATTTGAATTTCCAGATCGCTGGTGGTCAACTGCAGGGCTTTGCCGGTTTTGCGAATCAGCACATTGGCCAAAACAGGCAATGTGTGACGCCGTTCGACAATGCCGGAAACGGATTGCAAAACAGACAACAATTTGTCTTGGGTGGCCTTCAGTACGATCATGTCTTCCTCTGTTTTCGGGAGCCCCAATTTAGAATTCGGGTGCACCCAGATTTTCGCTGATTTTTGGGTCTAAATCGCACTTTGAACCGCTTAATTCAGCATTCTTTAGCTGAGCTTGACCCAGCCTCAAAATCTCATCCTTTGAGGGTTTGTTCCAAAACGTGCAATTGCTGGTTCAACTCGGTCAATTGCTGGCGTTCGGCACTGATTTTGCGCACCGCATGCAAGACCGTGGTGTGGTCTCGGCCGCCAAACAATTCGCCAATTTCGGGCAAGCTTTTTTGGGTCAACTCTTTGGCCAGGTACATGGCAATCTGGCGCGGCCGCGCAATGCTGGCGGGGCGCTTTTTGGAATACATGTCGGCAACCTTGATCTTGTAGTAATCGGCCACCGTTTTTTGGATGTTTTCAACGCTAATTTGGCGATTTTGTATGGACAAAAGGTCGCGCAGGGCTTCTCGCGCCAGCTGGATGGAAATTTCTTTCTGGTTAAACCGCGAATACGCCAGAATTTTGCGCAAGGCGCCTTCCAGCTCGCGCACGTTGGATCGCACGTTCTTGGCCACAAAGAAAGCCACCTCTTCGGGCATAACACTGCCTTCGCTGATAGCCTTGTTGATCAAAATGGCCACCCTCATTTCAAGCTCGGGGGGCTCAATGGCCACCGTGAGGCCCGAATCAAAGCGCGACACAAGGCGCTCATGGATGTCAGCCAAGCCTTTGGGATAGGTGTCGCTGGTCATCACAATGTGCGACTTTTTGGCCAACAGCGCTTCAAAGGCGTTGAAGAATTCTTCTTGCGTACGATCTTTGTTGGCAAAGAATTGCACATCGTCAATTAACAGCAAATCGAGGGAGTGATAGCGGTGCTTGAATTCGTCAAAGGTTTTGCGCTGGTAGGCTTTAACCACATCCGAGACAAACTGCTCGGCGTGAATGTAGAGAACTTTGGCATCGGGCCTGTCGGCCAGCAATTTGTTGCCCACTGCATGCACCAAGTGGGTCTTGCCCAAACCCACGCCACCATAAATAAACAGGGGGTTGTAAAGGTGGCCTGGCATGGTGGCCACATGCATGGCAGCAGCGCGCGCCATGCGGTTGGCAGAGCCTTCTACCAAGGTGTCAAATGTGAGGGCGGTGTTCAAACGATGGCGATGCCCATCTGCAGGCAATTCATCGGGGGCATCAGCAACTTCTGGCCGCGCCTCTAATGCGGCCTTTGCCATTGAAAATGCAGTTTTTCCTTGTGCTTCTCTGGTAGCAAGCGCTAACTCAATTTGAATTTTTTGGCCATGCAAGCGGGATAAAACGTCAGCCAGTTTGGCGCTGTATTGCGCTCGAATCCAGTCCAATTTGAATCGATTGGCCACAAACAAAGTGACCTTGGAGAAGTCATCGGACACTTGCGCTGTGAGGGGTTTGATCCAGGTGTTGAACTGCTGTTCAGGCATTTCCTGCGCCAGCTCATCCAAGCAAACTTTCCACAAAGCTTGCCCTGCTTCATCGGCATCTGAGGGGTGCTGTCCGTTGCTCATTGGCAGGTGCCTTGGGTGTGGACAGTTGCTGGTTTCATTCGGCTCAAAAGTAACTTTATCAAGAGTTTATCCACATGCGGGGTGGACAGGTTGCGGCCATCATAAACCAGAATTTTCGAACTGGCGCTTGGTTTTTTCAGGAGATTCCCCTATGCGGGTTTGCCAGCCCCCTGAAAGTTTGCGATAATCGCGGGTTCCCCCCAAAACAACCATGTGGTATGGGGGATCCGATAATTGGGATGACTCAAAATGAAACGCACTTACCAACCTTCTAAAACACGCCGCGCCCGTACACACGGCTTTTTGGTCCGCATGAAAACACGTGGTGGCCGCGCTGTCATCAATGCGCGCCGTGCCAAGGGCCGCAAACGTCTGGCCGCCTAAGCCCAGACTTTGCGCCAAGACTTTGCGCCCAGACTTTGTGACGGCAATTTCGACGCCTCATACGACGCCTCATAGCGCATTGTCTTTTCTGCCCGATTGCCAAATTGCCTGTGTCAACCCACTTGGCAGCTGATCAATCCCAACTTGGCAGTGGTGTGCAGCGACTCAAAACCCGCCCCCAATTTCAAGCTGCCCTCGCTGGCGGCACGGTTTCTCGCACACCGCATTTCGCTTTGCACCGCCTTAATTTGCCAGAATCCAGTGTCAATCCTTCGAGCTCTCCGGCCGATGGGGTATCTGTCTCTTTGTTTCAACCCAAAGCGGTATGGCTTGGCGCCATGGTGCCCAAACGATGGGCCAGGCGTGCCGTCACGCGCAATGCCATCAAAAGACAAATCTATGTCATCAGCGCACAGTATGAAGTTCGCATGCCATGTGCTGCCCATGTGGTTCGACTGCGCGCTGGGTTTGACCGCACGCAATTTATCAGCGCCACGTCACCCCTTCTCAAGCAAGCCGTCCGCCTAGAACTAGAGCAACTGTTCGAACGCGCAGCGAGGCCCGCATGATTCAACAACTGTTCATCGGCATTGTGAAAGGTTATCGCCTGTTGCTTAGCCCTTGGTTAGGATCGGCATGTCGGTTTGAACCCACTTGCTCGGCCTATGCCTTGGATGCTTTAAAGCAGCATGGCGCAGGCGCAGGCAGTTATCTCACCCTCAAACGCCTAGGCCGTTGCCACCCATGGTGTCATGGTGGTCATGATCCGGTGCCAGACCAGGCGCCTCAATGGCTTTCGCGTTTATTGCATCACCCGTTAACTCACACCTCTTCGAAAAAGTCTCCATGAACGATATTCGCCGCACCTTTTTATGGGTCATTTTTGGCTTCTCCATGGTTTTACTGTGGGACCAATGGCAAATTTACAACGGGCACAAAGCCACGTTCTTCCCTGCGCCGCCTGCCGCAACGGCTGAGAAACCGGTTGCAGCCCCAGCTTCAGCAGCCAAAGACTTGCCCGTTGCATCGGTGGCCAATTCAGCGGCCAACTCAACGGCCGGGCCCTCACAAGTGCCCAGCTCTGCCAATGCGCCAGTGGCCAAGTCACTTGATCGAATTGAGGTGACCACCGATGTGCTCAAGCTCAGCTTTGACACAGAGGGAGGTTCGCTGGTGCGTTCCGAGTTCTTGAAGTTTGGTGACATTGCAGACCAACAAAAGCCTTTTGTGCTTTTAGACGAAAGCAAAGCGCGAGTTTATTTGGCGCAAACTGGCCTGATCGGTGGCCCTTTCGCCTCTCACAAAACACCCATGCAATTCACGGGCGAGCGTGAGCTGAAAGCAGGTCAAAATGAATTGGCCCTGACATTTGAGTCTGCCGACACGGGCGGCTTGAAGCTGGTCAAAACTTACACATTGACGCGCGGCAGTTATGCCATCAAAGTCTCACACAAGGTTGTCAACACCGGCACAGTGCCTGCGTCGCCGCAGCTCTATGTGCAACTCGTTCGAGACGGCAATAAGCCAGAAGGCGAGTCTGCTTTTTACATGACTTTCACGGGCCCCGCTGTTTACACCGACGCCAAGAAATTCCAGAAGATCGAGTTCACCGACATCGAGAAAAGCAAAGCTGAGTTTGAAAAAACAACCCAGCAAGGCTATGTGGCCATGGTACAGCACTACTTTGCTTCGGCTTGGTTGCTGCCTGAAAACACCTATCGCGAAAACTTTGCACGCAAGGTCGATACCAACTTGTATGCCGTAGGCATGATCACCCCCTTGAATGAGGTCGCACCTGGACAGAGCAAGTCAATGGACGTCACGCTGTTTGTGGGCCCTCAAGAAGAGAAAATGTTGGAATCATTGGCGCCCGGCTTGGAGCTGGTCAAAGACTATGGTTGGCTCACCGTTTTGGCAAAACCCCTTTATTGGTTGCTTGATCGCCTGTTCAGCTTTTTGCAAAACTGGGGCTGGGCCATTGTGGCGCTGGTGTTCTTGATCAAGCTGGCGTTCTATTGGCTCAATGCCAAGGCTTATTCCAGCATGGCCAAGATGAAAGCCATCAACCCTCGCATCATGGAAATGCGCGAGCGGCTTAAAGACAACCCTCAGCAAATGCAGCAAGAGATGATGCGCATTTACCGCGAAGAGAAGGTCAACCCGATGGGCGGCTGCTTCCCCATCATGGTTCAGATTCCAGTTTTCATTGCTTTGTACTGGGTGCTGTTGTCTTCCGTTGAAATGCGCAACGCGCCATGGATTGGTTGGATTCAAGATTTGTCAGCGCCCGATCCTTACTTCATCTTGCCCGTCATCATGACGCTGTCTACTTTGCTGCAAACGGCACTCAACCCAGCGCCACCCGATCCCATGCAAGCCAAGTTGATGTGGTTCATGCCACTCATTTTTAGCGTGATGTTCTTCTTCTTCCCATCGGGCCTGGTGCTGTATTGGATTACCAACAACATCTTGTCCATTGCACAGCAGTGGGTCATCAATACACGAATGGGTGTACCGCCGCAGTTCAATCTGCCAAAATTCAAGTGAGTGCCCGTCTCACCAACACAGGATCATGACCTGCGTTGAAACAACGCCAACAGGGCCGCTCTAGCGGCCCTGTTGCTTTGATCGATTGCTTCTTCATTTCGTCTTTTAATTTCGCCACTTAATTTCAATAGATTGCCGCCATGTTGTCTCGCCACCAAGATCCCATCATTGCCATTGCCACGGCACCTGGCAGGGGCGCGGTGGGCATCGTGCGTGTATCTGGCCCTCATTTGAAAGTTTGGGCCGAGGCGTTTTGTGGCAAGCCTCTTCAGGCGCGCCAAGCGCACTACTTGCCATTCAACGATGCCAAGGGCGAACCCATTGATCAAGGTCTGGCCATTTTCTTTCCGGGCCCCCATTCCTACACGGGGGAGGATGTGCTCGAGTTACAAGCCCATGGCGGGCCGGTGGTCTTGCAGCTGCTGCTGGCCAGGTGCATCGAGTTGGCACAGTCGCCCGCCCCGCACACGGGCCAAGCCCTGCTTCCAGAACTGCGCTTGGCGCAACCCGGCGAGTTCACACAGCGCGCTTTTCTCAACGACAAAATTGACTTGGCCCAGGCCGAGGCCATTGCCGACTTGATAGACGCTTCGACCAGTGCCGCAGCACGCAGCGCCAGCCGATCCTTGGCCGGTGATTTCTCCAAAGAAATTCACACCCTGCGAGACAGCTTGGTGCACTTGCGCATGCTGGTAGAAGCCACATTGGATTTTCCCGAAGAGGAAATTGATTTTTTACAAAAGGCCGATGCCCAAGGTCAGCTTGAGCGACTTCAAGCACAGCTCAACAAGGTGTTGCTGCGAACACAACAAGGGGCCTTGTTGCGCGAAGGCATCAAGGTGGTCATTGCCGGGCAGCCCAATGCTGGCAAAAGCTCTTTGCTGAATGCCTTGGCGGGCGCTGAATTGGCCATCGTGACGCCCATTGCAGGCACTACGCGCGATGTGGTGCAACAAACCATTCAAATTGAAGGCGTGCCTGTTCACATCATTGACACAGCGGGACTGCGCGAAGGCGAGGGCATTGATGAGGTTGAACAAATTGGCATTCAACGCGCATGGGCCCAAATTGCAGATGCCGATGCTGTTTTGTTTTTGCATGACCTCACTCGCCAGACAGCGCCGGCTTATGTTCAAGCCGATCAACAAATTCAAGAAGGCCTGGCGCAGCAGTTGCCCAAGGGCGTCGCACTGTTGAACGTCTGGAACAAGTTTGACTTGGCACCCTCTGCTCAAAACTCAGCTGAGTTTGGCATTCACGCCCATCCAAGCCATGATATTTTTCTGTCTGCCAAAACCGGCCACGGCATTGAGCAACTTCGCGCCAAGCTGCTTCAAACAGCGGGCTGGCAGCCTGCCAACGAAGGTTTGTACTTGGCCCGAGAACGGCACGTTCAAGCGCTTCAACGCGTGCAATCTCACCTTGAAATAGCCGATGGTCATTTGCGTGCACAAGCGCAATCTTTGGATTTGTTGGCCGAGGAGTTGCGGCTGTCGCAAACGGCTTTGAATGAAATCACAGGCGAGTTCAACGCCGACGATTTGCTGGGCGTTATTTTTTCCAGCTTTTGCATCGGGAAATAAAAGATGGCCAAGTCACCCGCAATCGATCGTCCTGCACCCAAGAGCCCCAAGTCTTTGAGTGGGTTACTGCCTTTTTTAAAGCCCTATCGCTTGCAAATTGGTCTGGCCATGGTGTTCTTGGTGTTGGCTGCGGCTTCAACCTTGGTGTTTCCAATCGCGCTGCGGCAATTGATCGACAACGGTTTGCAACACCCCGATCCTGGTGCGCAGGCCATGGCGCTGCGCGGCAATTTCATGATGTTGTTTGGCGTGGCCGTGGCGCTGGGTTTGTTTTCGGCCGCACGTTTTTTCACCGTGAGTTGGCTGGGTGAGCGTGTCACCACCGATTTGCGCAACGCGGTTTACAGCCATGTGCTGGAACAAAGTCCTGCATTTTTTGAGATCACCCCCACAGGTGAAGTCATTAGCCGACTGGTCGCAGACACCACCTTGGTACAAACCGTGGTGGGCAGTTCTTTGTCCATGGGACTTCGCAACGCAGTGATGGGCGTCGGTGCTTTGGCCATGCTGGTGTGGGCGCACCCCACGGTCATGTTGCAATTGGTCGTCACGGTGGTGCTGGTGGTCTGGCCAGCCACGCTTTACGGCCGGAGAGTTCGGCGCTTGTCACGTGCCAGCCAAGATCGGGTGGCCGATGCCAGCAGCATCGCCACAGAAGTTTTGAATGCCATGTCGGTGGTGCAAAGCTACACCGCCGAAACGCGCGAAGCAAAGCGCTTTTCAAGCGCGACAGAGCAAGGTTTTCAAACGGCCATCCGCCGCACTCGCGCCCGCTCTGTGCTGGTTGCCTTCATCATCATTGCCAACGCTGCCTTCTTGCTTTGGGGCTTGTATCAAGGCACGCAAGCTGTTTTGGCTGGCGAGCTTTCAGCAGGCCAACTGGGTCAGGCTGTTTTGTACGTCATTATTTTTGCTGGCGCCGTGGCGGTGCTAGGTGAAACCTATGGCGATTTGCTACGCGCTGCAGGGGCCACTGAGCGGCTGATGGAGTTGTTGGGCAGCACATCGCCCGTTCAATCGCCAACCAAGCCCGTCACGTCTACGCCGCCCACAACGGGCAGCACATTGGCGTTCAAGTCGATCCAATTTCATTACCCTTCAAGGCCCTCGCAACTGGCGCTTCAAGACTTCTCGGTGGAAATTGCTGCAGGCCAAACGGTGGCATTGGTTGGGCCCAGTGGTGCAGGCAAAACCACGCTCTTTGCTTTGCTACTACGCTACTACGACCCCCAGCTCGGTGAAATTGTGTTGGACGGTGTGCCCATCCAAAACCTCAGCCTGCACGACCTTCGCCAGCGCATCGGCATCGTGCCTCAGGAGCCCGTGCTTTTTTCAAGCAGTGCCATGGACAACATCCGATATGGCAAGCCGGGCGCCACCGACGAAGAGGTTCGCGCTGCAGCTGTGGCGGCCTTTGCCGATGAATTCATTGTTGACTTGCCTGACGGCTACAACACGTTCTTGGGCGAGCGCGGCGTGCGCTTGTCGGGCGGCCAACGGCAACGCATCGCCATCGCTCGTGCCATGCTCAAAAATCCACCACTCTTGCTGTTGGACGAAGCCACCAGCGCCTTGGATGCGCACAGTGAGCGCATGGTTCAAGCAGCGCTGGAGTCTGCCATGCGCGGCCGCACCACCTTGGTCATTGCGCACCGCCTTGCCACGGTGCAAAAGGCAGATCAAATTTTGGTACTTGAACATGGCCGGCTTGTCGAGCAGGGCAAACACACGGAGCTGGTTGCCATGGGCGGCATTTACGCTGGCTTGGCCGCTCTACAGTTCAACGCTTAAAGCGAATACTGGCCCCCAGATCAATGCCCCTCAAAATTCACCAAGGTGAAGAGGGGCAAGCCCGCAGACAGCAGTTTGTGCGAACCGCCTAATTCGGGCAGGTCGACAATGGCGGCGCCCTCAATGACTTCGGCGCCGAGTTTTTCAAGCAGCTTCATGCCAGCCATCATGGTGCCGCCGGTTGCAATCAAGTCATCAATCAACAACACCCGTTGGCCTGGCTTCACCGCATCGGTGTGCAGCTCCACAGTGGCGGTACCGTACTCCAACTCATAAGTTTCTTCCACGGTGGTGAAAGGCAGCTTGCCCTTTTTTCGGATGGGCACAAATCCAACATTCAATTCATAGGCCACCACAGCCCCCAAAATAAATCCGCGGGCATCCAAACCGGCCACCACATCGGGTCTCATGGAAGGCGTCATGTAGCGGTGGACAAAGGCGTCAATCAGTACGCGAAAAACTCGGGGGTTCTGAAGCAAGGGCGTGATGTCGCGAAACTGCACGCCTGCGACGGGCCAATCGGGCACGGTTCGGATGTTGTTTTTCAAATACTCATTCACCGACAAAGCCATCTCGTCCCTGGCGCTCACGGCACTTTGGTTTGAACTTGTGCTTAAACCTTGACTCATCTCACCCACTCCAAGTCGAAACCACCATCATAGTCACGCTTTGGGCCATCCCTCGTTAAAATAGGCGCATGTCATTCAACCCAGACCAAGCCCTCCAACTCGCTCGCGAGACTTTGGACATTGAGGCACAGGCCCTGATGGGCCTCAAATCGCGTTTGGACGCGCGCTTTTCTCAAGCCGTTCAAATCATGCTCAACGTCAAAGGCCGTGTGGTGGTCACCGGCATGGGCAAGAGCGGCCACATTGGCTCCAAAATCGCAGCCACGCTGGCCTCCACAGGCACGCCCGCCATGTTTGTGCACCCCGGCGAAGCCAGCCATGGCGACCTGGGAATGATCAAAGCCGTGGACGTGGTTCTGGCCATCTCCAACAGCGGAGAAAGCGACGAACTGGTCTCCATCCTGCCCGTCTTGAAAAGGCTGGGCGTTCCCCTGATTGCCATGACAGGCGGCATGAACTCTGCGCTGGCCAAACATGCAGATGTGGTTCTAGACAGCAGCGTCGACAAAGAAGCCTGCCCCCTCAATTTGGCACCGACGGCCAGCACCACCGCGCAATTGGCCTTGGGCGATGCTTTGGCCGTGGCCTTGCTAGACGCGCGCGGCTTCAAAGCTGAAGACTTTGCTCGATCACACCCCGGCGGTTCTTTGGGGCGTCGCTTGCTCACGCATGTGGGCGATGTGATGCGCAAAGACGGCGATGTGCCGTCTGTTTTACCTGAAGCCAGCTTTTCAGATCTCATGCGCGAAATGAGCCACAAAGGTTTGGGCGCATCGGCCATTGTGGATGCCAATCACCAAGTCCTTGGCATCTTCACCGATGGCGATCTAAGGCGCCTGATAGAAAAAGG
>JAPLPO010000051.1 GCA_026400155.1 Burkholderiales bacterium | reverse complement strand
CAAAGGCACCTTAGTGCCTTAGCCCATTTTGAATTAGCCATTGTACGTTCTGACTTTTCAATTGTTTATTACAATCATTCGAATGTTGTTGGTCAAACTTTCCAGTGGGATTTAAAGTGGCTTTGTGTTCTATTGAATGAAGCTGACGTGATGGCCAGTGCCTCTGCAAAATATGGCCCAGACTTGGGCGAGTCTTTGGCGCTGGAATGGCGAGCGATTGATTTTCCGAATCACAGCACTGTGGCAAGCCTTGAGGGCCGAAAAAACTTTTTAAAGCAACTTATTTTTTCGTCTCCACCTTCCTTAGTTTTAGGTATGAAAGAAAAAGTTGCTGACCAAATTCGATTCATGATTTGACCTCACTAGGGTTGATGGTGAGTGCACTGGTCTTAATGCGTTCAATTCACTTGAGACATTTCAACTTTCTTGAAGCAATCAATCCAAATGCCATCAATCAGTCGTAGTTTTGCTGGATCAAAATTATTTAATGTTTCCCAATAGCGCCCTGAAGGAACTAGATAACCTAGTTCCTGCTCAGCAGCCAATGCCGAATTAACTTTTTGCTGATCTAAGAAATGCTTTTGGTTGTTCAAGAATTCTTCATGATTGCGTATCTCTTGAAAATCAGAAAACGATAGTCGAGGGAACGTCAATCTCGAATTTGGCATCGACGACAAGTTCACGACCGCGCAATTTTGCTGATTGGCAACAGCCAACAACCTGTTTGATTTTGCCTCTAAAGATTGAAGTGTGATGTCATTTCTTAAGGGGTCAGCACATCCTTGCCCGTAAAAATGGCTCGACTTTCCGCCCTCAACTGAATAAACCATGTCGCAGCCTATGAAAGCAATCATGTCTGGCTTTAAAGCGCCAAGTGCCCAATAACCAGCTGTGAAAGCCATCGTTCCACCTGCATAAATGAAACCACCAAAATTATTTTGATGAATGACGAATTCATCTGCAGTGATTAATTTTTTATCTGACCCAACAGGCAACTTAGGACGTCGCTCGGTGGGAAAATCTTCTGGAAAGATAAGATAGTTCCAGTTGGGTATGACTTGCCATGCATTATTGATGGCAACAGTGCTTCTGAAAAAGGAGAGATTCCATTGTGAAATCTCAGTAACATCGGGTGCACTTCCAAAGATCAAAACAATGTTTGAGTGATGCATTTTTTGCTCATTATTTGATCTGAAGACATACAAGTCTGCGATAAAAAGTTCAGTCTATTAATCCTTTATGCCTTTTTTATGACACCTATGGATAATCTATCCCTATCAAGTTTGAGGTTTTCGCGAGGTGGCGCAGGGCAGAGGCATTGTGGCAGAAATGGTTGCAGCGCCGGGCTAGCCGCTTCGTTGCCTACTGCCGACGTATCCGCTGCCTTGCGCGCCAAACAGATTAAGCATTTAACAATACGTTGCGACTGATCTGTACCCTATCTGCAAAATCACATTTAAAGCTTTGATTCAAGAAACTCCAAAACAAGCTTCTGCAATTGGTTTCTGGTGCCGGCACTAGCGCCAAACGCCCTGTAGAACATGCGCCCACTAGGAAGCTTGCTGGCGGAACTTGTAAATTCGCCAAACATCATGCCGTGACCGCCTCCTTCAATTAGCTCAAATCGGACGTCTTGCCCCTTGGCCTTGGCAGCTTCAAACCAACTCTGCGGTGAAAGCATTGGATCTGCGGCATTCGCGGTGCGGTTGCAGGTTTGATTGAACCCAGGGGGTGCAAGTGGGTAGTAGTCGTTGTATGCGCAAGGCATTCCACGAAGATGCATCCAATCGTCTTTCTGCAGTCCGCCGTAGTTGTCAGCCGATCCATACAACAACAGCAAGGGTACTTTGATTTCGTCAGGAAATCCAATGCCCGCCGACGGCCCGCCTTCTGCAATCACACCGCGTACGTTGGTGGGATCGGCAGATGCAGCCATGTTGATGGAGACGGATGCACCGTTTGACAGGCCCTGAAAAAACATTTTTCGCGTATCCACTTTGTCACTTTTGAGTGCCCATTCATACGCGCCCAATGTTGCCTTGTAAATCATTCGCTGCCGCCCAACGTTGCTCATATTGAAAAGCAACAGGTCAGAAAACGGCGTGAAGCCATTCATTTGAAATGCATCGAATATCAGCGTTGCATAACCGTTCTGATTCATCAATTTGGCAAAGTCGCGCTCATAGTTGCCCAAACCACCACCACCGTGCGCAATGATCACCAGCGGTGGTTTATCGCCGCGCTTCTTGGCAAAAAATGTAGGCGTATCTAGCTTGACTGAAGCGTGGCAAGGATTGAACTTGGCTAGCGGGCCTGCAACAGATTTGACAGGACCACGGTCAACAATTCTTGTATCTTCCTGATTGAAGGGCGCACATTCTTCGTTGGCAAGGGCGAAGCTTGCGAAAGATACCAAGACTGAAGCGTAAACAAGTTGAGCCCAGTTCATTCGATGTCCTAGTGTTATTTTTTGGCTTCAACGTGGCTGGCAAACTTATTCAAGATAGATTGCCAACCTTGTTCTTGTTCTTCAACTGAGTGTTCCGTTTCTGCTATAAAAGTGATGCGCAGCTTCACGCCATCGCTGGTTTGCATAAACTGAACAGAGGCAGTGCGATCGCCAAAAGCATATTCGATCAATTCATTTGGAATGATTTTTGTATACGTGCCTGCAAAATCAAATCCGAAGCTGCCATCTTTGGCTTCCATGCGGGAAGAAAATGTGCCACCCACACGCAGTTCAACACTTGAAGAAGTTGTATGCCAATCATCCGAGGCTGCATTCCACTGAATGATGTCTTCGGGCGAAGTATAGGCACGCCAAACTTTGTCGATGGGCGCACGCACAAGGATTTCAATGGTGATATTCATAGTTTGAAGTTTAAGCAGTTGGGGCTTGTGTTGCAATTACTCGCCGCCACCGCCGCCACCGCCGCCATCGCTGCTGCCAGCGTCAGCGCTGTCTGATGAACTGTTGGGATTCAGTGCGTTATTAGCAATTGGAAAAATAAGCACTTGATTCACAAAGCCATCATCCGAGCGCTTTTTTTCTTCCTCAGAAGGCTCAATGGTTTCGTTCGGTTTTGAATTGAAAATTTTGGATAGCCAGTCGAACATATAAATTTTCCTTTAAACTTTATCGATGCTCGGAATAGTGCAGGGGCAAGGCATGCCCCCATCTTTCGCTTCGCCTTTTAGGGCAGCACATTGCACAAGCAGTGCGCCGCAGCACCAAAGGGTTGTTTTTTGTCAATGACCGTTTGCAACCAGCTCAGATCTTGGCCCAAGGTGTTTAGCATGAAAGCATCAGCGCCAGAAAACCCAGACAACACACTCCAAGCTGGAGGAGCCACTGATTCAGCAGAAATCCAGCCAATCTGACCCATGAATTTTTGGGCAAATTTTTCGATGGGCGAAGTTTTGGGTCCCACATACCGAATAGGAAGCTCTTTGCTGCTGGCGTTGGCGCCATCCAGTTTGGCAACCCGGCTTCGGGCCTCTTCAACGGCATCGGAAAAACTACCGAGTCGATCAATCAGCTTGTGATTGGCTGCTTGCGCACCTGTCCAAATTCTGCCTTGGGCCAGCTCGTCTGCTTTGGCAAGTTCGATGTTGCGAGTGGCAGACACTTTGCCAATGAAATCGGCATAGATGTGTTCTATGCTCGACTGCACCAAAGATTGCATGCGGGGGTCTAAGGCCTTTCGAGGATCGTAAGCACCCGCAAGCCAGGTGGTTTGATAGCCACCGGTATTGACGCCAATTTTGCTCATCAAACCTTCACCAGTGGGCAACATGGCAAACACGCCAATAGATCCCGTGATGGTGGCGGGATCGGCAATGATCACATCAGACGCCATTGAGATCCAATAACCACCAGATGCCGCCAAGTTGCCCATGGAAACCACAATGGGTTTGCCTTTGTCTTTGGCAATTTGCAGCTGCTCTCGTATGAGCTCCGAACCCAACACACTGCCACCTGGCGAATTCACTCTGAGCACAATGGCTTTGACATCTTTGTCTTCAGCCGCTTTTCGAATGCGCTCCGATGTAGAGATACCACCAATTTTGCCGGCTGGTGCACGGCCATCGCCAATTTCACCTTCGGCCACCACAATGGCTATGTGCTCACCTTTGACTCTCTTAACTTCAGAGGTGAGATAGTCTTTCCAACCAACCTGACGGAAAGATTGAATGTCTTCGTCTTTGCCCACTTCTTTCATGAGCGTTTCACGCAATGATTCAAAAGTCTGCAAACCATCGACCCACTTCCAATCGAGGGCCAATTGGCCTGGATTGCCTTTGACCTTGATGAGCGCATCGGGCAGCTTGCCGATGTTCTGATCAATGCTGCCAGCAGGCAAATTACGCGCCTTTTCAACGCCGCCTGTGTACAAAGCCCACAACGCGTCATACACATGGGCCTCTGCTTTCAAGGCTTGCTGCGAGGGTGCATTCAAGACATAAGGTTCACCGGCAGATTTGAATTGGCCCACCCGAATTAAATTGGCTTTGATTCCCAGTTTGTCTAAAGCGTCTTTGTAATAATTGCGGCTTCTGCCCAAGCCTTCAATGAGCACACCGCCCATGGGGTGCGATAGCACTTGGTTGGCATGCGCCGCCAAATAGTATTGACGTTGGTCATAAAAGCTAGACCAGGCCACCACTTGCTTGCCAGAGGCTTTGAATTTTTCAATGGCACTGGCTGCCTCGCGCAAAGAAACCAAACCGCCACCCTGAAAGTCGTCAAGCTTTAAAAGCACTTTGTCGATGTGCTTGTCTTTGGCTGCCAACTCAAGCGTCGTAACGATATCGCGCAGTCGGACCGTTTCGGTGGCATTGCCTTGAAGCTCACCAATAAGCTTGTCTTTTAAGCCGCCTGGCGATTCTTCAACCAGCACACCTTTGAGGTCCATGACCAAAACCGTGTGATCTTCAAGGCTCACTTTGTCTGCATAAAGAACAAACCACCCGATGCCTACCGCATACAGAGCGACACCAAAGACCAGCGCCACGCGAAAGCCACTGATCATCCAATCGGACACTTTGAGAATGCCACGATTGATTAGCGCGTAAAGGCTTTTGATTTTTTGAAAAAGGGCTTTCATTTTGACTCCTCAGGAATTGAATGCTCAGAAGGCAGTAGCCACGCTAACACCATGGATGGCAAGCAAGCCACCCACATGCAAAAAGCAATGAGTGGCTGCGAGAATTTGACATTGGTAGCTCCATTCAAGGAGCCAGAAAATATTTCGAAAAATCCAATAAACACAATGGCATATACAAACATAACCCCCGACAGCCAGCGATAAGCATGCAGATAGCCTGAATTTCGGATGGCTATTTGCCGTTCATCTAACAACTCGTCGGGAGCGTCTGCCACATTGCGAACCGACTTGCGCAATTGAAAATACAAAAGAAACACAATGACAAGCAAAACAATTTCTAAATAGGATTTCAGCTTGGCTTGGGCAATGAAGAAAATAAAACTCAAACCGATAAGGCAAGCCGCTGTGATGACCACCAAAACTCGCCTGTTGAACTGATTGCGAAACCTAGACGGCCTGTTGTCGTTCAAGCTTTCAATGACTTCATTCTTGGTGACACCCGCAGACCAATAATATTTATTGCCTTTTTTATCTGTCATGTGATTTGCCTTTTGGAAAAGGTTGGATAGAAAAGAGGCTTTGAATGTCTTTCCCCAAAACTTCGGCAATTCGCATGGCCAGCACCAAGCTGGGGCTGTACTCGCCCCTTTCTAGGTAGCCAATGGTTTGATAGTGCACGCCCACAGATTCGGCCAATTGCTGGCGCGACATGCCCAGCAGCTCTCGCTGCTCGGCAATGCGGTTGTAAACGGGAATTTCTTCATTGCGGCTCATGAAGATAGTATAAATGCTATATAGCATTCATGCAACAATTCTTTGAAAAGAATTGTTGCCGCAGGGTTGACGTGCGTTTTTTTTGACTCTTGCAGCTGAAGTGCTAGGGCCTTTTGCTAAATAAAATGAATTACTTTATTTCCCAAACCGATACGGTACCACTTACTTCATGACCAGCAATCAGCAAAGCCTGGCCGGTGGGGCTTTGTGATGCAGGTACAAAAGTCAAGCCTTCGGGTGAAATGTCACCATTGGTCAAATCAGTTGTGTTTTGCAACCACTGAACAAATCTTGGTGCTGCAGGGTTTGTCAGGTCATACATTAAGATGGCACTAGATCTTTCAAGCGCAACAAAGGCATAGGTTTTTTGATTGACCTTGCCCACCACAACACTCTCAGGCTCTGGGCCTTTGTTGTCTAAGCGTCCCAGAACTTGATCTTTGCTTAACAAAGCGCTGGGCATGGTGCTGTAAGTCAGTGTTTCTAAATCGTTGGCTGAGTCATAGACCTGAGCACCTGTGCTTGCGTTGTAAATTGAGAATGAGCGGCCGCCCAGGGTGTACAGCTTGTCATACTGGCCGCTGCTGTTCTTACCCATGGTTGAAAATACTGTGAGGCGTCCAAGCTCTGTGTCTTTTTTCAAGTCGGTTGCAGTAGGAAATGCGGTGCTACTGAGGACCATGCTGCTGTGTCCAACGCGTTGTGTTTCCTTTTGACCTGTTGCCAAGAAATCATCACGGTCATCACCTTCGTTGGCAGTAATGATGTAGTTGACGCCATTGGCAACGAACGTGGCAATACCATCAGGCATGTAGATACCAAACAAGTTGGCATAGGGTTTTAAGACAAAGGGCGATGTGGCAGAAACTTTGTCAGATGGCGCAATGGAGTTTGTCGCTAAGCCATGGTTTTTGTAACCCATAGGGATAATGCGGTCGATGCGATTGGTCGCCAAGTTCACAACCGCTACTGCATTGTTTTCTTGCAGAGTCACAAAAGCTTGTGAATTGTCTGCACTGATGGTGACGTATTCAGGCTCCATGTCTTGGGCCACTGTGGCGCCTGGGCGGCCAATGCGAACATCGGCTGGCAATTCGCTTGCACGACTTGCGCCAGCGTTGAACGCAGAAAAGTCTAATGTCGTGGCGGTATCGGCAGGCACACCATTTGCAACTGCAATGATCGAAATGCTACCAATAGGATCAATGCCGTCGGTTGCAAAGTTGACGCTCAGTTCGCCTTCGTTGGCAACCACCAATTTGCTGCCATCAGGGCTAAAAGCCATGCCGTCTGGCAGGCTTCCAACAGTCACTTTTTTCAAATAAGTGGCATTACCTTGAGCATCAAGTCTGTAAAACGCAACCACACCTAAGTCTGTTTTAGGCGTTGCTTGAACAGCAATGGCCATCAAGTTGCCGGTAATGGCCAATGTCTGCACGCCACCTGCTGTGAAACCATTGCCATTCACATGTTGTGCAACTGAAATCACGGCACCTGCTGTTAAATTGCTGGCCGTGGTGGGGTTGGCAAGCGCTGTGCTTGTGAGGTTAGAGAGGGAAATTCTTTGGAATGAAGAAGGCGCTGTGGATGTATCAACGGTGATGAAGATAGAGCGGCTTTCAGCATGGTAGGCCACAATTTCTGAAACACCTGCGCCTGCGTTGAGTGCATAACGGCCGACCAATGTCGCTTTTGGATCAAAGTCGGGTGTATCCGAACTACCGCAACCGGAAAGGGTCACAAGCGAGATTGCAAGAAAAAAAGCACCAAGGGTTTTGTAGTTCATTTAAGGCTCGCAAATTAAAAAAAAATTAGGAGCACTTTAGAGATGAAATATGACGAAATTATGAAATTTCGATGTGCTAAATAACTACAGAATGCAATGGACTGTGCCTTTAGCTTGCACGCAAGTATCTAAATTTTTTTGAATCGTGCAGACAAGCTCATTGACCAAAAGATCGTCAGAACTACAAAGACACCAGTAGCTAGCATCAGATACTGCGCAGAAAGTTGGGGAGGATTGTGAAGGTGCGCTTGCACAATGAGCCAGAAAATGACCGCCATGAAACAGCAAAGTTTGCTAGCAAAAATCAATAAGTAAGCTTGAAGAATTTGCTTTGTGTTCTCTATTCGATCAGGCGCTAACCAATACAAGCGATTGGGTATATTGATCATCTGTGGGGGCAATTTGGCAATCACCATTGGTAGCAAAGCCATCAAACCCGATGTGAGCACCATGATGGCAAGAAACAGGTTGGTAAATAGATCGCGTGGCATGGTGGCATCGGGCGTGCCAGACAAATCAAAGTGCGAAGTTACAACAGGCGGTAAATTCTGAGCGGCACCCCATACAAATGCAGTACACAAAATAAGTAAAATTGTATAAACAAAGACAAGTGCTTTAGATTTGTTCATTGATAGTGTGACTAAAAATCAGATTGATAAATTGAGATTCATTAAATCATTGGTTGCCACCCTGCATTGACCAATGACCAATCTAAACGATTGCGTGAGGAACAATTTGATGAGCAGAATGGAAAACTTACAAAAATTATCCAAAAGTTCTAATTAGTTACTTTTTAAGAATTTCAAATATTTAAAAAATTCGCAATTCCGCCACACTCAATGTAGAGAAAGAGCGTGTTTTTAGTTTAAGCCCTACAACTTTGGGTTGCCCGCAAAAGATTCTTTTGTTGGACTAATTAAAAACTAAGCTTTATGATGATTCTGGAAAAAAACACAGGGGTCAATGCCTGAATGAGAAGGCAAGACATCTGTCACAACAATTTGATGAATCAAGGCTGCTTTTCATGACAACCGTCAAAAAAATTATTGAGAAAAAAACGAATGCTATTTTCTCGGTTTCGACCACTGAACCTGTAGAAAACGTCCTGAAAGTCATGCGCGATCATCGCGTCAGAGCTGTATTGGTGATTGACGACGGTGTGTTAATGGGCATTGTTTCTCAGGGTGATTGCGCCATCAAAGTATTGTTGCCGCACGACAATCCAACACAAGTGGCCGTCTCAAAAATCATGACGCCCAACCCCCTCACCGTGACACTCTCGAACACACTCGATGAATGCATGGCCATCATGGTTCACAAACACATTCGCCACTTGCCTGTTGTAGAGAAAAACAAAGTACTTGGTGTTGTTTCTATCGGTGACTTGGTTAAAAATATCATTGAGCTTCAAGGCAACCAAATCAAGTTCCTTGAAACCTACATCAAAGGGCATGGCGCTTGAGATAATAGATATTCGCTTAGACAAGCTCTCAAGCGAAGACGCTCAATCTAATGTGCGAGCGGGCCTTTGTTATTTTGTTAAATGTTTTGCCAACAACAAGGCCACATGCATGGCCTCACGGGCTGTGCCATCCATGATTTGATGTCGGCAACTGGTGCCATCGGCCACCACACTAGCGTCTTGCTGTTGTCGAATGCTAGGCAGCAAACTGGCCTCGGCCATTTGTTTGGACACTTCTAAGTGCGAAGCTTCGTAACCAAATGAGCCGGCCATGCCGCAGCAACTGCTCTCGATCAAATCCACTTTGGCTTGTGGAATGAGTTGAATCACTTGCGTGATGGAGGGCATCAAGCCAAAGGCTTTTTGGTGGCAGTGGCCGTGTACCAAAATTGGTTTTTGAGCGACTGCCAATTGGGCCTTGAGTGAATCAAGTTTGCCAGCTTTATTTTCTGCAGCTAAAAATTCTTCAAACAACACAGCATGGGCCGCCACTGTGTCAGCCATTTCACCCAAGCCCATGACCAAAGACTCGTCTCTGAGGGTTAAAAGGCACGATGGCTCAAGGCCAACAATGGCAATACCTTTTTGTGCAAAGGGCAGCAATGCTTCTAACAAAGCTTGCGCATGTTCTTTGGCCTTGCTCACTTGCCCGCTGGCCAAATAAGTGCGGCCGCAGCAGAGGTGCTGACCGGGTGTGTCTTGCTTGGTGCGACTGGCAATGTGAACCTGATAACCTGCTGCTGACAAAACATCGTTGGCAGCCCAAGCGTTTTCAGATTCAAAGTAGCCATTGAAAGTGTCAACAAACAAAACCACAGGCTTGCTGGCTTTTAAGACTTCTTCTGCCGAAACCCCGACATGAGGGCCGTTGAAGAAATGGTCTTTTTTCCATTCAGGCCATGAGCGCTCTGCTGACAGGCCCGTTAGAGACTCTGCCAACTTGGCCAACAAAGGCGATTTGTTACGAAGGTTCATGAGACCAGGCCATTGCGATGCAATGTGCGCATAGCGCGGCAAGTTAGAAATCAAAGTGTCTTTCAACTGCAAGCCATGCTTTTCGTTGTAATGGTGTTGCACTTCAATT
>JAPLPO010000058.1 GCA_026400155.1 Burkholderiales bacterium | reverse complement strand
ATCTGAAGCACATGCTTCATGGGCTTGCCAACAGACGTGAGAGGCAGTTTATCGAGAATAACGATCTCTTTGGGCACAGCAGGCCGCTCTGGAATTCGCTCGGTTGCAAATGCAAGCAATTCTTCTGCACTGATTTTTACACCTGGATGCAACTCCACATAAGCAATGGGCAACTCTCCCGCATGGGTGTCGGGTTTTCCAACTGCAGCCGCAATGGCCACCGATGGTGATTGCATGAGCACTTCTTCAATCAACCCAGGTTCAATGTTGTGACCGCCACGAATAATCAAATCTTTTTGTCTTCCACTGATTCGCAAATAACCGTCGGCGTCCAAACTGCCAAGGTCTCCCGTGACAAAAAAACCATTGTCTAAAAACGCACCTTTGTTTTGCGATGGATCTAAGTAACCCCCTGCCACGCCTGGGCCACCGACCAAGATCATGCCGATTTCATCTATGCCACATTCGCGTTCAATTTCACCACCGTCTTTCATTTTCACAATTCGAATTTTCATGTAGGGCACGCGAATACCCGAACAACGCGTACGCACTTCACCATCGCGGGGGTCAAGAGATACATGACTGGTGTTTTCGGTTAAGCCATAACTTTGCAGCACCTGCGCACCGGTGATTTGGGTCAGACGTTCTTGAATGGCTGGCGCCATTGCAGTTGAACCTGTTGCAAAGTAAGGTCGCAATGAAGTGATGTTTTCTGTGGTGGGCGGATTTTTGGCAAGTACGGATAAGGTTGTGGGCACACCCGATACTTGCGTGATGCCAAAGCGTTCGATATAGCGCCAATAGTTGGCCATGTAAGTTTTGTCACGCGCACCAAAAATACTCGGAATCACTGCGGTATTGGCGTTTGCAGTACTCACCAACCCACGCACCAGCAATCCACCGATGTGAAATAGCGGTGTGTCCGATAGAACAACATCATGGCGCGTGAATGCCAAGCCATGGTTGGCCGCCCATTGTCGATACACCATGCCACCGTGCAAAATCTTGACAATTTTGGGATGTCCTGTTGTGCCGCCAGAATGCACATAGCATGCAATGGTGTCTAGCTTTGCAGTGGGTCGATCAAAGGTCAATCGATCACCCGAATGTTTTTCAGCTTGCGTTAACAAGTCATGTGCTGCAGGTGGGCTAAAAGCCTCGTGCAAAGTTAACACTTGAGGTGGATTTTCTAAACTTTGAATAGCCGCACTCACATTTTCCCAAATGGAAAATCCAGGCGTTGGGCCTAATGCAATCACCAATTTAACTTTTGCGCGCTGCATCAAGTCACTTAATGAATGCGCATCCAGCATCCAATTGATGGGAAACAAACGCACAGCAAGCAAACCACCAATCATGGTTGCAAACAAACCTGGAACAGTGGGTGTGACAACTGCAACGACATCATCGGCGCCAAGCCCGCTTGCGCGCAATAAATTGGCGCATTGAATAGAGCGTCTCTCAAGTTCTGAAAATGTCCATGTTTTTACTTCACCATCGATATTGCCGTTGTGTGTGATGTGCAATGCAATTCGGTGGGGGTCATCACGGCAACCATCCAACAAATTCAATGCGAAGTCCCATCGCTTAACGCGCTCTTCGAGGGGAATTTTTTCGATGGCTTCAATATCGGCCAGATTGCGAAGTGGTTCGTAGTGTTCTTTGATAACACCCGAACTGAAAAGATTTGAATTCATAAAGCCTCAACCAATGCCAAAGTACGTTCTGCCAATCGCACGTTGGCGTAATCAACCATCATGCCCTCGTATTTCACAGCGCCAACACCCCGAGCCTCGCCTTCTCGAAACGCTGCAATCAAGCCGCGTGCGTATTCAATTTCTTCTGCGCTTGGAGAAAAAACCTCGTGCATCACATCCACTTGCGTGGGATGAATCGCCATCTTGCCCACAAACCCCAATTCGCGTGCAATCAAACATTCTTCACGCAGCATCTGCGTGTCTTTCAAATTCATGAATACGCCATCCACAATCCACTCAAGCCCCGCGGCGCGTGAATCGACCACCAATTTGCTGCGTGGATAGTTCAATGCCAAACTGCGTGGCGTCCACCGTCCGCCCAAGTCCACCATAAAGTCACCTTCTTCGGCACTGGCCAATGCCATGCCACTCACTCGCTTTGAAGACTTGGCAATATCAAATGAATTGCGCAAGCCCAAACAAGTTTCAATCATCGGCAGGATCGATAAACTTCCAACAGCGACACCGGCCTTTATTTCAATCTCTTGCAAGGCCTTGGAAACTGTTTCAATATCTTGCGCATCGTCTGCCTTGGGCAACGCAACACCCACCACATTGACCAAGGATTGGTTGTGAAGGACGCCCAAATCGGCCAAGTAGTCACCCGCACGTGGATTGCTGATTCGCAAATACATGGGCTTTTTTAAACCCAATGCCAATGCCTGCTGCACATTTTTTCGGGCTTCATCTTTTGCATTCAATGGCACAGAATCTTCCAAGTCAAAAATCATGGCATCTGCAGCCCCGAGTTGAGCCTTTGTCAATAATTCCGCTCGACTGCCAGGTGCAAACAACAAAGTGCGATACATTTTTTTTGCTTGGGATGCCATGGTTTATTTTCCCTTCCAAACTGCTGGACGTTTTTCTAAAAATGCCTGTGGGCCTTCTTTGGAATCTTCTGTGGTGTAAAGAAAAGCCGCCATGTCTTGCTCTAGCCGCAGACCATCAGCAAGCGTTAAATCAGCACCTCTGTGAATAGCGGCTTTGGCCGAGCGCACAGCAACAGGCGCATTGGCAGCCATCATCTCTGCCAACTTCAAAGCTTGTTCGATCAATTCATTTTGAGGCACCACGTATTGAACCAATCCAATCGACAAAGCTTCGGCCGCTGAAACAGTACGGCCCGTCAAAATCATATCCAATGCACGCGCAGTGCCTACACGTCGGGATAAACGTTGAGTACCGCCATTGCCTGGTATCAAGCCTCGCTTGACTTCGCCAAAAGCAAAACTCGAATGGTCTGCAGCAAAAGCGAAATCGCACAGCAAGGTCAATTCAACACCACCACCGATTGCAAGGCCATTGACTGCAGCAATGATGGGCTTGTCGAATGCGGCGATGCCTTCGCCTTGTTCCCAACGATAACGCTTCATTTCTGCAATTGGAATGTTGGCATTCATCGCAGAAAACTCACGCAAATCCATGCCTGCTGAAAATGCTTTCTCGCCCGCGCCTGTCAAGATCACAGCGCCGACCTGCGCATCCCGTTTGAGTTCATCCAAAGCCGTGCGCAATTCGCCACGCATCTTCATATTGATGGCGTTCATGGCCTCGGGACGATTGAGTGTCAAGATGGCGACACGACCGCGAAGTTCTTGACCGATTGTTTCAAAAGTATGAATATTCATAGCACTCTTTTTTTTTAAACAAATGTAGAATAACTCAAACACGCCCGTCTCTGTGTAGCGTGCCTCACATCACATATTATGAATTTTGGCAATACAAGTGATCAGGAGCTCATGCTCCAATCCGTGCAAACATTGCTTGGCGATGTTTGCACCATGGAATACGCCGCCAAGTGCGATCTCAACTACACACCCCCTAGAGAAGCTTTCAATGCCATGGCCCAAAATGGCTGGCTTGGGCTCATTGCCCCCGAGTCTTTTGGCGGCGCAGGCGGTTCCCCCACCGATTTGGCTTTGCTTCTAGAAGAGACCGGCCATCATTTTGAAGAACTTGGACTATGGCTGTTCAGAAACTTCACTTATGGTTGCTATGCGGTGCTTAAGCACGGCACTGAAGAACAAAAACAACGCATCGTGCCGCGCACCGCCAAGGGTGAACTTTCTTTTGCATTTGCATTGTCTGAACCCGATTCAGGCTCGGATGCTGCAGCGCTCAGAACCCGGGCAGTTGCCGACGGAGATGGATTCATCATCAATGGTCGCAAGCAGTGGACATCGGGAATGGATATTTCCGACTATGTGTTGCTGGCCCTTCGCACCAATGACTTGGGCAAAAAACAATTAGGCATTAGTACTTTTTTGGTCGATACCACACTCCCTGGCATCGAAGTTCGCAAGATCCCCACATTGGGCCAACACTCTATTGGCACCACTGAAGTTACTTTCACCGACGTGCGCGTTTCCAATACAGCGTTGCTCGGTCAACTCGATCACGGATGGGCTGTTTGCGAAGACACTTTGCGTTATGAACGCCTGTGTTTGTCTGCTGTGCGCATTGGTGCGGCGCGACGTGCATTCGAATACGCGTTAGATTACGCAAAAACACGCCATCAATTTGGCAAGCCCATTGGTAGCTTTCAAGTCACGCAACACAAATTTGCAGACATGAAAGTGATGTTAGACACTTCCTTCACCATGATCCGACGTTATGCGTGGCTAATGGAAAACGGCAAAGCAGAACGCGCCGATACAGCAGTCATCAAGTATTACATCGGTGAGTCATACAAAACAATTGCAGATATGTGT
>JAPLPO010000116.1 GCA_026400155.1 Burkholderiales bacterium | reverse complement strand
CTATCCCATCCAATACCAGTGGACACTCATGCAAGGTGTCAATGACACGGAAGAAGAAATAGAGGGCATCGTTCGCCTGCTCAAGGGCAAATATGCACTCATGAACATGATCCCTTACAACGCCGTAGACGATTTGCCCTTCAAGCGACCGTCATGGGAGCGGGCGGCTGAAATTGCCCGTTCGCTTCACAAGCGCGGTATTTTGACCAAGCTCAGAAATTCAGCGGGGCAAGACGTGCAAGGCGGGTGCGGGCAATTGAGGGCGCGGCAAATCAAGGCCGAATCGGTCGAGTCTCAACACTCAAATTCAGAAAAGCCCATTCACTTTGTCAAAGCGAAACCGGCCACAGTTTTGTAATTGTCAGAAATTTGGCGCAATTCGTCTTGGCTAATCAAATCATCGATGTGCCTGAAAGGTTTACCGCCGCTGAGTTCTTGCGCCTTCATGATGATGAAGTCGGGTGGCACGTTGCGGTTGGTCTCGACCACCTTGGCCGTGGGCGCCAAACGCAAGGTTTCATAAGCCTTCAATGCTTCTTGTGGACTGCTGTGTAAGCTGAGTTGTTCTGCCAAAGTGCGAGCATCTATGAGTGCTTGGGCAGACCCATTGGAGCCACGAGGGTACATCGGGTGTGCAGCATCGCCCATGAGCGTTACCCGGCCTTGTGTCCAAAAAGGCAGAGCGTCTTTGTCGACCATCGGGTATTCGAAAACTTTCTCAGCTTTCAAAATAAGTTCTGGCACATTCAAGAAATCAAAGGTCCAGTCTTTGAAGATTTCTGCGCACACAGCAGGATCGCCGGGGCGATTCCAGTCGTTCATGGCGGCATTGGGTTTTTGGAGTTCGGCCACCCAATTGATGAGTTGATTGCCCTTGCCATCGACATTGTCAATGATGGGGTAGATCACCATCTTGCCCACCTCGACGGTGCCAATTCTCAAATAGCTTTTGCCCGTCAAAATGGGTGGGTGAACTGTGACGCCGCGCCAGGTGTTGATGCCCGCAAAACAAAGTGCATCTTGGGGGTGCATTTGCTTCCGAATGACAGAGTTCACGCCATCGCACGCCACTGCAATTTGTGCATTGACTGAAACTGGCTGACCCGAGTGAGCATTTGAAAAATCAATTTGAACGCCATCGGCATTCTGGGAAAAGCCTGTGCAACGCATGCCTGTGTGCACTTTGTCGGCGCCCAAACGGCTAACCGCTGCATCAAACAAAATGCGATGCAACTTGCCTCGGTGAATGCCGATTTCGGGCAGGGCGTAACCTGCATGCCGGCCGCGGGCTTCTCGGTAGACATATTGACCGTGCTGTGTGTAAAAAACACTTTCAAGATTTTCAATGCCAACAGCCTCCAGCGCATCTTGCACACCCAATGCTGAAAGCTCGCGCATACCGTGCGGCAGCAAGGTGATGCCGACGCCAATTTCTTTGATGTCGGTCACACTTTCAAAAACATCGCAGTCAATGCCACGCTGGTGGAGACCCAATGCAAAACTCAGGCCGGCAATGCCGCCTCCCACAATGGCGATGTTCATGCTCATTCCGCTTTGATGTTCTGGGCTTTGATCAGTTCGGCCCAACGGTTGGCGTCGCGCTCGACCAGCTTGCCAAACTCCTCAGGGGTGCTGTTGGCGGGGTCCATGCCTTGCGGCTGAAATGCTTTTTGAACGTCTTCACTTGCCAAGATGGCTCTGATTTCTTTGTTGAAGGCTTGAACGATGTCGTTGGGTGTGTTTTTGGGCGCAAAGATGCCGTACCACATGTCAACATTCACTTTGCCTGCTTTGGCTTCACTCAAGGTGGGCAAATTGGGCAGCAAAGGATGACGTTGATCACTGCCAATGCCCAAGGCCACCAGTCTGCCCGCCTTGATTTGTGGCAGGGCCACGTGAATAGGCAAGAACATGGCGTCTACCTGGCCGCCCAACAAGTCTGTCACTGCTGGCGCAGTGCCCCGGTAAGGGATGTGCGTTAAGAACACTTGGGCCGTGCTTTTGAACAGTTCCATCGACAGGTGGTGGGGTGTGCCAACGCCTGGCGATGCGTAGTTGATGCGGCCTGGGTTTGATTTGGCATGAGCGACCAATTCGGCTGCGGTTTTAAAGTTGGACTTGGGGTGTGTGACCAATAGCAACTGCCCCCAACTGGTCAAAATAACGGGCGCCAGATCTTTCACAGGATCAAAACTCAGGCCAGCATAAAGGCTTCTGTTCATCACCAGGGTGTTGACGCTGACCAACAAGGTTTGCCCATCGGGTGCCGCCTTAACCACTGCTTCTGTGCCAATGTTGCCAGAAGCGCCCACTCTGTTTTCAACGACCACAGGGCGACCCAGGCGCTGAGAAAGTTTGGGCCCCACTGTGCGTGCAATCAGGTCAATGCCAGTGCCAGGGGTGAAGGGAACGATCAGCTTGATGGGCGCTTGAGTGCCCGTGAGGACGCTGGGAGGCGTGCCTTGTGCCAAGGCATTGGCGGCGAGCAAAATGCCTGCAAGCAGACTGAAAGTCATTTTGGAAGTGAAGTTGCGTCGTTTCATTTATCGATCATTTCAATTTTGGAAAAATACCACTGGACATGGCTGTCCCTAAAACCACCACCATGCCCAAGAAGACCATGCTGAGCGTCACAGTTTCATTTAAAAAGCTTACGCCATAGATCAATGCAAACACTGGAATCAAAAAAGTCACCGTCAGAGCTTTGGCGGGACCTGCGCGGTTGATCAATCGGAAGTACAGGATGTAGGCAACACCCGTACAAGCGACACCCAGCATGATAAGGGATAACCAAGCTTGGGTGCTTGGCAGCGCCTCAGGCAGAGCCCAAAGTGCGGGGATGGCCAGTGCCAAACTTGCGCCCAATTGGCTGCCTGTGGCAGAGACCAAGGGGGGCAAATTGGGCATGTACTTTTTAGTAAAACTACCCGCGATGGCATAGCACAATGTGGCCAAAAGGCATGCTGCGATGGCAGTGTATTGCCCCCAAGTGCTCGCATCGGGGTTGGCCGCGCTGTGAAAACTGGTTTGGTCGCTGGCCAAAAATGCGACGCCGATAAAGCCAATGAACAAGCCTGTAATTCGCCAATGGTTTAGCCGATCGCCCAGCCAAATCCAAGCCACCACAGCAGCAAACAAGGGCACCGAAGCATTCAGAATGGCAGAAAGCCCCGTAGAAATGTGCATCACTGCATAGGCAAACAAAGCAAACGGCAAAGCAGAGTTGAAAACGCCGAAACCCAATATGAGTTTCCATTTGGACTTGAACAAGGCCCAATGGCCTTGCCAAAGCATGAGAGGGAATAAAAAAAGTGTGGCGATCCAAACGCGTGTCCAAGCTGTGGCCAAGGGGCCAAATTCGGCCGCGCCCATGCGCATGAATAAAAACGACGCACCCCATAAGGCGGCCAACATCAAATAATCAAATCGCCAGTCTGGCGAATTGCCTGCTTGCTGCTGGCTCATACGTACTCGATCATGAGCGCTGATTTTCTTCGGTCAAAAATTGGACGTTTTCAAGCTTGAGCAAGGCTTGCTTGCGCCATACTCCGCCGGCATAGCCTGTGAGGTGACCTAGTGTGCCTAAAACCCGGTGACAAGGGATGAGGATGCTGATGGGATTGCGTCCAATGGCAGTTCCAACGGCTCTAACAGCACTTGGACGGCCAATGGCCGCTGCGAGCTCGCCATAACTGCATGTCTGACCCATCGGGATGCTCATGAGGGCTTGCCAAACAGCTTGCTGAAAAGCGGTGCCGCCGCTTAAATCTAGCGGAAGCTTTTTGAGAGCCATGCGTGCAGAGCTGTCAGTCGGCCAATTTTGTTGGAAATATTGTTGCAAAATTTCCTCAGCTTGAAGCAATACGGGATGACGCTTGGCCACCGTCCAAAATTGAGTGTCTGGAAAGTGTTTTTGATTTTCAAACCAAACACCACAAAGCCCATTGGGGTTGGCTGCCATGGTGAGCAAACCCCATGGACTTTGGATGCTTTGTCGGCAGGTATCAGGGTGAAATTGCATGTTTTGATGGTATCCGATTTGAGCCTGTCCGACCTACAATAGAGGGCAATCGCATTCACTTTCAGCGGCGCCCTGACCAGTGAGCGCGCGTTCATTCTAAGGATTTTTAGATGCAAGTTACAGCCTCCATTTTCAAGGCCTACGACATTCGCGGCACTTTTCAACGCAACTTGGATGCACCCCTGGCACAAGCTTTGGGCCGTGCCTTTGGCAGCTTGGCCTTGAAAGAAGGGCGGCGCACCGTGGCGGTGGGTCGTGATGGCCGATTGAGTGGTCCCGAGCTGTCCGCTGCACTGATGCGTGGACTGGTGGATGTAGGCATAGAGGTCATTGATGTTGGCTTCACCACCACACCGCAACTCTACTTTGCCGCCAACACAGTGTGTGACAGTGGCATTCAAGTTACTGGCAGCCACAACCCAAAAGATGACAACGGCTTCAAGATGGTCTTGGGTGGCAGGGCCATTTATGGCGATGAAATCAAGGCCCTGCAACACATCATTGAAAACGAATCATGGCAACTCAATGCGGGTGGATCTATTCGCGCCATGGATATTTTGCCAGCTTACATTGAGCGCATTGTGTCCAGCATTCAACTCACGCGGCCTCTCAAAATTGTCATCGATTCTGGCAATGGCATTGCCGGTGCCAGTGCGCCTGGCATTTTTCGGGCCTTGGGTTGCGAGGTCATTGAATTGTTCAGTGAGGTCGATGGCAATTTTCCCAATCATCATCCCGATCCCAGCAAGCCTGAAAACTTGAAAGACCTGATTGCCACGCTGCAAAGCTCAGGTGCAGAGCTAGGTTTGGCCTTCGATGGCGATGGCGATCGATTGGGAATTGTGACCCAAGATGGTGAAACCATTTATCCAGACAGACAGATGCAGTTGTTTGCGCAAGATGTTCTCAGCCGCGTACCCGGGGGCACTATTTTGTTTGATGTGAAGTGCTCGCAACGGTTGGCGCCTGCCATTCGCGCCGCTGGTGGTCAAGCCTTGATGTTTAAAACAGGTCACTCTTTAATCAAAGCCAAGATGAAACAAATTGAGGCCGAAGGGGGTCAAGCGCCGTTGGGTGGTGAAATGAGCGGCCACATCTTTTTCAAGGAACGCTGGTATGGTTTTGATGATGGCACCTATGCGGGTTGCCGCTTGCTGGAAATATTGAGTCGCAGCCCCAACGCCAACGCTGTTTTAAAAGCATTGCCCAGCAGCTTCAGCACGCCAGAGTTGAATGTGCTTTGCAAAGAGGGAGAGCCTCACGTTCTCACGGCGCAGTTGTTGAAGGTGGCCAGCCAGTATTTTTCGGCACCTGCAGAAATTTCTGACATGGATGGCTTGCGTGTCGATTGGCCAGATGGCTTTGGTTTGATTCGCGCATCCAACACCACGCCGGTGTTAGTTTTGCGTTTTGAAGGCCACACAGAATCGGCACTTCACCGCATCGAGCACGACATGCTGACCTTGCTAAAAACGGTCAAGCCCGATGCCAGTTTGCAAAGCGCTGCACATTGAGGCTTGCATCCGCCCTTTCCGGATGAACTAGTTGATGCCTGGCTTTTCACTTTGGATTTATGGCGTGTTCATGCGCTTGGCGCAACCGCTGTTGCGCCGAAAGCTGCGCAAACGTGCTCAAGCCGAGCCGCTCTATGGTCAATTCATAGAAGAACGATTTGGTTATTACAAGCAGAATGCTTGTCACGATTGGATCTGGATTCATGCAGTTTCTTTGGGTGAAACACGCACAGCGGCCATCTTGCTTCAAGGCTTGCGGCAAGCCATACCCGATATGAAATTGTTGCTCACCCATGGCACAGCAACGGGGCGCGAGGAAGGTCTCAAGTTGTTGCAAGCCGGCGACGTGCAAGTTTGGCAAGCTTGGGATTCACCAGAAGCGGTCGAGCGCTTTTTGACTGCTTTCAAGCCTCGAATTGGCTTGCTGCTTGAGACGGAGGTGTGGCCCCAACTGATTCACAGTGCTCAAGAGAAGCGCATTCCTGTCATGCTCATCAATGCCCGTATGAGCGAAAAATCATTTCGTCAAGCGCAGCGTTGGCCGTCATTGATCAAGCCTGCGTTTGCAGGTCTGAGCGCCGTCTTTGCCCAAGCGCCAGACGATGCCATGCGCTTGAAATCTTTGGGTGCATCTGTCAAGGGCGTTTTTGGCAATTTGAAGTTTGATGCCAAACCAGATGCATCGCAGGTGGCCATGGGACGCGCTTGGCGTGAACAATTCAATGCACCTGTGGTCATGTTGGCCAGTTCGCGCGAGGGCGAAGAAAGTTTGTGGCTGGCTGCTTGGCAGACATTCACCAAGCAGCACCCAGAGGTTCAAATTCACTGGTTGATTGTGCCAAGGCATCCTCAGCGTGTAAGCGAAGTTGAGAGCCTGATCACATCGAGTGGCTTGAGAGTTTCTAGGCGTTCAACTTGGGGCCAAGAGGCTGGGTTATCGACATCTCATTTGAACGAAGCAGCTAAAGACGGCGCAGTCATTTTGTTGGGTGACTCCCTTGGTGAAATGGCGCTTTATTACAGCCTCGCCGATGCCGCCTTGCTTGGCGGAAGTTTTGAAAAACTAGGGGGTCAAAATCTGATTGAGGCGGCTGCTTGCGCTTGCCCCATCGTGATGGGGCCGCATACATTCAATTTTGCCGAGGCCTCTCAGGCTGCTGAATCTGCCGGTGCAGCACAACGTGCTTCTGACATGGCAGCGGCCTTGAAGTTGGTTGTAGACACCGTTCAAAACAGACCCCTGCAAAAACAGAAGTCAGTCAATGCCCTTCAATTTGCACAGCAACATGGCGGTGCGACTCAACACACAGTTCAAGCTGTGCTGTCACAGTTGCAAGCCAGCCAACATTCAATCAAAGATTAAATCAAGGATTGAATTAAGGATTCAAAAGTGCATTGATCGAAGCCAGATCGGCATCGGTCAGGACGCCAGCAGCTTGTCGCAATTTGAGTTGACCCAGCAAAACATCGTAGCGGGCCTTGGCCAAATCGCGCTTGGTTTGGAACAGCTGGCTTTGGCTGTTGAGGACGTCAATGTTGATGCGAACGCCTACCTGGTAGCCCAACTTATTGGCATCTAACGCACTCTGGCTTGAGGCTTCAGCAGCTTGCAAGGCATTGACTTGGCCAATGCCTGACAGCAATCCAAAAAATGCAGTGCGAGTGGCCTGAGCCACATTGCGTTCTGCAGCATCCAGGTCTGAGCGCGCTTTTTCTTCCAAGGCCAAGGTCTCTTTGATGCGATTTTGAGTGGCATAGCCAGCAAACAAAGGCATGTTGAATGACAAGGAAATGGAGGTTAAATTGTTATCAACTTGTGCTGCGTTGATACCTGTTCCATTTTTATAGCGTGTGGGCGTAAAGCCTGCAACCAAGTCCAGTGTGGGTTTGTTGCCAGCTTCTGCCTTGGTGGTTTCGAGTTTGGCAATGTCGAGCGCTGCGCGATTTTGGAGAACAATAGGATTGGAATCAGAGGACTGGCGCACCCATTGATCGATGGACGAAGACTCAGGGGCCGTCAGCTTGGCTTTGCTCGACAGCGATTTGGGTTCAATGTTGTTCAGTCCCACCAGTTGATTCAAAGCCATGCGCTTGATGCGCAAATCGTTGTCAGCCGCAATTTCTTGCGACAGCACCAAGTCAAAACGAGCTTGAGCTTCGCGGCTGTCGGTGATGGTGGATGTGCCAACTTCAAAATTGCGTTTGGCAGCGGCCAGTTGCTCGGCAACTGCCATTTTTTGTGCCCGCACAAATTCCAAACTTTCACGCGAAATGAGCACGTCAAAGTAAGCTTGGCTCAAGCGCACCATGAGGTCTTGCTCTGCGGCCTTGAGTTGGATGCTTGCCAATGCCAATTGGCGCATGCCTTGTTGGTAACTTGCAGAATTGGCGGGGCGGTAAAGGGGGTGTGAGGCATTCAAAGTCAGTGCCCCGCTTTGTGCAGAGAAGGTTCCTGGCGGGGGTGCAAGTCGCTCAAAGTTGGTGTTGTTGAGATTGGCAGTCAAGCCAACTGTGGGCAACAACAGGGCTTTGGCCTGCTCACCTTTTGACAAGTTGGCCGTGTATTGCGACTGAGCGGCTTTGTAAGTGGCATCGTAGCCTCGGGCCGTTTCAAACAAAGACATCAAGTTCTGTGCTTGCGCTGAGCCAGCGAAAGCAGCAGAAATGGCCAACGTGATAGGGAGAAAGCGCAAATTCATAAAGTTCTTTCGAGGCAAAAGCCAATAGGCAGGGAAATCAATTCAATTCAATCTAAATCAGTAGACAGGCACACTGGCATCGACCTGGTCGGACCAAGCTTGGATGCCGCCACTGATGTTGGCGATGTTTGTAAAGCCATGGTGCTCTAAAAAAGTTGCCACTTGCATACTGCGTCCGCCGTGATGACACAGGCACGCAATGGCTCTGTTTTTGTCCAGTTCGTCAATTCGTGCAGGGATCGTTTGCATGGGCATGATCTGAACATCGCAGCCTTCTGGTGCAATGCTTGCCAGTTGGCACTCCCAAGTTTCGCGCACATCCAAGATCAGGGGTTGACCTTGCGCAGACGATTGTGAAATCCATTCTTTGAATTGGGCGGGGCTGACTTGTTGCATTTCTGAAAAGTTCTGATCGAAGGTTTGTCTAACAAGCGTTTTAGAAAGAAAAACGATTGTGCTCGGGAAAGCCTTGAAGGCGCGGCGCCATGGTGTCCCAAGGCTCTGAGGTTTGCCACTGCTGGTCGGCTGTGCGGGTGATGACACTGGCGCGCATGACAGGGTCTTCTCCTACAACCGCCAACAAACGACCGCCAATGCTCAATTGGTTGAGCAACACTTGAGGCACATTCGGCACAGAACCGCTAAGCATGATGACGTCAAATGGGCCTTCAGAAGGAGCGCCTTGGCTGCCATCGGCTTGTCTCACTTCAACATTGTGAACGCCTGCTGCTTGCAAATTGGAGCGAGCTTGTTGGGCCAAGGTGGCGTCCATTTCAAAGCTTAAGACGCTGGCCGCTTGGTGAGACAAAAGCGCGGCCATGTAGCCAGAGCCTGTGCCAACTTCCAAAACTTTGTCGGTGCGCTTGACGTCGGCATCTTGCAAGAAGCGGGCTTCGACGCGAGGAGGCAACATGACTTGGCCCGTTTGATGGCCGTCTTTGAGGGGAATTTCCATGTCCACAAAGGCCAATGCTTTGTGCGCCAAGGGTGCAAAGTTTTCGCGCTTCACCACGGATAACAACGACAAAACTGCGCCGTCCAAGACTTCCCAGGGACGGATTTGCTGTTCGATCATGTTGAAACGGGCGATATCGTTGTTCATTCTTACTCCAGGGGGTATCTAACTCTAGCAATTTATATTTTAGCTTCTACAGGCGCATCGGACGGTGATTTTTGCTTGCCAGACCAAAGCCTTTTCAAAAATTCACTTAAATCGTCCATGTAGCAATACATCACGGGAACCACCACCAGCGTCAGCAACGAAGATGTGATAACCCCACCGATCACGGCCTGTCCCATGGGGGCTCTTTGTTCTGAGCCTTCCGTGATTGCGAATGCCAGGGGGATCATGCCGAAAATCATGGCCAAAGTGGTCATCAAAATGGGCCGAAGCCGGACTTTGGCCGCCATCAACAGGGCGTCATGTCGACTCAAGCCTTGGATGGGCTGACCAGAATCGGACACACTGCCTTCGCGCGCCCTGATTGCAAAATCGACCAACAAAATGGCGTTTTTGGTGACCAAGCCCATCAACATCACGACCCCGATGACGGAGAACATGGACAGTGCCGACCCAAATGCCATGAGCGCCAACACCACGCCAATCAATGTCAGAGGCAGGGCCGTCATGAGGGCAATGGGTTGCAAGAAACTCTTGAACTGACTGGCCAAGATCATGTAGATGAAGATCACGGCCATGATGAGCGCAGTGATGGCATATTGAAATGATTCGTTCATGCTTTTGGTTGAGCCACCAAATTGATAGCGATAACCTGGTGGCCAGGCCACCGTATCTAGAATTTTTCGAATGTCATTCGAAATCTCACCTGCTGATCTTTTGGACGAATTGGCGTTGATGGAAACTTCGCGCATCAAATCGCGCCGGTTGATTTGATTGGAACCCGTTGTTTCTTGAATCTGCGCAATTTGACCCAATCGAACCGTGCGAGTTGAGCCATCGGCTGCAGGCAGGCTGAAGGGCAGCCGCTCTAAATCTTGAGGGCTGTTGCGATATTCAGGGGCAAGCCGCACTTTGACGTCGTAGGTTTGATCGTCGGGGGCTCGCCAATTGCCCACGGTTTGTCCAGCAATCAGAGTTCGCAGTGCGCTTGAGATGGGGGCAACACTCAGGCCAAGATCGGCCGCAGACTCTGGTAGCACCTTGATGGCAATGGAGGGCTTGTTGGGTTTGACGCTGGAATCCAAATCGACAAGGCCTGGAATGTTGCGAACCTTATCCAGAATCTGCAAGGTCAGGCGCTCTAGCTCACGTTGGTCAGGACCTTGAAGAGAAAATTCAATTTGCTTGCTACCACCCACAGCGTCTAGGGTTCCGACGTGAGTGACTGTGATGCCTGCTACTTTGCTCAGACGCTCTCGCAGTTGGGTGGCAATTTCTTCCACGCTGCGCTCACGCAGTTTTCGGTCTACCAAACGGATGTAAATGCTGGCGTTGTTCTTGCCTTGTGCATTGGGGGTGTTCATGCCCGTCAGGGTGTATTTGACTTCTGGAAATTCACGCACTATTTTTTCAACTTGTTGGGCCTTCAAAGCGGTACTTTCGAGCGAAGTGCCCACTGGCGTTTGAAAGGTGAGTGTGCTTTCTGAGTAGTCGCCTTTGGGTACAAATTCGGTGCCCAAGAGCCGCACCATGAACACGCTGGCCACAAAGATGAGCAAGGCCGCCAACAAGGTGCTGCGCTTGTGCTTGAGAGCCCATGCGAGCATGTTTTGATATTGGTCTGAAATGCGATCGGTCTGAACTTCAAACCAGTGTGTGACGCGGCCCAAAGTTTTGTCATACCAATTTGCAGGCGCCTTGTTTTGACCAGCATGGTGAATGCTGGGGTCGTGCCAAACACTCGACAACATGGGGTCAAGCGTGAAACTCACAAACATCGAAATCAAGACGGCCGCCACAATGGTGATGCCAAATTCATGAAAGAACTTGCCAATGATGCCCTCCATGAAACCGATGGGCAGAAACACCGCAACGATGGACAAGGTGGTAGCCAACACTGCAAGGCCAATTTCTTGGGTGCCTATCATGGCGGCGTTATAAGCATTCTTGCCCATTTGCACATGCCGCACGATGTTTTCACGCACCACAATGGCATCGTCTATGAGCAAGCCCACACACAAAGACAGCGCCATGAGTGTGATCATGTTGACAGTGAAGCCAAACATGCTCATGAACCAGAAAGTTCCGATCAGTGAAATGGGCAGCGTCAGGCCTGTGATCACTGTTGAGCGCCACGAGTTCAAAAACAAAAACACAATAAGAATGGTGAGCACGGCACCTTCAATTAGGGTTCTGCGAACGTTGTCTACCGAAACCCGAATTTGGCGCGAGCCATCAGAAACTGGTTCTAAGCGAATGCCAGCAGGCATTTGTGCTCGGAGTCCTTGAAGGGTGCTCATCAAGCCATCAACCACTTCGATGGTATTGGCATCTTGGGATTTTTGAACCGTGAGAATCAATGTGCGCTCACCGTTGTAAAGCGCCATGTTTTCTATTTCTTGGGCGCCATCATTCACATGTCAACTTGCGAGAGCCGGATGGGAGTATTGCCTTTTTTGGCCACAATGATGCTGGCGAAATCTTCGGGTCGTTTGACGCGTGATTGAACCTGAATGACACGTTCTTGTGAAAATGAGCGCAAGGCACCCACCGGCAAGTCCTGATTTTCATTTCGCACTGCTGAGGCAATTTGCTCGGCCGACACACCCAAGGCCTCCATGGCATCAGGCCTCAGATAGATGTTGATTTCTCTTCGGCTGCCCCCCAGAACATTGACCGCACCAACACCTCTCACGTTTTCAAGCCGTTTTTTTATGGTTTGTTCTGCGTAGTTGGTCAGCTCAACCAGGTTGGTGTTCTTCGCGTCTTTTTGGGTGTCAGGAATGACGGCCAAGGACCAAATGGACTTGCTGGTTGGATCAAATCGAATGATGCGCGGCTCTTTCACTTCATCGCGCAAAGTGGCTCGAATGCCCGCTACCTTCTCGCGTACATCATCGGCCGCTTTGCGGCCATCCATGTTGAGCTGAAACTCAATCACCACCACCGATTGATTTTCATAACTGCGCGAAGTGAGCGCGTTGATGCCTGCAATGGCGTTCACGCCTTCTTCAATTTTTTTAGAAACTTCGCTCTCTACAATTTCGGGTGAGGCGCCGGGGTATTCCGTGAGTACCACCACCACCGGAAAATCAATGTTGGGAAATTGATCAACTTTCAGACGTTGAAACGAAAACAAGCCCATGACCACAAACACGAGCATGATCATGGTCGCGAAGACCGGATTTTGAAGGCTGACTTTGGTGAACCACATGCGTTGGGCTTAAGGTTTTGTGTTTGTAGGCAAACCAGGCGCTTTCACAGCCTGATCGATCAACGTGCCATCCCTCACAGCGCCTGCGCTGGGCGCCAACACCCGAGTTCCTTCTTTGATTTCTTTCAAAGCCATGACGGCTTTGCCATCGGCTTCGCCCTTGGCACCCAGTTCTACTTGCAGGTGAACGACTTGATTGTCTTGTAGCGTTTGGACATAGGGCTTGGTTTTGTCAGATCGCACACTTTCAAGTGGCACCACCACCGCTTGAACTTTTTGGGTGCCCAAGCTGCCTTGCACAAACACGCCTTGGCGGAGGAGGGGGTGCGATTGGAGTCCCAAATAGACCAAGACACTGCGGCTGCCAGTTTGAGTACTTGGGTTGATTCTCAGAACCTTGGCAGACACTTCTTGAGACGTGCCTTCCACATTCAGTTTGGCTATTTGTCCTACTTTGACATTCATGGCCTCTGCCGATGTGAGTGTGGCTTCGAGTTCCAATTGGGAAAGATCAACAATTTCAATGATGCGAGCTTCTGGGGCAACCCGCTCACCCGGTTGAACAAAGCGCTGACTCACGAAACCCTGGAGAGGCGCTTTTAAAACACTGTCGTCCAATGCCTTGCTACTGACATCGAGTGCTGACAAGGCCGCTTGATAGCTTGCTTTGGCACCATTGAGGTTGGCCATCGAGGTGTCTAAGGCCGTTTTAGAAATAAAGCCTTGATCCACCAGGGCATTGTTGTTGTCAAATTGTCTCTGAGTCACGTCGACTTGAGCACGCGCAGCTTCTGCTTGCTGCTGCGCTTGGCGTTGCCTCGCCAGGTATTCGGTGTTATCAACCCGCGCCACAATTTGGCCCATTTTCACAGCGTCGCCCTCGCGCACTTCCAGCATCACAAGCTCGCCCGCAACACGGGCTTTGACCATGGCAGTTCGCACTGCTTTGAGCGTGCCCGTGACGAGCACACCTTGCGTCATGGTCATGGTTTGGGCCACGGCGATGTCAGTTTCCGACAACTCGATGCTGACAGAGCCATTGCTTTTGGCCATCTCAGTTGGTGTGATGCGCTTGCCAATCCAGCCTTTTTGAAGGCCTACAGCAATGACGCCAGCCACTGCCAGAACGAGAATACTGAAGCTCAGTTTTTTTGAAATCATCATGTTTTCGGTTTGGTGCAAAGTCCACGCACGATCAAATCGGCGTGTTGTGCAATGAGATCTTCGGGGGTGGTTGCATCAGAGCCCGCCAGACAAATTCCGTAGGTGTTTTTAGACATGATCAAAAACAGCATGGGCGCAATGACCACCGTAGAAGTATGTGCCGTGTCGAAGTGATGAAATTCCCCCGTAGCTCGGCCGCGCTCCAATATATCTTGGAGCAAACGCGTGGCAGGGTCGATCACTTCTTCCTGATAAAAGGCCGCCAAGTCTGGAAAGTGATGGGCCTCGTTGCTGATCAATTTGGTAATGCCCGATGCCTTGGTCGCGCCATATCTGCGCCACCATTCCAACATCAATGCTTTGAGCAATTCAGAGCAAGAGCCTTTGAAATTGGCAACTTCCAGAGCACCTTCTTTGACTGTTTTGACCACGTTTTCACGAACCACGGCTTTGAACAATTCTTCTTTGCTCGGGAAGTACAAGAAGAGGGTGCCTTTTGACACGCCTGCCTTGGCTGCAACCTCTTCCGACTTGGTGGCAGCAAATCCTTTTTCCACAAATAAATCGAGCGCCGCTTCCAGCAGTTCACCGGGACGGTGCTGCTTGCGGCGCTCTCTTTTGGGGGTATGGAGGGATTCAGACACGTTTAATGACTCGGTGGTTAGTAATGTAAGCCCCCAAGCATTGAGTCGTCAAGATGAAAGGCGATTTGCAACGAAAAAAAAACCGCCTGAAGCGGTCTTTTGATTGGGGTTTGCTTTGAATCAAAGTTTAATAAAACGCCTGCAGACCTGTTTGAGCGCGACCCAAAATGAGGGCGTGCACATCATGCGTGCCTTCATAAGTGTTAACTGTTTCCAAGTTGATCATGTGGCGAATGACATGGTATTCGTCGTGAATGCCGTTGCCGCCATGCATGTCGCGCGCCATGCGAGCCACATCCAAGGCCTTGCCGCAGCTGTTGCGTTTGATCAGGCTGATCATCTCTGGCACAGATTGACCTTCGTCCATCAAGCGGCCAACTCGCAAGCAGCCCTGCAAACCCAAGCTGATTTCAGTTTGCATGTCGGCCAATTTCTTTTGGATCAATTGGTTTTGTGCCAAGGGGCGGCCAAATTGCACGCGGTCCATGGTGTATTGGCGAGCGCGGTGCCAGCAGTCTTCTGCTGCACCCAAAGCACCCCAAGCAATGCCATAGCGCGCTTTGTTCAAGCAACCAAAAGGACCTTTCAAACCAGACACGTTGGGCAACATGTTGCCTTCCGGCACAAACACATCGTCCATGACAATTTCGCCTGTGATGCTGGCACGCAAGCTCATCTTGCCTTCAATTTTCGGAGCCGTGAGACCCTTCATGCCCTTTTCCAAAATGAAGCCGCGAATGGCCGATTGACCGTCGCCTTCGCCTTCTAATTTGGCCCACACCACAAACACATCTGCAATGGGCGAATTGGTAATCCACATCTTGGCGCCCTTCATGATGAAGCCGCCATCCACAGGTTTGGCGCGGGTGATCATGCTGGCAGGGTCAGAGCCGTGATTGGGCTCTGTGAGGCCAAAGCAGCCCACCCATTCACCTGTGGCCAATTTGGGCAAGTATTTCTGACGCTGGGCTTCAGAGCCGTATTCGTTGATGGGGAACATCACCAAAGAGCTTTGCACGCTCATGGCGCTGCGATAGCCGCTGTCTACGCGCTCTACTTCGCGGGCCACCAAGCCATAACTTACGTAGTTCAAACCGGCACAGCCATAGCCTTCAATGGTCGAGCCCAAGAAGCCCATGCTGCCAAACTCGTTCATGATTTCGCGGTCAAACTTTTCGTGACGCGCAGCCATCAAAACACGCGTCTGTAATTTTTCTTGGCAGAAGTCATGGGCGGTCTTGCCATTGAAAGGAGGGCTTCATGATTTGAATCCGTGAAAGATAAAAGATGTCGTATTTTATCGCTATGCGAAATGTCCCATGCAGATGTCCTGTTAATAGGACCACTTGGCGCAGTGCTTAGCAAGCCAATTGCAAGGACGGACAGATCCATGGGGCTGAATTTGAGAGACAATCAGTCCATGACTATTCCATCACATTCTGAAACCTTGGTTCTTGGCGGCGGGTGCTTTTGGTGCACTGAGGCTGTCTATGTTCAAGTCAAAGGTGTGCTGGACGTTGAGTCGGGTTATTGCAACGGCCGAACCATCAACCCCACTTACGAGCAGGTTTGTGGCGGAGATACTGGCCACAACGAGGTGGTAAGGCTCACATACGACCCACAAGTTATCAGTACGCGGGTCTTGCTCGAAATTTTCTTTGTCATTCACGATCCCACCACCCTCAATCGGCAGGGAAATGACCGCGGCACTCAATACAGAAGCGGTGTTTATGTCACATCGCCGGCGCAAGCTGATGTGGCCAAAGCCCTCATTGCAGAGATAGAAGCTGAAAACGTGTTTGACACGGCAGTGGTCACTGAAGTTGTGCCTTTGCAAAATTACAGCGCTGCCGAGGAATACCACCAAGACTTCTTTGAACGCAACCCAACCCAGGGCTACTGCTTGGCAGTGGCTGCACCCAAAGTCTGGAAGTTCAAGAAAACTTTCTCTGATTGGGTCAAGCCCAAATGAAGTCCAAGTGAAGACCAAGTGAAACGGCAGTCTTTCTTTGTTCGTTTACTTCAAGCGCTGCTGATCAGCGCTGTTTTGGTGGCGCCTGCTTTAGGGCGAGTCCACCAAATTTTGCACGCTCACGATTGCCACCAAGACGTTCAAACGGTCTTGTTCAGTGACCATGAAGAAGGCTCTCTGTCGTGTGTGGCACTTGATCACTTGGGTTCTGGTGAAGCACCTGTTGGCCATCACATCTTGCTTGCTGCTTCACAAGCTGTCTGCTCTTATCAATGGGTTTTGTTTGAGAAAAGCATTCAAACACCAGCCCAATGTTTCTCTGCCCGCGCGCCACCTTATTTCCTTTGAACATTTTTCATTTGGGTCTCTTTCCTAAGCGGAAAGGGCACTTTTGTTTTTCAAAGGATTTCCATGTCATTCATTTCTTCCCTCAATAGTGGGAGGCGCACGCCTTTTCCATTTCTCACATCGTTCTCCGTGTTGGCTTTGATGGCCATGACCTCGTCGGTCTTTGCACCTCAAGCCATCGCCCAAGCTGTGAACGAGGTGATCATCACCGGTAACCCGCTTTCCAGACCCCAAAATGCCAACAATGTCAGCAGCTTGTCGGGCATGAACTTAACCCAGCAGGGACAAAGTACTTTGGGCGAAACGCTCAACAACTTGCCAGGTGTCAGCAGCACCTACTTCGGACCCAATGCCAGTCGCCCTATTGTGCGAGGTTTGGATGGCGATCGCATTCGCGTGTTGAGCAACAGTGGCGCTAGCTTAGATGCCTCATCACTCAGCTATGACCATGCAGTGACCCTCGATGTGTTGTCGGTCGAACGGATTGAAGTTTTGAGGGGCCCCGCCGCGTTGCAATATGGCGGCAGTGCCATTGGCGGTGTGGTCAATGTCATTGACAACCGCATTCCCCGCAAACCGATGCAAGGTGTTTTGGGAAAGATTCAACTGCAAGGTGCTTCAGGCAATCAGGAAGTGTCAAAAGGCGCTTTGCTTGAAACTGGTTTTGGCTCTTGGGTCTTGCACGCGGATGCGTTTGATCGCAATTCAAAAGATGTCAAAGTACCGCAGGCTTTGGCTTGCACCAAACCAGGCTCTCCCGAACGTGCCAAGCGCATTTGCAATTCAGCCAACAACGCCAGTGGCGGTGCTGTTGGCGCCAGTTTGTTCTTCGATCAAGGTTTTATGGGCTTGTCATTGCAAACCTACAAGAGCCAATACGGCACAGTGGCTGAAGACGAAGTCACCATCGGCATGAAATCAGACCGCGCAGCCTTGGAGGGTACGTTGCGCCCAACAAGTGGCATCTTCAGAAGTGTGGATTGGCAAGCCAGCCAAACCCGTTATCAGCACACCGAATTTGAAGGCGCAGCAGCGGGCACTGTGTTTGCCAACAAAGGTCATGATGGTCGCGTTCAGTTCCGACACAAGCCATGGAAAACAGGTGCTGGAACCTGGGAAGGCGTTTGGGGTTGGCAGTCTGAGCAGGCTCGGTTCTCGGCCGACGGTGCGGAGGCTTTTGTCCCCTTCAGTCACAGCCGAACACAAGCTTTGTTTGCCATTGAAGAGTTTTCATTTGGCAAGGCAAGTCTCAATTTGGGTATTCGCCGAGAGCAGGTCTCTGTTCAGTCTCTTGGCAATCCAGATCCCAGTGTCGATCGATTTGAATTTGGAACCCGCAAATTCTCACCCCAAAGCTATGCCATGTCATCTGCTTGGCAGTGGCTGCCAAATTGGCGCTTGAGCGCCAACGTGTCACGCACTGAAAGAGCGCCCAAAGACTACGAACTCTTTGCCAATGGCCCGCACATTGCGACAGCTGCTTGGGAACGAGGTCAATCTGGACTTGGTTTAGAAAAAGCCAATAGCATGGATATTTCTGCCCAATGGCAAAAGGGTGCGCATCAATTGAAGTTGACCGCATTTCAAAGTCGCTTTGGAAACTTCATTGGACTTCTGGGTTCTTTAGAAGTGGAAGACGATTTGCCCGTGCAGGTTTATCAAGGTGTGCGTGCCAAGTTTTCAGGCTTTGAAACTTCAGGCCAATGGCGCTTGGCGCAATCAGCAGGCACTTTGGATTTGACTTGGCGAGCAGATACGGTGCGAGCGATCAATCTCAACACCAAGGAAGCCATGCCGCGAATTGCCCCTCTGCGTTTGGGGGCCGGTTTGGTTCATGCAACAGGTGCTTGGAGCTCACACCTAGGGTTTGATTGGCATGCTGCCCAAAATAGAGTGCCTGAGGGAAGTTTGACGACGCCTGCTTTCACGCTCTGGCATGGTCATGTGGCGTACAAGCAAAAAGTGTCGGGCAGTGTGCTCAATTGGTTTGCAAGAGTTGACAACCTTAGCAACCAATGGGCTTACAGTGCCACCTCTATCTTGACCTCGACAGCGCCAGGCAAAGCGCCTTTGCCAGGGCGAAGCGTTAAGTTGGGCGTGCTGGCTTCTTTTTAAATTCAGCGCTAGCTAAATTAAGCGCTAGCTAAATAAAGCGCTAGCTTAAGGCGCGCGATCGTGCAATCTGCTTCTGCGGCCTTGCCAGAATTGCCATTCATCGGGCACCAAACGATAGCCGCCCCAATGCGGTGGGCGGGGCGGGTTGAGCATGAATTGAGCCGCATACTTGGCGGCATTGGTGACCAACACGCCTCGGCCATCAATGACCTGACTTTGGGGGGAGGCCCATGCGCCAATGCGCGAATCTAGGGGGCGGCTGTGAAAGTAGGCGTCGCTTTCTGCGTCGCTGATTTTTTCCATGCGGCCTTCAATGCGCACCACTCGCTCCAACTCGACCCAGTGAAATTGCAAGGCTGCAAAGGGGTTGCCGGCAAGCTCTTTGCCTTTGCGGCTGTCGTAGTTGGTGTACCAAACAATGCCGCGTTCGCCATAGCCCTTGATGAGCACCACGCGCGTGCTAGGGCGCATGTTACTGGCCACCGTGGCCACGGTCATGGCATTGGGTTCGGGAACTTCAGATTGAATGGCTTCATTCAGCCAACGCTCAAATTGCTTTAGTGGATCGGCTGCCGAGGCGTCTTCACTCAGCTCTGCTTTTTCATAACTCTTGCGCAAATCGGCGATGTTCATGGTCTGTCCTTGGCAAATTGCAACAAAGCTTCGAGGGCCTTGTCATGAATGCCATGTTGTTTCAAGCTGTTCAAAGTTTCTTGCGCGTAGTCTAAGGTAGTGCCGTAGCGCCCTGTGGCATTTTGAAAGATTTGTTGATATTGCGCAGGGGATAAGGTGCCGGTATAACTGGGGCTGCTTCTAGGCAAGGTAAAGGCCAGCGCATTCACTGGCCCTTGAGGGGTAGGGCATTGCAACCAGCGGGTGGTGTAAACATTGTTGGGCATTTCACGAAACCAAAGTTGTTCGATGGTTTGCGCCACTTTTTGGGCGGGCGTTCTAAAAACCATGCCTTGGCAACTGCCGCCAGACAACAAGGCAAAAACCAAACCCGGACATTCAGGGGTTCCGCGATTCAAGCGACTCCACATTTTGAGGGCGCGATGCCAGCCTTGTACCTTTGTCTTGTGTTGCTCCAGAATCTCAAACTCTGGTCGCCAAATGAGCGACGCATACCCAAAGATCCATAAATCTTGAGAGCGCGGCCAATGCTTGATCAAGGCCTCTTGGGTAGGCTCGCAAAAGGCTTGGTCTGAGCGATTGTCAGTGGCGGAAAGGCTTGGAATCAAGGGCGTCTTTGAAATGAATGCTTTCAATTTTGAGGGCAAACATGTGCATTTTGAAACTGAGCTTTGAAATTTCGTAACCAATCTGTAACTTGAAGTGCCCCAAAGCCTTGCTTGTCGAGTTACCATTCACCATGTAACAAAGTTACATAATCAGTTTCGCCAGAAATCAGATCGCTTATGACCTTGAATGCAACCGTTGCCAAAGTGACCGCCCGCATTGCGCAGCGCAGCCAACCGACACGGGCCGCTTACCTTGAGCTGGTCAAAGCGGCGGCTGACCGCGATCCTGGCGCAGATCGGCTTGGCTGTGCCAATGTGGCGCATGCTTTTGCGGCAATGCCCGATGCCGACAAATCGCGAGCATCTGGTTTGGCCAGTATTCCTGTGGTGAGTGCTGTAGCGCGTGGCCCCAACATAGGCGTGGTCAATGCCTACAACGATTTGCTATCGGCGCATGCACCCTTCCAACATTACCCCGACTTGATCAAAGACGAAGCTCGCAAGTGGGGCGCAACCGCGCAAGTGGCTGGCGGTGTACCGGCCATGTGCGATGGTGTGACGCAAGGCACGCCTGGCATGGAGCTTAGTTTGTTCAGCCGGGATGTGATTGCCATGTCGACGGCGGTTTCTTTGAGTCACGATGTTTTTGACGCGGCACTCATGCTGGGCGTGTGCGACAAAATTGTGCCGGGCCTGTTAATTGGTGCTTTGCATTTTGGCCATTTGCCCACGGTGTTTGTCCCTGCCGGGCCCATGGGCAGCGGTTTGTCCAACAACGAAAAATCCAAGGTGCGTGAACTGGCCGCACAAGGTTTGGTAGACCGTTCAGAATTGTTGAAAGCAGAGTCTGCGGCTTACCATGGTGAGGGCACCTGCACTTTTTACGGTACAGCCAACAGCAATCAAATGCTGCTCGAAGCCATGGGCTTGCATGTGCCCGGAACCGCCTTTGTGAATCCGGGAGACGGCCTGCGCAGCGAGCTCACACGAGAGTCAGTGCGCACCGTTTTGCAGTTGGTGAAAGCCAAAAACTTCACGCCCATCGGCCAATTGGTGGACGAGCGCTGCATCGTCAATGCCATGGTGGCTTTGCTGGCCACAGGTGGCTCTACCAATCATTTGATTCACTGGGTGGCTGTGGCCCGCGCTGCAGGTTTGATCATTGACTGGGATGATTTTTCTGAATTGTCAAATGTGGTGCCCTTGCTAACACGCATCTATCCCAATGGCAGTGCGGACGTGAATCAATTTCAAGCAGCGGGTGGGCCAGGGTATGTCATTCGGGAGTTGTTAGATGCAGGTTACATGCATCCAGATGTACTGACAGTTCGCCCAGGTGGTATTCGGGAGTTCACGCAGAGGCCTGTGAGTGTCAATGGTCAACTGGCCTGGGAAAAACTGGGTGTATCAAAAGATGAGTCCGTGGTTCGCCCTGCTGCATCGCCTTTCAGCGTCACGGGCGGTTTGCGCTTGTTGCAAGGCAATCTGGGTCGCAGTGTGATCAAAGTATCGGCTGTGCCTGAAGCGTGCCATGTCATTGAAGCGCCTGCTCAAGTGTTTAACTCTCAAGAAGAATTGTTGGCTGCTTTCAAAGCTGGCAGCATGAACAAAGATGTGGTGTGTGTGGTGCGCTGGCAGGGGCCGCAAGCCAACGGCATGCCTGAGTTGCACAAACTCACGCCGCCGCTGGCTGTGCTGCAAGGACAGGGTTTTAAAGTGGCGCTGGTTACAGATGGCCGAATGAGTGGTGCCTCTGGAAAAGTGCCAGCAGCCATTCACGTCTCACCCGAAGCAGCTACTGGCGGTGCGCTAGCGCGAGTGCTGAATGGCGATGTGATTCGCTTGGACGCAGTGGCCGGCACCTTGCAAGTGTTGGTCGATGAAGAAACTTGGAATGCCCGAATACCCGCTACCATGCCCCCTGAGCTGCAAGGGGCTAACAGCCGCGGCATGGGAAGAGAGTTGTTTGCCAATTTGCGCAAGCATGCACTAAAAGCTGAAGAGGGAGCCTGCACATGGCTGTAAACACCACAAAGACGCCACCATTCTCTGCCTTGCAAGTCATGCAAGATGCGCCTGTGATTCCCGTGATCGTGTTGAACGATGTGGCCCACGCAGTGCCCATGGCGCGTGCTTTGGTGGCGGGCGGCATTCGAATGTTGGAGGTGACCTTGCGCACGTCGCAAGCTTTGGCTTGCATCGAAGCCATTGCCAAAGAAGTGCCGGAAGCCATTGTTGGTGCAGGCACCGTGCGCAACGCGGCCGATGCCAAAGCGGCGGCCAATGCGGGCGCCAAGTTTGCAGTGAGCCCGGGGTACACCCCATCTGTGGGGCAAGCTTGTCACGACGAGGGGCTGTCATTGTTGCCGGGTGTGGCCACTGGCAGCGAAATCATGATGGCGCAAGAAGATGGGTACACCGAGTTAAAGTTTTTCCCAGCCATGCAGGCGGGTGGCCCTGCCATGTTGAAAGCTTGGGGCGGTCCATTCTTTGATGTGCGCTTTTGCCCAACGGGCGGAGTGACTGCTCAAAATGCTTCAGAGTTTTTGAGCTTGTCCAATGTGGCCTGCGTGGGTGGTTCTTGGTTGGTGCCTGCAGAGGCATTGGCCAAAGGCGATTGGGCCCGCATTGAAAAGCTGGCCCGCGAGGCCTGTCAGCTAAAGTTGCGCTGAATCAATTCCACTTTGTAGCCATCGGGGTCGGTGATGAAGGCAATGACCGTGGAGCCGCCTTTGACAGGTCCTGCCTCCCGCGTGACCTTGCCACCTGCATGCCGAATTTTTTCACAGGCTTCGTAGGCATCGGGTACGGCAATGGCCAAATGGCCATAAGCGGTGCCCATCTCATAACTGTCAACGCCCCAGTTGTAGGTGAGTTCAAGCTCTGCATGGTCTGGATTGCTACCGTAACCCACAAAGGCTAATGAGTATTTGTACTCTGGGTTCTCGGTTGTTTTGAGCAGTGTCATGCCCATCACCTGGGTGTAAAAATCGATTGAACGTTGAAGGTTGCCAACGCGAAGCATGGTGTGTAGAAGTCTCATGATAGAAGTCTCTTAATTGAAGTCTTTGTTGATGCCTTTGTTTAGGCCATTTTCCAGGCTTGAACAAAGGCTGATGTAGATTCGCTCACAGCTTCAGCAGATTTGCCAGGCGCAAACAATGCCGAACCAATGCCAAAGCCAGAAGCGCCGCTTTGGCGATAGTCTGACATATTGTGCAAGCCAATGCCGCCAACAGGAATGAGTTTCACTTCTTTGGGCAAGACGGCGCGCATCGACTTGATAACGGCAGGGCTGATCATTTCAGCAGGAAACAACTTCAGGCCATTGGCGCCCAGCGCGATGGCGCGAAAAGCTTCGCTAGGCGTCGCCACGCCTGGTAAAGAAATCAACCCCAAATTGACAGTTTCACAAACGACGTTGTCGTCGAGGTGAGGGGAAATGATGAGTTGCCCACCTGCTGCTTTAACGTCTCTGACTTGCTGTGCTGTGGTGACGGTGCCTGCACCAATCAGTGCATTAGGGAAGGCTTCGGACAAAATTTGAATGCTCCGAAGCGGGTCGGGTGAATTAAGAGGCACTTCCAAAATGTGAAAACCGGAATTCACAATGGCTTGGCCAACGGCCAAGGCTTCTTCAGGTTTCAAACCCCTCAAAATAGCAATCAGCGGCAAGCGCTGCATGTGAGATTGAAATTGATCAAGCAGAGCAGTCATCGGCTTAGCTTACACTGAAATCAATTGGAAACAAATGGTGCGCCAAGGACCACAATCCACTCCAAGTGATTTCATCCGTGAGTGATTGGGCTTGAATTTCAAGGGCTGCGAGCGCGCAGGCATAGCGCTGAGTCAGTTGGCTGTTGCCCAAGATAAACAGGGGCGTGTTCGAGCCAGTTTGCGGCGATCGGGCCGACTTGATTTCTTCGCCAATGAGCAAGCCAGAAATATAGCTGCTAGATTGCGCTGGGTTTAGTTTTTCAAACAAGGCCAAGCTTCTGGCTGAAAAAGCGTGGTGCAACAAGCCTCCCGACTTTTGACTTTGCATCACCCCATCCAGAAAAATTTCCTTTTTCCATGGAGCATCGGGTAAGCATGTTTTGGCCAAGATGGAATGCTGACTTAGCAGGGCGTAAAACTCCCCCGTCATGAAAGTCTTGAACGACTGTATGTGACCGCCCGCGACCATGGCCCACTTGCTGTGGGTGCCGGGCAATACAAATTCAGCGTCTTCAATTTGCAAATTGCTCAGTGCGCCAAAGATTTGAATCTCTTCGCCGCGCATCACATCGGGAGTCTGGTCATTGAAAGTGGACAAGCCCGGCACAATGCCAATGCGGTCTTTTTCAATCCACTGAAGGTGCTGCGCAATATCTTCAAAGCCGCTAGGGCATGGGCAGTAGAGTGCTTCTCGCCAGCCTTGCCGGCTGCCCGCCATCCCTGAAATAAGGCACAGCGTTTCGGCAGTCATCCAATCGCCAAAGCGTTGCTCAAAAACATGTTGAAACTGGCCATGAGCCACTTGCATGATGCCCTGTGGGAAGGCTCGTTTGTCTAGCACCACGCCATCGCCGCTGATGAGCGCACCCCTTAAGGAGGAGGTGCCCCAATCAACTGCCAGCAGCTTGCGAGTCATGCTTACTTCTTCAACCCATCCAGTGCGTGCGATGGGTAGTAGGGCAGCTTGCAATCTTCAATGTATTGCTTGATGACTTCTTTGAACGACGCATCGGGCTTCAAACCCAAAGCCGCTGCACGTTGTGCTGACCCGGCTTTGGCCCAATTGGCCACAATGCCGGCAATGTGTTCATCGCGGACAAATTTTACGTGCTGACGAACTGCGGGACCCGCTACATCTTCCAAGGCTTGCAACATTTCTTTGACGGTAACGTTGAGCCCAGGCAGATTCAGCGCCATGCGGCCTTGCATGGCTTCACGGCTGGCTTCAAAGACAGTGATCAAGCCCTTGATGGTGTTGCTAGGCGAAGAAACGGAATGCGACACGCTTTCGTCTACTGGGCAAACTGACGGCATGCCTGCCAAGGGTTCGCGAATGATGCCGCTGAAGAAAGAAGACGCTGCGCCATTGGGTTTGCCTGGCCTGATGGTGACGGTCATCAAGCGCGCGGCGCGGCCATCGACATAACCCTTGCGTGTGAAATCGGCCAGCAAATACTCCAGCATGAGTTTGTGGGTGCCGTAAGAGGTTTGGGGTGAGGGCAGTGTGTTGTCTGCCACGATGTCGGGCATGGGGTTGCTAGGGTCTGGGCCAAACACGGCCACAGAGCTTGCAAACACCATGCGCGGTACATTGCCGGCTTTGCGCAAACCCTCTAGCAGCAAGCGCGTGCTGTCGAGGTTTGAGCGCATGCCCAAGTCAAAATCCTGCAAAGGGCCGGCGTGCCCTTTGACTCGTGGGTTTGCAAACAAATCGGCAGGGGCTGGAAACAAATCGGCAATGTGAATTTCGGTCACTTGACGGCCGTTGAGTTCTCCTTTTTTGAGAATTTCACGAGCCAGGCGTGCGCCCAAAAATCCTGCGCCACCGGTAATGAGTAATTTCATGATGCGTACTTTTTAAAAATGTGAACAGATGGAGATCAGTGATTGTCTTTGGGCACAAATGAGCCGCGCTGGCCTACCAAGAAATCAAAGTCGCAGCCTTCGTCGGCCTGGAGCACCGTATCGACATACAGCTTCCAATAGCCAGACTTCAAAGGTGGCTCTGGGCGAACCCATTTGGCCAATCTGGCTTTCATTTCTTCATCGCTGATCAGCAGTTGCATTCTGCGTTCGGGAACGTTGAGTTCAATCATGTCGCCATTTTGAACCACTGCCAAAGGTCCACCATCGGCCGCTTCTGGAGTGGTGTGCAACACCACAGTGCCATAAGCGGTACCACTCATGCGCGCATCGCTGATGCGAACCATATCGGTAATGCCTTTGCGCAAAACTTTAGGGGGAAGAGGCATGTTGCCCACTTCGGCCATGCCGGGGTAGCCCTTGGGGCCGCAGTTCTTCAAAACCAAAATGCAGGTTTCATCCACATCCAAAGACTCATCGTCAATGCGTTTGTGGAAATCATCGCTGTCTTCAAACACCACAGCGCGCCCTGTGTGTACCATGAGTGCAGGCGTGGCCGCACTGGGTTTGATAACGGCACCCCGAGGCGCCAAGTTGCCACGCAAGATGGCGATGCCTGCTTTTTCTTTGAAAGGTGCCGCCACAGTTTTAATCACACGAGGATCGTAGTTCTCTGCACTGGCCACGTTTTCGGCCACCGTCTTGCCACTCACGGTCAAAATGTCATTGTGCAAATACTGCTGAATTTCTTTCATCACGACAGGCAATCCGCCGGCATAACAAAAATCTTCCATGAGGTGATCGCCAGACGGTTGCAGGTTCAAGATATTGGGCATTTCGCTGCCCAATTTTTCGAAGTCGTCAATGGTCAGGTTGATGTTCAATCGGCGCGCAATGGCAATCAAGTGAATGACCGCATTGGTAGAGCCGCCAATGGCGGCCAAAGTGCAGATAGCGTTTTCGAATGCTTTGCGTGTGAGAATTTGTGAAATTTTCACATCTTGGTGAACCATGTCGACAATGCGTCGGCCAGATTCACGCGCCAACACGTTGCGCCTGCCATCGACGGCAGGATAGGCTGCATTGCCAGGCAAGCCAATGCCCAAAGACTCCACCATGCTGGCCATGGTGCTGGCCGTGCCCATGGTCATGCAGTGGCCATGGCTTCGGTGCATGCAGCTTTCGGCTTCAAAGAAGTCTTGCAGCTTGAGGGTGCCTGCACGAACTTGCTCACTCATGCTCCAAACGCCTGTGCCTGAGCCCAGTTCTTGGCCGCGCCATTTGCCATTCAACATCGGACCGCCCGAGATGCCGATGGTGGGCAAGTCGACGCTGGATGCACCCATCAGCAAGGAGGGTGTGGTTTTGTCGCAGCCCATCAAGAGCACCACGCCATCGATGGGGTTGCCGCGAATGCTTTCTTCGACGTCCATGGAGGCCAAATTGCGGTACAGCATGGCTGTGGGACGCAAAAGTGTTTCGCCCAAAGACATGACGGGAAACTCAAGTGGAAACCCACCGGCTTCATAGACACCAATTTTCACTTGCTCGGCCAAGGTGCGAAAGTGCGAGTTGCAAGGCGTGAGTTCGCTGAAAGTGTTGCAAATACCAATGACAGGGCGACCGTCAAATTGGTCGTGTGGCACACCTTTGCCTTTGACCCAGCTTCGATAAGCGAAGCCATCACGGTCTTGGCGACCAAACCATTTTTGGCTGCGCAGGTCTTCAGGTTTTTTCTTAGGGCTTTGGGTCATGGTGATTTTCTGTGGTGAAGGGGTTGTAGGCCAGCGTTTGTAATCAATATTATCGTATGATGATAAGGTAATTGAGTCGCTTTTGAAATCCTTTTGGCCAACATTGGCACTCGTGCAAACCCTCAATTCAATCGCCTCTGAGGCGATCTTTTTTGTGACTCGGAGACTTTCATCATGAGCATTCAAGATCCAGAAATCGTTGTGACTTCCCGCATCCCGCCCTTTTTAACCACCGGTTTACAAGAAAAGTATGTGGTGCATGAGCGCGACCACATTCGGGACCGTCAAGTTTTTGGTCGCGTGCGTGCCCTGGTTGGCGGCGGCGAGTCCAAAATTGATGCAAGCTACATGGCGCTTTTCCCGGCACTGGAAATGATTTCTGTGTGCGGTGTGGGCTACGACGGCATTGATGTGGCCGCTGCCAAAAAGCGCGGCATCATGGTTTCGCACACCCCTGAAGTGCTCAACGATGATGTGGCTGATCTGGCCTTGGGCTTGCTGTTGGCGGTCGCTCGCAAAATTCCGGCAGCCGATCGCTTTACCCGCAATGCCGACTGGCTAGACGGACCTTTCCCCCTGACCCGCAAACTCACTGGCGCCAAATTGGGCATTGTGGGCATGGGCCGCATTGGCCAAGCCATTGCCAAACGTGCAGCTGCATTTGACATGGTCATCAGCTACACCACACGCAATGAGCGCTCTGATGTGCCTTACAAGTATGTGCCCAATGTGCTTGCTTTAGCGGCTGATGTTGACTTCATGGTTGTGATCACACCAGGTGGCGCCGCCACCAAAAACCTGATCAACGCCGAAGTGCTCAAGGCTTTGGGGCCACAGAGTTTCTTGGTCAATGTAGCGCGCGGCTCTGTGGTCGATCAAGTAGCCCTCATTGAAGCCTTGCAAAAGAAATTGATTGCTGGCGCAGGTCTTGATGTTTACGTCGATGAGCCCAATGTGCCTG
>JAPLPO010000114.1 GCA_026400155.1 Burkholderiales bacterium | reverse complement strand
GCCACCAAGGTAGACGGTGTTTATTCCGCCGATCCCAAAAAAGATCCCAACGCCACGCGTTACAACAAAATCTCTTTTGACGAAGCCATTTCCAAAAACCTGGGCATCATGGACGCCACGGCCTTTGCGCTGTGCCGCGACCAAAAGTTGCCCGTCAAAGTGTTCTCTATTTTCAAACATGGCGCATTCAAGCGTGTGGTCATGGGCGAAGACGAGGGCACTTTGGTCTACGTCTAATTCTTGACCCCGCCACTGAATCTGAATCTGATCCTGAATCATTAGGCCCCGGAGAATCTCATGAGCTTAGAAGACATCAAGAAAACCACGCAAAACAAAATGGACCAATCCATTGCGGCGTTCAAAAACAACCTCACCAAAATTCGCACTGGCCGAGCCAATCCGGCCATTTTGGACACTATCCAAGTCGACTATTACGGCTCCACAGTGCCCTTGTCTCAAGTGGCCAATGTGTCGCTCATCGACTCTCGCACCATCAGCGTCCAGCCATGGGAGAAAAACATGGCGGCCAAAATTGAAAAAGCCATTCGCGAAAGCGATTTGGGTTTGAACCCTGCTTCCATGGGTGATCTCATTCGAGTGCCCATGCCCCCCATGAGCGAAGAGCGTCGCCGCGAAATGACCAAGCTGGTTCGCACAGAAGGCGAGAACGCCAAAATTGCAGTTCGCAATTTGCGCCGCGACGCCAATGAATCGGTCAAAAAATTGGTGAAAGAAAAACTGGCTTCTGAAGATGAACAAAAACGTTCAGAGGCAGAAGTTCAAAAAGTCACTGACAAACACATTGCCGAAATCGATCAATTGATTGCCGGCAAAGAACAAGAAATCATGGCCGTTTAATGGCCGATGTTTCTGGCGACATGCATCGAATCAACGCCCCCTCAACGGTCACGGGTTGATTTGATGCTCAAGCAACGCATCATCACCGCACTTGCTTTGTTGGCTGTCTTATTGCCAGCCCTTTTCGCAGACTCCCCCCAAGCCTTTTTAGTGTTGTCCATCGTGCTCATCGCTGCGGGCGCTTGGGAGTGGGCCAACATGAACGGCTTGAGTCGCCTTCAAGCTGTCTTTTCTGGTTTTGCTTGCGCGGCCTTGTGCTGCTTGGCTTGGTGGGCAGGTTGGACCACCCAAACAAGCACATGGCTTTGGTCTTTGGCAGGATCTGCTTGGGTGGGTATCACGGCCTGGATGCTCATGCGCGGGGTTCAAGCTTGGTCTTTGTGGCCACGCCATTGGCGATGGTTTTTGGGCGTGATTCTCCTAAGCCTTGCTTGGCTGGCCATGGCACAAGCCCGCACGGCCAGTGTGCAACTCTTGCTGTCCATTTTTTGTGTTGTTTGGGCCGCCGATGTCTTTGCCTATTTCTTTGGCCGAGCGCTGGGTGGCAAAATCATTCACCAAAAACTGGCTCCAACGGTTAGCCCTGGCAAAAGCTGGGAAGGCGCCATCGGGGGTTTGTTGGGGGTCTTTGCAGTGGCCTTTGGCTGGATGCACTTAGAGCAAACTTACCAGTGGCCAGGCATTAGTTTTTTCACGCAAATGATGTCGCACGGCTATCTTTTAGCGGCATTGAGTTTGATTTTTTTAACGGCCATGAGTGTGGTGGGCGATTTGGTTGAATCTTTGGTCAAGCGCAGTGCGGGCGTCAAAGACAGTTCCAATTTGCTGCCCGGACATGGCGGCGTTCTAGATCGACTCGACGCTTTGCTACCAGCCTTGCCCATTGCCATGATGCTGCTGCAATGGCCAAAAGCTTAAATGGGCCGCAAGCTTAAAAAAAGGTGACTAGCCTCATGAAACAAAACATCACCATTCTGGGTTCTACGGGTTCTATTGGAACCAACACTTTGGATGTGTTGTCCAATCACTTAGACCGCTTTCAGGTGTTTGCCCTCACCGCCTCAAAGCAGGTCGATTTGATTTTGGCCCAGTGCGCCAAGTTCAAGCCCCAATATGCCGTCATGGCGCAAGAAGATGCCGGCCGCTTATTGGCACAGCGCATCAAAGCCGAAGGCTTGCCAGTGGAGGTGCGCTGGGGGCCTGAGGCCCTTGACTGGGTGTCTGCCCACGAAGAAGTGCATGCCGTCATGGCGGCCATTGTGGGTGCGGCGGGCTTATCGCCTTGCCTGGCCGCCGCCCATGCGGGCAAGCGTTTGTTGCTGGCCAACAAAGAGGCCTTGGTGGTGGGCGGTGAGGTTTTTTTAAATGCGGTCAAAAAGGGCGGCGCTGTGCTCTTGCCCATCGACAGCGAGCATTCGGCCGTGTTTCAATCGCTGCCCGAAAATCCAGCCACATGGGCCGATCGAATTGATCAAATTATTTTGACCGCTTCGGGGGGTCCTTTTAGAACACGCGATGTGAGCACCCTGAAAAGCGTCACGCCCGAAGAAGCTTGTGCGCACCCCAATTGGGTCATGGGCCGCAAAATTTCAGTCGATTCTGCCACCATGATGAACAAGGCCTTGGAGGTCATTGAGGCGCGCTATTTGTTTGGCGTTGCACCCGCGCAATTGTCGGTGGTCATTCACCCACAAAGCGTGATTCACTCCATGGTCAAGTACAAAGACACCTCCATTGTGGCCCAGCTGGGCACACCCGACATGCGCGTGCCCATTGCCTATGGATTGAGTTGGCCAGAGCGCATCACCTCAGGTGCCCAAACACTTGATTTTCACAATCTCAAGCCCATGACCTTTGAAGCCATTGACGACCACGGCCACCCCGACAGGTTTCCGGGCCTCAAATTGGCTTGGCAATCTTTGAGTGCCGCCTCGGGCACCTGCGCAGTGCTCAATGCAGCCAACGAAATTGCGGTTGAAGCATTTTTGAACAAGCAAATCAGGTTCGATCAAATTCACCAAGTGAATACAGAAACATTGAGCAAAGTGCAGCCGGCTGCGCCCCAAAGTTTGTCTGACTTGCTTGCGCTGGATGCGCAGAGTCGTGCCATTGCATCGGCAGTAGCGCGTGCTTGCCGCCTTTGACATTCGACCGTGCTAACTCTTTTTTCTTTCTTATTTGCCCTGACCCTCTTGATTGCGGTGCATGAGTACGGCCATTACCGAATGGCGGTTGCCTTCAAGGTGCCGGTATTGGTTTTTTCCATTGGGTTTGGCAAAGCCATTTACCGCTGGCGCGCCAAGCATCCCAGGTGCCTTTGGGTGGTTTTGTTCAAATGCTCGACAGCAGAGAAGCATCGGTGCCGGCCGATCAATTGGCCTTGGCTTTCGATCAGCGCAGTTTGAAAGTCCGTGCCGCCATTGTGGCCGCAGGACCGCTGGCCAATTTGTTGTTGGCCGTGGTGTTGTTCAGCGCGGTTGCTTGGTGGGGGCATCCCAAGGTTTTACCCGTCATTGGCAAAGTGGAGGCGGGTGCTGCAGCCGATATTGCGGGTCTCAAGACTGGCGATCTGGTCTTGAAAGTGGGCGATCTGGAGGTCAGGGACGCTCAGCACTTAAGGGCTTTGATTCGGGGCGAGAGGGTTGCAGCAGAAGCAGAAGGGTCGGAGAGCACGGCCGTTTGGGAAATTGATCGGCAAGGTCAGCGCCTTTCCCTGGCAGTCAAGCCCTTGCTTACCGTGCAACCTGGCCAGCCAGAATCCAGTGCGGTCAGGCGAATTGGCGCTGTGGTGGGCGTGCCTTCCGACACAGAGTGGGTCAGCGCAGGCCTGTGGGAGGGCTTGGCCAGAGGCTACGGTCAGGTGGCGCAAATCACGGTTTTAACCGGTCAGCTCATTGGGCAAATGCTCACGGGAGAGGCCTCTTCGAAGCATCTCAGCGGCCCTTTGACCATTGCAGAGCAGGCGGGACAATCGGCCCAGAGGGGTTTGCCTGCCTACCTGACTTTTCTGGCTTTGATCAGTGTCAGCTTGGGTCTGCTCAATCTCCTGCCATTGCCCATGTTGGATGGCGGGCACCTGATGTATTATCTTTGGGAGTCTCTGACTGGCAAACCGGTATCCGTTGCTTGGCAGCGAGGTTTGCAAAAAGTCGGTTTGGCCCTGTTGGTTTTCATCATGGCCTTGGCGTTTTTCAACGACTTGACGAGACTCTTTACTTAATTCAGACGCATGAACTTTCTTTCCAATCGATTTCGCTTGCAACACTTGGTGGTGTGTGTTGCAACTGCCATGCTCAGCCTGTCTGCATGGGCCGTTGAGCCTTTTAAATTGAAAGACATACGCGTTGAGGGTCTCCAACGTGTGGAGTCTGGTACCGTTTTTGCATCGCTGCCATTTCGCATCGGCGATCTGTACAACGACGAGTCTGGTGCGGCTGCCATTCGGGCTTTGTTTGCATTGGGTTTGTTCAAGGACGTGAGGCTGGAGACTCAAGGCGATGTGCTGGTGGTCATTATGGAAGAGCGCCCTTCCATTTCACAAATAGAGTGGTTGGGCTTGAAAGAGTTTGACAAAGATGTTTTGGTGAAGGCTTTGAAAGAGGTGGGACTCGCCGAAGGACGGCCATTTGACAAAGCCTTGGCAGACAAAGCCGAGCAAGAGTTAAAGCGCCAGTACATCACGCGCAGCTTGTATGGCGCAGAGGTGCTTACCACTGTCACCCCCGTTGAGCGCAATCGAGTCAAATTGACTTTCACCGTCACCGAAGGCGGCCCTTCCAAAATCAAAGAAATTCGCATCATCGGCAGCCAAAACTTTTCAGAAAAAACACTCAAAGAACAGTTCAATTTGGATGTTGGTGGGTGGCTGAGTTGGTATACCAAATCAGACCGATATTCTCGAACCAAGCTCAATGCCGACCTGGAAACCCTGCGCTCGTACTACCTCAGCCGTGGCTTTCTGGAGTTCCGAGTCGATTCCACCCAAGTGGCCATCTCCCCCGACAAGCAAGATATCTCTATCACCATCAATGTGACCGAGGGTGAGCGATTTGTGGTGTCCGGTGTGAAGCTTGAAGGCAACTACCTGGGCAAGGAAGATGAATTCAAAGCCATTGTCAAAATTGGTGTGGGGCAGTCCTACAACGCAGAAACAGTGGCCGAAACCACCAAAGTCTTTTCAGATTACTTCGGTAAATTTGGTTTTGCATTTGCGCGCATTGATGTTCGTCCTGAAATTGACAGACTCAACAACCGCGTGAGTTTTGTGCTGGTGGCTGAGCCTTCGCGACGTGCGTATGTCAGGCGCATCAATGTGACGGGCAACAACCGGACCCGCGACGAAGTGATTCGCCGAGAATTCAGACAGCTTGAATCGGCTTGGTACGACGGCGACAAAATCAAGTTGTCGCGCGACCGTGTCGATCGTTTGGGTTTCTTTACCGAAGTCAACATTGAGACTCAAGAAGTGCCCGCCACCTCCGATCAGGTTGACCTCACCATCAGCGTGGTCGAGAAGCCCACGGGCAGTGTGTCCTTGAGCGCTGGTTTTTCTTCGACAGAAAAAATTGCTTTGAACTTTGGCATTCGTCAAGAAAATGCGTTTGGATCAGGCAATTATTTGGCCACTGAAATCAACACCAGCCGCTACAACCGCACCATTGTGGTCAGCACAACCGATCCGTATTACACGCCAGATGGTATTTCTCGAACCATCGACCTTTTCCACCGCACATCACGACCCTATTTGGGTGATTTGAATGCCTACAGCTTGGTCAGCTCAGGTGCGGGCATGCGTTTTGGTGTGCCCTTCAGTGAAATAGACAGGGTTTTCTTTGGTGCCAATTTGGAGCAAACCTCAATTCGCCCAGGCACCAACTTGCCCAATGCGTATGTGGAGTACATGCAGCAATTTGGCTACACCAGCACAGCTTTGCCCCTCACCATTGGCTGGGCTAGAGATGGTCGCGACAGCGCTTTGGTGCCGTCCAATGGGGTCTTGCAACGATTTAACTCTGACTTGAGTGTGGTGGGGGATTCCCGATACATCCGGACCAATTATCAAATTCAGCAGTACACACCTATAACTAAAAAGTTCACACTGGCACTGAATGCCGATATCGGTTACGGCCAAGGCTTGTCCAACCGCCCGTATCCGCTGTTCAAAAACTACTTTGTGGGTGGCTTGGGAAGCGTTCGAGGCTTCCAGCAGTCTTCTCTGGGCCCTTCCAACAGCTCCAATACCCTGTTCTTGGGTGGCGCTAAGAAAATTGTCTTTAACGCAGAGGTTCTGGCTCCCTTCCCAGGTGCTGGCAATGACCGAACTTTGCGTCTATTTGGCTTTGCCGACGCAGGCAAAGCCTTCGGCGAGAGTGAAAAAATCAGTTTTGGCGAACTTCGGTCTTCAGTGGGTATTGGCCTGAGCTGGATTTCACCAATGGGTCCCTTGCGCTTTTCATATGCTTTGCCTATGAAGCGCCAGGATACGGATAAAATCCAAAGATTGCAATTCCAAATCGGAACGTCCTTTTAATGAAAACACTTCTTCATTTCTCACAAGTTTGTTTGTTGGCTTTCGGGGCACTGACTGCCACGATGGTCAGCGCACAAGAATTCAAAATCGGTTTTGTCAACACCGATCGCATTTTCCGCGAGGCCAATACAGCCAAGGCTGCACAAGTTAAATTGGAGCAAGAATTCTCCAAACGCGAAAAAGAGTTGGTTGACTTGGGCAACACCATCAAAACGGCTTCTGAAAAGTTTGAGCGGGAAGCCCCCACATTGTCTGAAACACAGCGCAATCTGCGTCAAAAGCAGTTGATGGACCAAGACCGTGACTTTCAGCGAAAGCGCCGTGAATTCCAAGAAGACCTGAACACTCGAAAAAATGAAGAGCAGCAAGTGGTCATCGAGCGCGCCAACCGTGCGGTCAAACAAGTGGCCGAAGCAGAAAAGTACGATGTGATTTTTCAAGAAGCTGTTTACATCAATCCCAAGCACGACATCACTGAAAAAGTCATCAGGTCACTCAATTCATCTGCTGGCAGATAATCGCCTGCACACAGAGAACGGACTCGTGTTGTGCTGCAGCTTGGCGACATCGTTAAGGCTTTAGGCGGCAGCCTTCATGGCAGTCCACAAACCTCCATTCAAAAACTGTCCCCGCTAGAAACAGCGGGAGCAGGCGACTTGAGTTTTCTCAGTCACCCCAAGTACCAAGCCCATTTGTTGCAATCAAACGCTGCATGTGTGGTTGTCACGCCGCAATTCAAAGAATTGGCGCTCACACGGGGCGCTTGTATCGTGACGGAAGACCCGTATCACTATTTCGCCAAACTCACCCAATTTTGGAAAAAACAAACCGCTGCAGCGGTCGGCGCTCGAATTCACCCAAGCGCCGTCATTGACCCTCAGGCCGAAATTGCCGATACAGCCATCATTGGCCCCTTGTGTGTGGTAGAGCGATTTGCCAAGGTGGGAGCTCACACCCACCTCAAATCCAGAGTCACGTTGGGCGAGTCTTGTGAAATTGGCCAGCGCTGCATCGTGCACTCAGGCGTTGTGATCGGGGCGGATGGTTTTGGTTTTGCACTGCACCAAGGTGAGTGGGAAAAAATAGAGCAGTTGGGCGCCGTCAAAATTGGCAACGATGTAGAAATTGGCGCCAACACCTGCATTGACCGAGGTGCCTTGCAAGACACCATCATTGAAGATGGCGTCAAACTCGACAACCTCATTCAAATTGGCCACAACGTGCACATTGGCAAGCACACCGCCATGGCGGGTTGTGTGGGCGTGGCGGGCAGCGCGCGCATTGGTGCGCATTGCACGGTGGGCGGTGGCGCCATTGTGTTGGGTCACCTCTCCTTGGCCGATGGTGTGCATATCTCTGCCGCCACGGTGGTCACACGTTCTATTTCTAAGCCTGGTCAGTACACCGGGCTTTTTCCCATCGATGACAATGCCGTTTGGGAAAAAAATGCAGCCAGCTTGAAGCAATTGCACAAGCTGCGTGATCGACTTAAAGCTTTGGAGGCGCAGCACCTCCAGCCACCCCTTTCAGGAACCTAAATCATGATGGACATCTACCAAATTCTCAAACAGCTGCCGCACCGCTACCCCATTTTGTTGGTGGACCGTGTCTTAGAAATTGAAAAAGGCGTGCGCATCAAAGCTTTGAAAAATGTCTCCGTCAATGAGCCTTATTTCACAGGCCACTTTCCTTCCCGACCCGTCATGCCCGGTGTTCTCATGTTGGAGGCCTTGGCCCAAGCCGCCGCCTTGTTGGCATTCGACACCTTGGGTGAAACGCCAGATGAAAAAACGGTTTATTACTTTGCGGGCATTGATGGCGCACGCTTCAAAAGGCCTGTTGAGCCTGGCGACCAGCTCATTTTGGAAGTTGAATTGGATCGAATGAAATCAGGTATTTTCAAATTCAAGGCGCGTGCCAAAGTGGGCGATGAAATTGCGGTAGAAGCCGAACTCATGTGCACCATGCGCAAGATTGCCTAAACAATCCGCCCTAGAAGTTTATGACCCGCATTCATTCAACTGCCATTGTCGACCCGGCTGCCCAGCTTGACAGCAGCGTCACGGTAGGACCTTACACGGTCATTGGCCCTCATGTTCGCATCGATGCCGGCACCACGGTGGCCAGCCATTGCGTCATTGAGGGGCACACCACCATTGGCAAAGACAACAAGATATTTCAGTTCAATTCTTTGGGCGCAGTGCCCCAAGACAAGAAATACGCCGGCGAACCTTGCCAGTTGGTCATTGGCGATCGCAACACCATTCGCGAGTTTTGCACCTTCAACATTGGTTCGCCAGGCGATACTGGCGTGACTCGGCTGGGCAATGACAATTGGATCATGGCCTACGTTCATTTGGCACACGACTGCCACGTAGGCAACCACACCATCTTTGCCAACAGTGCCCAGTTGGCCGGGCATGTGCATGTGGGCGATTGGGTGATCTTGGGCGGCTTTACCGTGGTTCACCAATTTTGCCGTTTGGGTGCACACAGCTTCACAGCCATGCACTCTTTGCTGTTTGCAGATTTGCCGCCGTTTGTCATGGCGCAAGGTCAACCTGCACAAGCCCGGTCCATGAACTTTGAAGGTTTGCGCCGCCGCGGTTTTTCGCCCGAAAGAATAGCGGCCGTGAAGGCCATGCACAAAAGCTTGTATCGCCAGCAGCTCACCTTGGCACAAGCCCAATCTGAAATTGAGTTGCTCACGCTCAAGTACCCTGAAGCCAAAGCCGATGTCGACATGATGCTCGGCTTCTTGCAAGGTGCTTCGCCCGAGCGCGGCATTGTGAGATAAGTGGTGCAAACTGCCAGTGCCTCCTCGCTTTCAAAAGCCCCTGATGGGGCTTTTTCCATGGCCATGGTAGCCGGGGAAACTTCGGGCGACTTGCTGGCGGGCTTGATGATGCAGGGCATTCGAGTGCAATGGCCAAGCGCCAATTTGTACGGTATTGGCGGCCCGCGCATGCAAGCGCAAGGATTTAACGCCTTGTGGCCCTCCGACAAATTGGCAGTTCGTGGTTATGTTGAAGTGTTGCGCCACTACCGAGAAATTGTGGGCATTCGCAAACAGCTCAAAGAACAACTGTTGGCCCACCCTCCAAAAGTGTTTGTGGGCGTTGATGCGCCCGATTTCAACCTCGACTTAGAGCGCGATTTAAAACAAGCAGGCATCCCTACCGTGCATTTTGTGTGTCCTTCAATTTGGGCATGGCGTGCTGAGCGCATTGAAAAAATCAAGCAAAGCGTCGACCATGTGCTTTGTATTTTTCCGTTTGAAACCGATTTGCTCCATGCGCACGGCATTGCAGCCACGTATGTGGGTCATCCTTTGGCGCAAGCCATTCCCATGCATGTGGACACACGCAAAGCCCGCCATGACTTGAAGCTAGATCCCGGCCGACCCGTTGTGGCAATGCTTCCGGGGAGTCGTGAATCTGAAATCACGTATTTGGCCGAACGGTTTTTTCAAGCGGCCCTGTTGCTCAGTCAACAACAGCCCAATTTGCAGTTTGTATTGCCTGCCATGCCCTCCATGATGGCGCGCATCGAGAGCATTCGAGACAAAGTTGGCGCAAGCCAAGTGCAAATTTTGAAGGGTCAATCTCATGCTGCGTTGGCAGCTTGTGATGTCACCCTCATTGCCAGCGGCACCGCCACACTCGAAGCGGCATTGTTTAAAAAACCCATGGTCATTGCTTACAACATGAACTGGCTCAGTTGGCAAATGATGAAGCGCAAAAAACTGCAGCCTTGGGTGGGTTTGCCCAACATCTTGGCGCAAGAATTTTGTGTGCCCGAACTTTTGCAAGACCAGGCCACGCCGTCCAACATGTCTGATGCTGTTTTAGACTGGCTGCGTTCGCCCGACAAGGCCAAAGCCTTGGTGGGTCGTTTTGAAACCATGCACGCGTCTTTGTTGCGCGACACACCTAGCCTTTGCGCCCATGCGATCCAAACGCTTGTCAAAGCCTGAGCAAGTGAGCTTGGCTTGGGATGCCCCCGGTTTGTTGGCCGGCGTGGACGAGGCTGGGCGCGGCCCTTTGGCCGGTCCTGTGGTTGCTGCCGCAGTCATTTTGGATGATCTGAAGCCAATCAAAGGTTTGGCTGACTCCAAAAAATTAACTGCCAAAACACGAGACCGCTTGTTCGACGAAATTCGCGCAAAAGCATTGTGTTTTGCCATTGCCGAAGCCAGTGTTGAGGAGATCGACTCGCTGAATATTTTGCAAGCAACCATGCTGGCCATGCAAAGGGCTGTGGAGGCTTTGCGATTGAAGCCTACCTTGGTGTACGTGGACGGCAATCGACTGCCCATCTTGGATGTGCGCGCAGAAGCCATTGTGAAGGGCGACGAAAAAGTGCAAGAAATTTCGGCAGCCTCTATCTTGGCCAAGGTACACCGCGACCGCATGTGCGAAGAAATGCACCGGCAGTATCCAGACTATGGCTTTGATGCCCACAAAGGTTACGGCACTGCTGTTCATCTGAAGGCGTTGCAAACTTTGGGGGCCACACCGTTTCACCGCAAAACATTTGCTCCTGTGACGCAAGCTATTTTGGCGTTTCAAAAATCATGAAGCTCATTACCTCCAAAGACAACCCGCGTTTGAAAACCATTCGCCGTTTGGCGCAAGACTCACAGGCTTATCGCAAATTGGGTTTGGTGTGGCTGGAGGGCGATCACCTTTGCAGGGCTGCACTGGCCCGTGGTGTGAAGCCCGAGCTGGCCATTTTTTCAGAATCCATTTGGCAAGCTTCAGAATTTGAGTGGACTCAATGTGCCTCTGAAGTGTGGACAGTGCCAGACGATTTGTTCGCAGGTTTGAGTGGGCTTGAGTCGCCCGCCAAGATGGGTTTCTTGTTGACGCTGCCCCTAGCCCCAGAGTTAGACCTTCAATCAGCCCCGGTCGTTTTAGACCGCCTGCAAGATGCCGGCAATGTGGGCGCCATTTTGCGCAGCGCATCCGCCTTTGGTTTCAAACAAGTGGTGGCCATCAAAGGCACTGCGGGTTTGTGGTCGCCCAAGGTTTTGCGCGCTGGCATGGGGGCGCATTTTGGTTTACGCCTGATCGAGGCAGCCAGTTTGGAAGATGTCCTTTTTTGCATGAGTTGGTTCAGCAGGGTCAGTTGCCTCAGAAGTGCGCGTGGGTCATGGGCCATGAAGGGCAGGGCGTATCGCCTGAGTTGATGGTCATGGTTCAGCAAAAGGTTCGCATTGCGCAGCCGGGTGGTGAGGAATCTTTGAACGTGGCAACGGCCGCTGCCATCTGTTTGCACGCCAGCGCCACAGCCAGCCTGTGAATCAGAGCCAAGGCATGCCTGATCATTTGAAAAAATCAGCGGCTACAAGCTTGGGTTAGGGAATAGTCGCGGCTATAATGAGAGGCTTTCCCGCATCAACCTGTACGCACCCGCTCACAACAAGCCATTTCCCTTCAAAAGCAGCCACAAAGTTAGCCTATCAAGGTGAAGCTTGCGCGTGCTGGGGCGTACCCGAACCATACCGGAGAACCCAGTGCTTTTGTCTCTTCAGGGAACCTTCCCCTTAGCCATTT
>JAPLPO010000071.1 GCA_026400155.1 Burkholderiales bacterium | reverse complement strand
ATATCAACTTCGCGAACGTCGGCCGTTTGATTGAAAACTTCGCGCCACTTGGCTTTGCCATTCATCACCTCATCCAAATTGGCTACGAACATGGCCAAGCGCCTGTCAACCCCAAAGTACACCACCATGCCTGCCAAATCGGTGCCAGGCAACTCTTGCACATAGCCTGTTGCAAAGCTTGGCAAATTGAGTTCGGCATACATCGACGCATTGAAGATCAGCTTGTCTGGATTGGGCTGATTCAAATCCAAGTAATAACGCCCAGTGTCTGCAAATCGCTCTGTCGAGCGCATCGACTCAAAGCCAGGCCGCAGACGCGAAAAGAACAAACCCGATCCATTTTTGCGCCAACTGGCGCCTGCAAATCGAACGCGGTCAATGGGCGGCAAGAGCTGTTTGCCCGTTGCTACTTCAATCACATGCATGTGGCCAATTTCAGAACCTGATGCATGCATGCCGTAGGCCAGCAATTTACCATCGGGAGATGGATGGAAACTTTGAATGGCATGCGGTATGCCTTTTTCTTTGGTCACTGCTTCTGGATCAACCAAAAGCCGCTCCTCACCTGCCACCCCATCACGCCAAACCAGCTTGGCTTGCGATTGGCCTTGCTCGCGTTTCAAATAAAACCAGCGCCCCGATTCGGTTCGGGTGATGGCCGTAATCACAGTACCACCCACAGAGTCTTTTTCCTTCAGAGACGCCATGATGGAAGCTCTTCCAGGAATTTGCTTCAAAATGGATTCTGTTGCATCAGCCTGTCCTTTCATCCACGTCACAACCGTTGGGTCTTTGACTTGCTCTAAAAATCTGTAGGGATCATTGACGGTGACACCCCAATAAACGTCTTGCACATTTTGTGCTGACAATGGTGGGGGAATATCAATGCCGGCAAAGTGAAAGGGCTTGCCCGATTGGGCAAAGACAGAAAAAGACAGGCACAAACCAACAAAACAGCAATTGAAGTTTATAAATTTCATCATTTAGTGATTAGATTTGTAATAATTTGCATAATACCTGTTTTGCCTATTTTTGAACTCGCATGGCTGGCTGGTGCAGCCAAGTTCAGTTGCAAAAACAAGAACTATTTCAATACATTTTTAAAAGTCCCATTCCATGAAAAGCTTATCCACCCATGACGCTTGGCTTGACCCCATTGGCATGATCACGCGTCAGCCCGCCACGTGGATGGCATTGGCTGCCCTGACAGCGCCAATCAGCGTTTGGGCCCAAGACAGCAGCATTGGCGGACAAGCCGAAACCACCACTGCCCCACAACCCAGCGTTATCCAACGCGTTGAGATTGTGGGTCGGCAAGGTTCTACCGAACTCAGGCGTGCGGCCAGTGTGGCCAAACAGATCTATGGTCGCGAAGAACTCGATCGCTTTGGCGATACCAACGTACTCGATGTGATGCGCCGCCTGCCAGGCGTGAATGTTAGCTCGGGTGGCCCTCGCATGCGTGGCCTTGGTGCTGGCTACACTCAAATTCTGATCAATGGCGATCCCGCCCCTCAAGGTTTTAACCTAGACCAACTCAGTCCCTCGCAAATTGAGCGCATTGAAGTTCTGCGCGCACCAACAGCAGATCAAAGTGCTCAAGCCGTGGCTGGCACGATCAACATCATCTTGAAAGAAGCTCCGCGCAGTTCACAAAAAAGTTTGCGCCTTGGACTTGTCAACGGCCGCGACAGGCCCATGGCCAACATGAACTATTCGATCAGCGAATCGAAGGGGCCCTTCAACATGTCCCTGCCGGTGTCGCTGTTTGAATGGGATCGCCAGGTTCGCACCAACATAGACCGTCAAATGGAGGGCACTGATGGAAAGCCCGCCGTGTCTGAACAAATAGGCACTGGAACTTCATGGGGCTGGGGCTACAACATTGCCCCGCGCTTTAACTTTAAATTCAGCGACGAGCAAACTCTTTCTGTTGCAACATTTTTCCAAAAAGGCTTTTGGAACTTCCGCACCGATTATCTCAACCGCGCCATTTCTGGCAGCCCCGTTTTTGACGACAATTCCCTGCAAGATGGTTATTGGGAAAATCGACGCGGCAACTTAACTTGGGTTAACCGTTTCAGCCCAGACCAACGCATTGAAATCAAAGCAGGCTTCCAGCAAGGACGTTCTGCTTTCGACTCGCGCAATTTGCGCTCAGGCGCCTTGCAACTCAATACCGTAGGCAGCAATCAAGACGATGCCATCACGCAGTCTGGCAAATACAGCCACTTGCTGGGTAACTCGCACTCATTGACTGCAGGCTGGGATCTAGAGAACAGAGATCGTCTTGAACGCCGAACCACCACCGATGCGGCTGGCAATGCTTTGTTGCCAAGCTTTGAAGGTCAACCCTTTGAAGCGCAAGTGCGCAGGCAAGCTTTTTACATTCAAGACGAGTGGGAAATTTCACCGCAGTGGCAGCTCTATTTAGGTTTGCGCAATGAGCGCATTATTTCTGAAAGCGCCACCACAGCCTCCCCCGTGCGCAACGAAAGCAGTGTGTTGTCGCCGCTTGCCCATGTGACCTACAAGTTCAACCCAAAAAGTCGCGACATGATCCGTGCTAGCTTGACACGAAGCTACAAAGCGCCAGGTCTGAACACATTGCTTGCCAGACCCCAGATCAACGGGGCATTCACCAACACCAACCTCACCAACACCCCGCTGGCCCCCGACCGGATGGGTAACCCTGCCCTCACACCAGAACTCGCAACGGGCCTTGACATTGCCTATGAAAATTATTTAAGCAATGACGGCATTTTCAGTGTCGGCATCTTTCATCGCAACCTCACCAATGTGGTGAGAAATGTGACTGAGCTGCGCACAGTGAGCTGGGCCAATGCGCCACGTTGGATTTCGCAGCCACAAAACTTTTCAGACGCTGTCACCAGTGGGCTTGAGTTTGAGTTGAGAGGTCGCGCTTCCGATTTGATGCCCACTTTGCTAGGCACTGCCAAGGCGCTGAACATCCGAACTTCTCTGAGCATTTACAACTCAAGCATCGCTGCCCTGAATGGGCCCAACAACCGCTTGGATGGCCAACAACCCTGGTCTGCCAACTTTGGCTTTGATCAACGGATTGCGGGCTTGCCTTTGAGCGTTGGCGGCAACTTGAGCTACACACCTGGCTATGAAACACGCCAGACTGTTGACCAGCTTGTCAAACGCTCTTCAGCTCGCAGCATCGACTTGTTTGCAATGATGTTCTTGAGTCCCACCATGTCCTTCAGAGCCGCAGCCAGCGCAGGCGTTCAACAATTTGGCCCACCCAACGGCACCAACTTCACGCAGTATGCCAATGGCGATTACGTGCGCTCCGATCGTTATGCCAAACCCCAGCTAAATCTGTCCTTGGACATGCGCCTTTAAATAATTGGGGTCAGATCAACATTAATTTCCAATCAGTGAGGGCTGAAGGCAAGGGGGGCTGAACGATTTCTGGTACTCCAGTATGAGGAAGCCCCCCTTGCCTTCAGCCCTCACTGATTGACCAAATTAATGTTGATCTGACCCCAATTATTTGTTGCCCAAAAACCCAATGCCCTGTCCTTGGCGAATCACCCCGGCATTCAGAACATCCAGCATGGCCGCAACCGACTTCAGCGTCGGCACAGACACACCCGTGAGTTGCGCCATTTCGACAACGACATTCATGATGGCATCAAACTCGATTGGTCGACCTGCACGAACGTCTTGAAGCATGGACGGTTGTTGCGCCACATTGTGTCGCACACGCTCTAACTCGGCCACCGGATCAACCTTGATATCAATGCCAACGCTGCGAGCCACTGCACTTCCTTCTTGCATCATCAAACCCACCATGTCAGCGGCCAATGCGCTTTGAACGATATAGCCCGGTGACGACTGCGTGATTGAGGCCACTTGGCGCGCCTGATATCCTGCGTCGCTTCAGTGGGCAGGCCGGCTCTACTGACCAAATCTGCAATGATTTGAATCCTCTTCGAAAGCTGATTGTCAACTTCACCAATCTGCAGTTTGGGCGGCATGACTTTGGGCAAAAATATTTGCCCAGGTGCTGTTTGCGTCACCGGCCGATAGATCACGGCACCGACCACTTGGTTCAAGGGTACTTCGCGCTGGAGCAAACCATCAGGATCTAGGCAAGACAGACGCGCGCCTTGATGGGCTGACTCAACGCCATCAAAGTACCACCAAGGCAGTCCGTTCTGAATCATCACCATCACACCGTCGGGCGCCAAAAAAGATACGATGGACTTGGCAGCGGCAGCCAGCTGAGTCGACTTCAGAGTAACAAAAATCAAATCAAAGGGCCCGCTGCATTCTTCGGCAGACAGCGCTTTGACGGGTACCTGAACACTTGGCTGACCTTGGTACTCCACAGTGACGCCATTGGCTTGCAAGGCCGCCAACTGCGCACCGCGAGCCAACAATTGAACATCCTCACCACTGGCGCTGAGCAAAGCACCCAAGTCACTGCCAATGGCGCCGGCGCCATAAATCAAAATTCTCATAAGTTCAAACTCTGGTTGTCTGCAGAAGTCGCTTTATCGCTGACCATCGCCCACAGAAATCTGCTCGACACGCAAACCACCCAAGCGCTCATGAACGCGAGGACCGGTCGACATGGCCAGTGCAAACAGCAATTCGTTGGGACGAGGTGAATCGGACACACTGACCTCAGCGGTATTGAAGTGGCTGCGCACATAGCAAGCTTCGATGTGGTGCAGCGGAACATGCAATCGACTGCCCGCCGAGCCCACAAATTTGCTGGCTGGCACAATAGACTTGGCGTTGGTCAACACGGCCCGCATGGCCCAACCACCCGCTTCATGCCATGTGGCGCCATGCTCGAGCTCGCCATTGACGCCCACAATAGCGCCTTTGCCGTAGGTCTCAATGTTGCTTGCGCCACCCAATGCAGCCACCAACTCGAGCACCATTTCATTGGCCAAGTTGCGGCCTTGTTTGACAAACTCCGCCAACTCATTGGCATCGGCAAATCGCCCCGCAAATGGATTGTTGACCACCACGGCGATCACACCAATTTGCAGTGGTGTTTGCGCAGCTTCACCCCCTTCGTGGTAGGTGGTTTCGATGTTGAGAATTTTTTTGCGAACCTGGATCAATTTCATAACTCCTCCGTTTAAAAATCAGTGAATCACGCCGATGGCTTTCAAAATACGATCTGGGGTGACTGGCAAATCAGTGACCTGTCCATTGAGCGGAAATAGCGCGTCGTTGACCGCATTGACCACCGCCGCAATGGCACCAGTGATTCCCGCTTCAGCCACACCCTTGGCCCCCAGTTTAGAAGATTGGGTGGGCGTGACCACATGGCCCACGCAAATGTCTGGCATTTCGCCAGCCATGGGCGTGAGGTACTCGGCCATGGTGGCGTTCATCAATTGCCCTTGATCGTCATACAGACAACCCTCCAACAATGCCTGGCCAATGCCCTGCACCACCGCACCGCGCAACTGCTCATCAGCCAGCGCCGGGTTAATGACAACACCGCAATCGTCAACAATCCAGTGCTTGAGCAAACGCACGCAACCTGTGTGGACATCAACCTCGACCCAGCTGGCCTGCACACCATTGGTGTAAATGCCACCATCGTATTCACGCTGCGCATAAAAGCAGGTCACTGCCAATTGCGGAACCGGGCCTGACTTGAACAAGTCTGGCCGCACGTAGGCCGCCTGGCAAAGCTGCGCCAGCGTACCAAGCACTTGGCCGCCCAGCACATCAAGCAGTTGTTTGCCTTGCAGGCGAATGCGGTCTTGGGGAACTTCCCACAAAACACTGGCGCATCGCAGCACCTCTTCTTTGAGTGCCAGGCTGGATTGCAAAGCGGCCTCGCCAGCCACACCCGTGCCTCTTGAGCCCCAGTTGCCACCACTCACTGGTGCAGCAGCTGTGTCACCCAACTGCATGCGAACATCTGACAGCGGCAGATCTAAAGTGTGCGCCACAATTTGCGTCAGTGCCGTTTCAGTGCCTTGCCCCGTATCGGTTGCGCCACTGGTACAAAGCACAGTGCCATCGACTTGCAATCGAACGGTGCATCCATCGTTGGCAGCAATAGGCGCTCCGCCTCGGCCGTAGGTGGCAGAGCCATGGTTTGAATTTTCGACAAAGGTGGCAAACCCAATGCCTTGGTAACGGCCCTCGGCCAATGCTTTTGCCTGCGCTTGGCGCAGCGCAGGATAGTCCATCAAGCTCACCAATTGGCGCAAGCAAGCCTCGTGCGACAGCGCTTCTAATTTGGTGCCCGACAGCAGCTCAGCCGGGTAATCCGCATCGGCGCGGTAGTTTTGAAAACGAAATTCAACCGGATCTACTTTGAGTTTGCGAGCGGCGCACTCCACAGCCATTTCTGTAAGCAGGCACACAATGGGATGCCCCACACCTCTGTACATGCCATAGGGCGTTTTGTTTTGAAAAGCAACGCGCACATGCGCATGCAAGGCTGCAAATTGGTAAGGAGCACCCAGCAGGTTGACCACGTGGCGCACCTCGTTCACGCTGCCGCGGGGATGCTTGGAATACGCACCGATGCCCAGCAACCCATCGACACCAAAGGCTCGAATTTGATGGTCTGATGAGACCGCAATTTCAACCCGCGCGGTGTGCGCTCGGGCGTGAACATCACTGCTGAATGATTCGAGTCGGTCGGCCATAAACTTCACCGGACGGCCTAGCAACCTAGACAACATGACAGCGGCAAACTCGTCGGGATAGGTGTGAATTTTCAAACCGAAACTACCGCCAGTTTCCATCCCCACCACACGCACCCGATTCTCTGCAAGGCGCAGATGCCTGGCCAACACACTTTGCATCATGTGCGGCACCTGAGTGCCCATCCAAACCGTCAATTCCTCGCGGCCGCTGTCCCAATCGGCAACCACGCCGCGCGGCTCTAGCGTGACAGCCGTGACGCGGGTTGTCGAAATATTCAGAGACACACTCACAGCCGATCGGGCCAGTTCCCCCG
>JAPLPO010000072.1 GCA_026400155.1 Burkholderiales bacterium | reverse complement strand
GTTGGTACCACTCCTTCCCATCCCGAACAGGACAGTGAAACGACTTAGCGCCGATGATAGTGCGGGTTCCCGTGTGAAAGTAGGACATTGTCAGGCTCTTATAGCGAGAAACGCCCCATAGAAATATGGGGCGTTTTTTTTGGCCTACTTTTTTCAGCTGTTATAAATTGACAATCAAATTGTCTTGCATGGCGAGCGCTTGACTGCGCTGCAAATCTTTCAAGAGATCATGAACCCAATCTTGAACGCTCATGTGAGGTGCATGCGTGAGGTGTAGGGTTTGAATGTAGCGAATGCCAGTTGCCCACTTCATAAAATCGGCGCTTGCAACTTGGTGCAATTCCAACAATTTGTATTTCAACAAAACCTTGGCGCCATAGCGTGCATGTTTTTCAGGGTTTTGCACAAACCCATCCAGCTTCTTTCTGGCCACAGCCAAGGCGCTGTCAACATCTTGAAAAATAGCGCCATGACCTGGAATGATCCACTTGGCTTGAAGCGACTCAATCAAATCGAGTGTCTGGCTCACTTCATTGAATGCAGACACGCCTTCCAACTCCGGAAACACAACGCCAAAGCCATTGGCCCACAAAGCATCCGCAGAAATAAGGATGCGCTTCGAAGCTTCAAACAAAATAACGGAGTGAGGGTCGTGCCCTGGCGCTGCCAAAACCTGCCAATCTAAATTGGCCATTTGAAGCACTTGCCCGTGCTGGAGCAATCCATCGAATTGAAAACGGGGGCACAGTTGGCCCGTGGGTTGGTAGCTCAATGCGGCTTCATCCCAAACAGCCACCGCTTTTGATTCGCCAGGGGGAATGTGCGTGCTGATGTTGGCATAACTTGCCTGCAAAATGGCATTGCCACCACAGTGGTCGCTGTGCAAGTGCGTGTTTACCAAGCGGTCTAGGGGTCTGCCATTCAATGCGTTTTGCACGAGCATCAAAGTTTGCGACTGATGCGTCACATAGCCACTGTCTACCAGTGTGGCCGAATGCTCATCGGTAAAAAGGATGTTGTTGGCAGACAGCCAGCCCCGCTCAAAAACTTGCAGTCCGGGGATGTTCAGTGATTGATCAGGTGCCAATCTATCAGACCTGGTTAAATTTTTATCAAGCGTTCAGTGCGTACTGCTTCTGAGTTCGCGTCGCAAAATTTTGCCAACGTTGGACTTGGGCAATTCATCTCTGAACTCAATGTACTTGGGTCGCTTGTAGCCTGTGAGGTTGTCGTGGCAATACTTGGCCACGGCATCTTCGGTGAGCATGCTGTCGCCCCGCACCACAAAGACCTTGATGGTTTCGCCTTGCATGGCATCGGGAATGCCAATGGCAGCACACTCCACCACGCCGGGGCACAGCGAAATGACGTTTTCCAATTCGGAGGGGAACACGTTGAAGCCGCTCACAATGATCATGTCTTTCTTGCGATCGACAATTCTGAAAAATCCTTTTTCATCCATGATGCCCACGTCGCCCGTGCGCATGAAACCATCGGGCGTGAAGGCTTTGCGTGTTTCTTCTTCTTGCTTGTAATAGCCCACCATGACGTTGGGGCCGCGAATACAAATTTCACCCGACTCGCCTTGGGCCAAGCTCTTGCCATCGTCGTCTTTGATGGCCATTTCAATGCCGGGCAAAGGCAAGCCAATGGAGCCACTGAATGAAGTTTGCGTCACAGGATTGTTGGTACCAATGGCACAGGTTTCACTCATGCCCCAGCCTTCAATCATGGCGCTGCCTGTGGCGGCTTGCCAAGCACGGGCGGTACCTTCAGACGCCGCCATACCCCCTGCTTGTGTGAGGCACAGGTTAGAAAAATCAATCGTTTTGAACATGGGGTGTTGCATCAAGGCATTGAACAAAGTGTTCACGCCAGGCAGCAGGTGGAAGGGCCGCATTTTCAGGGTTTCAATGAACTTGGCAAAGTCTCGCGGGTTGGGCACCAAGGTGAGGTGCGAGCCTTGTCGAATGGCCAAAAAGCAAAGCGTCAATGCAAAGATGTGATACAGCGGCAGTGCGGCAATGCTATTGACTTTGCGCAAATCGGGCAGACGTTGCAGGGCGGGCGCAAACCAAGTTTCCGCTTGCAAAATGGCCGCCACAATATTGCGGTGAGTCAGCACGGCGCCTTTGGACAAGCCGGTGGTACCGCCGGTGTATTGCAAGAAAGCAATGTCATCCAGCGACTGCGACACGGATCTGAAACTCATGTTGCGACCCGCCGCAATGGCTTGCTTGAACGAGCTTACCTGGTGCTTGTCACCCAAGGGCAATTCAAACTCGGGCACCATTTTGGCCAAATGGCGAACCGCAAAAGTGATCCATCGGCGATAAAAGGGACCCAACAAATCGCCCATCGATGCCAAGACGGTGTGCTTAACTTGCGTGTGTTCAATCACTTCGCTCAAAGTGGAAGCAAAGTTTTCCAAGATCACAATGGCCGATGCGCCAGAGTCTTTCAATTGATGTTGAAGCTCGCGTGCGGTGTACAAGGGGTTGACATTGACGCAGGTGTAGCCGGCACGCAAGATGGCTGCCATGGTGACCGCAAACTGAGGAATATTGGGCAACATCAAGGCAATGCGGTCGCCAGGCTGAAAGCCTTGCGCCTGAAACCATGCGCCCAGAGCCTGCGACAGTTGGTCTAACTCCCGATAGGTCATCCACCTTTCCATGCAAACAGAAAAGGGTGTGTCGCCATGCTTTTGAAAGGCCTGATTGAGCAAATCGGTCAATGAACCATATTCATTGGGGTCGATTTCGTGCTTCACGTTGGCGGGGTAATTCTTCAGCCAAATCTTGTCCATGTACTGCTCCTCGGAATGTAGGCATTGTCGTCAATCCGAGGTGCCGTCGCCATGAGGCATTACCCCTGACAGGGATTGCAAAAGGCTATTTTTGTCCGCTGAGCGACAAGCAACATCAAAGCGCAAATTGCAACAGCGCACAGACAAGATGGCAGAGTTGTGCAAGAATGCGGGTAAACCCTATGATTCCATTCACTGCTTTCTCAAAATCTCTCTGGCGCCGCTGGATGCGGTGGGTCCCTGTTCGCATTTTGAGTACCAAGCACCAACCCAAAATCAGTGCGCATTTGAAAAGCTTGGAGCCACACGACCGGTATTTGCGTTTTGGCTACGCTGTCACCGACGAACAAATAGACCATTACGTGGCCAAACTCAATTTTGGCCGGGATGACATCTATGGTGTTTTCAACCGGCGCTTGGAAATTGTGGCCATGGCCCATTTGGCCTTTTCGGTAGACCCCCAATGGGCCACCTGCGCCGAATTTGGGGTCTCCGTCGATCAGAAAATGCGCGGCCGCGGCTTGGGCGCGCGTTTGTTTGAGCGGGCTGTGATGCACGCGCGCAATCAGGGCGTTGCCTTGCTGTTCATCCATGCCTTGAGCGAAAACACCCCCATGCTCAAAATTGCTCGAAAAGCGGGCGCTCGGGTTGAGCGCGATGGCAGCGAAAGTGATGCTTACCTCAGCCTGCCAATGGCCAACATTGACAGCCAAGTGAACGAATTCATCGAGGAGGGCATGGCCGATGTGGACTTTCATATCAAGGCCCGCGCCAAGCAGTTCTCTCAATTTCTTCAGACATTACAGGAAGTGCGAAAAGGGGTTCGTGAATCCCGTCACAAATCTAGCGTTTAATCCGCTATCCTAGAGGTTCTGCAACAACGGCGCCATGCCAATCCACCTGTGTCCGACCCCCATCCTGCGCGTTTGAACGAACGAGAAGACAAACGCTCATTTCTCCAAAAACTGGCTGAGTTTCTTCACCCCGGTCCCGACTCCAAAGACGAGCTCATCGAGACGCTGGTCGAAGCCGAAGACAACAAAATTATCAACGCACAAAGCCGCTTCATGCTGGAGGGCGTGATTCGCATGGCAGACATGACGGCGGGGGATGCCATGGTGGCCGCACCGCGCATGGATTTGCTGTCCATCGATGCGCCCTTTGACGAGTTGCTGCACCAAGTGATTGACACAGCGCATTCGCGTTTTCCTGTGTATGAAGACGACCGCGAAAACATCATTGGCATCTTGATGGCCAAGGATTTGTTAAAGCTTCAGCGCGCACCCGAGCTCAACATTCGCGCTTTGCTCAGGCCCGCCGTGTTTGTGCCGGAAAGCAAAGGCTTGAACGATTTGCTCAGGCAGTTTCGAGACAACCGCCAGCACCTGGCCATCGTCATAGATGAGTTTGGCCGCACCGCAGGTTTGATCACCATTGAAGACGTGCTTGAAGAAATTGTGGGCGAAATTGAAGACGAGTTTGACATTGAAGAAGAGGCCGGCGACATCTTTGGTTTGGCCGATCAAACGTACCGCGTGAGCGGTGACACATCGCTCGAGCGTGTCTCGGAAGCCTTTGGCGTGCAGCTCAACCCCGAAGTCACAGACGAAGAAAACCACCACTTCGACACCATCGGTGGACTGGTTGCGCACGAAATGGGACACGTGCCCAAACGCGGTGAGAAGTTCAGCTTGTCGGGCTTGGATTTTGTGGTCTTGCACACGCGCGGTGGTGCGGTGCGTTGGTTCAAAGTCTCCCCCACTCCCAACTTGAAAAAATAAAGATCATGTGGCGCCTGGCCCTGTCAGTTGCAGCGGGTGTGGTACACGGTTTTTCAATGGCCTGGCCCGCCTCGGTGTTGGGCAGTGGCCTAGGCGTGGCCGGTGTGAGTTCAGGCTTTTTGCAGTGCGCCAGCTTGGGTGTCTTGGCGGCGCTGCTGTTGTCAAGGGCAAACCAAGAAGTCCATGCATGGCGGCAAGGTGCTTTGCTGAGTGCTCTTTTTGCGTGCAGTGCCATGGTGGCCACTTGGGGCTGGTTGTATGTGTCGATGCATCGCTACGGCGGCTTGCCGCCTTGGCTGTCCGCATTGGCGGTGCTGCTTTTGGCAGCGGCGCTGTCGCTTTATTTTGCGGCAGCTGGTGCTGTGTGGGTGGCCTTGTTCAGGCGCTGGATGTTGTCTGCGCACTTGAATGACGGACGCTTGAATGACAGGCGCTCTGCCATGCCAGAGTTCAAACGCGCGCTGGCAGGCCTGCTCTTGTTTGCTGCCCTTTGGACTTTGGCCGAGCTGTGCCGCGGTCAGCTTTTTACGGGCTTCCCTTGGGGGGCGGGTGGCTACGCGCATCTGGAAAGCAGCTTGGCGGGCTATGCCCCATGGATTGGCGTTTATGGCATTGGGTTCATTGCAGCCTGTTTGGCCATGGGCGTTCCGCTGCTTGTTTCGGGCCTCATGGCCGGTCGAACACGGGCCTGGCAGATGCTCAGCGTGGGCGTGCTCATGGTGGCTGTGCTTGTTCCTCTGGGTCTTCAACAAGCTGCGCCCGAATTCACACAGGCCGCAGGCAAATTGAAAGTGCGGCTGCTGCAAGGCAATATTCCACAAGACGAAAAATTCATTCCGGGGCAGGGTGTGCAGCAAGCATTGAGTTGGTATGCCGAGCAACTTCTGGCCAATTCGGAGCCACTCGTGGTCACGCCAGAAACCGCCATTCCGGTGTTGCCTCAACAGCTCGCGCCTGCTTACTGGCAAGTGCTGAAAGACAAATACGCGCCCCCCAATGCATCCGCGCAGTTGTCCGCCACACCGCAAGCTGCTTTGGTGGGTATTCCGATGGGTGGACCCGGCGTGGGCTACAGCAATTCTGTGCTGACACTGGGCCCAGCAGACGTCAACTACCGATACGACAAACACCACTTGGTGCCCTTTGGTGAATATGTGCCGCCCTTTTTTCAGTGGTTTGTGCGCATGATGAACATGCCCTTGGGCGACTTTGCGCAAGACCGCCCACCCTCCAGCGTTTTCAAGTGGCAAGGCCAGCGTTTGCTGCCCCAAATTTGCTACGAAGATTTATTTGGTGAAGAAGTGGCACGCTACTTTGCCAAGCCCGAAGAGGCGCCTACCGTCTTGGTCAACATGAGCAATTTGGCATGGTTTGACGACACCACGGCCATTGCGCAGCATGTGGCCATTTCGCGCATGCGCGCACTGGAATTTCAACGGCCCATCATTCGTGCCACCAACACCGGTTTAACGGGCTGGGTCGATGCGCAAGGCACCGTGCGCGAGTCCTTGCCGCCGTTCACGCGAGGCGCTTTGGTGATTGAGTTTGAGGGTCGCTCGGGCCTCACGCCCTACGCCCAGTGGACTTCGCGGTGGGGCTTGGCGCCACTTTGGTGGCTTTGCGCTGCAATAGTTCTGGTTTTAGGCGTGTTTTCTCGGCGCTCTGGCACGCGCTCGCTTTAAAATCAAGGGTTGCCGCCGCTGTTTGGGGGCCCTCTCTTTTTTAAGCCATGTTGACCTTCCAACAAATTATTTTGAAACTGCAGTCTTACTGGGACGCTCAAGGCTGTGCGTTGTTGCAACCCTATGACATGGAAGT
>JAPLPO010000028.1 GCA_026400155.1 Burkholderiales bacterium | reverse complement strand
CTTTGAATTACAGCTTCTGGCGTTCCATGAAGTTGTTCATGCTGGATTCAGCCAAGCTGAACCACTGATTGGCTTCACGACGGTAGTTGGAGTAATCGGCAAAGATTTTTTTCCACTCAGGGTTGGTGTTGTTCAAGTTTGAGTAGACTTCTTGCGAAGACTTGAAGGCAGCGTCCATCACTTCTCTTGGGAACTGACGCAACTTGGCGCCTTGACCAATGAGGGTCTTCAATGCAGCTGGGTTTTTGTAGTCGTACTTAGCAATCATGTCGGTGCCAGCATAAGTAGAGGCGCATTCAATGATGGCCTTGTACTCGCTTGACAAACCGTCATAAACCTTTTGGTTGACGTACAAAGCCAACTGCGGGCCCACTTCCCAGAAACCTGGGAAGTAGTAGTTTGGTGCAACTTTGTTCAGACCCAATTTCTGGTCGTCATAAGGGCCAACCCACTCGGCTGCATCGATAGTGCCTTTTTCCAGGGCTTGATAAATCTCGCCGCCAGGAATGTTTTGGGGCACAACACCCAGAGGTTGCAAAACCTGTCCGCCAAAACCGCCAATACGGAATTTGAGGCCCTTCATGTCGGCCAAAGATTTGATCTCTTTGCGATACCAGCCGCCCATTTGAACGCCTGTGTTGCCCATTGGGAAATTGACGATACCCACTTTGGCATAGAACTCACGGAACAGCTTCAAGCCGTTGCCTTCGTACATCCAAGCGTTCATTTGACGTGCGTTCAGGCCGAAAGGAATGGCGCAATCCAAAGCGTATGTAGGATCTTTACCGAAGAAGTAGTAAGGCGCTGTGTTGGCCATTTCGACGGTGCCGTTGGACACGCCGTCGAGTACACCGAATGCAGGCATCAATTCGCCAGCAGCATGGGTGGTGATGGTGAACTTACCGCCAGACAATTCGCTCACTTTTTTAGCAAACACGTCGCAAACACCGAACAATGTGTCGAGCGATTTGGGAAAGCTAGAAGCACAGCGCCAGCGCAATGTGGCTTGAGCGTGAATAATGGCTGGGGCTGTGCCTGCGGCCAAGACGCCAGCAATACCGGCATTTTTAATTAGGGAACGACGATCCATGGGGTTCACTCCGGAAGTCTAGGTTGATGAGTTCAGGACGCCAAAGCGACACTGAAGACTGCATACAGTCATGCTTACTATTGTAGGAAATTTAAATCTCACTTTTCCGCGGGTTTACCCTGCGCTTCACTTGAGAATTGACCTTGATCAATGAAGACTATGTTGAAGGCGCAGCAGAAGGCTATTTTCGAGGTTTGAGGTTCCACCAAGGCAGTTCTTGCCGAAGTGACTGAACTTGACCCGACTGATTGGGCAGATAGCCAGGCATGTCATGCAAGTTGCTTTGCCAACCTTGGGATACCAAGTGCTCTCTTAAGGCCAAAACGGGGGGCGAATCCAAAGCACTTTTCAGGCATGCCAACCAATAGTTTTCGGTGGCCAAGGGAACGAAATCGAGGCCAGCAGCCAGGGCTGCACTCTCGATGGCCAAGCCTGCGTCGGCTTGACCCGATGCAATGCTGGTGGCTACGGCACTGTGAGACAGTTCTTGTCGGTCGTAGCCCAGAAGTTGCTCGGGCTTGATGCTTTGGTTGATGAGCAGTTCGTCCAACAAAAGTCGCGTCCCAGTGCCCAATCCTCTGTTGACGTAACGAAATCGACCATTGACCACATCTTGCAGGGACTGCACATTCAAAGGGTTGCCGCCTTTAACCAGCAAACCTTGGGTGCGTTTGGCAAAACCAATCAATTTGTGGAGACCTGGTTTGAGCAAAGGTTTGTAGGTTTCGGCTGACAGACTTTTTTCGTGAGGTTGAGAGAGCGTATGAAATCCGGCTATTTCACAGCGACCTTCATTCAAGGCGCGAATGGCATCGACGCTGCCGCAAAAACGCATGTCGAGATGCAGAGCATGATGCGCTGCGGATTCACGCAATCGAACCAGAGCATCGTCGTGACTTGCGTATATCGTCAGTAAATGAGCTTGCGGATCAAAGGCAACAGCAAAGGTTCGCTCAATTTCAGCCATGAGGGATTCAATGGGCGCAGCCAAGCGAGCCTGTGCTTGGCGTTCGGCCCAAAGTAACTTGCTGGCAAATTCGGAAAGTTCTGCCGGCATGCCTTTTTCCCAAACGATCAGGTTTTGATTGAGACGCTGTTCCCATTTTTTCAATTCGCCCCATACGTGGCGATAGGAAAGTCCCAAGGATCTGGCCGCAGCAGCAATAGAGCCATGTTCTCGGACAGCCTGCAAAAGGTCCATGAGTGGATTGCGCAGCAAAGCTTGCGGCCGTTGCTTCAAGACATCGGTTGCTAAGGGGGGAGAGGTTTCAGGTCCCCAGTTGTAAGAAAGTTCAATTTTCGGCACGGCTCAAGTGTGCCTTATTTAGGGCTGGGTTCAAGTCTGGTTTGCTTGTGCTTGTGCTTATGCACCGCATTTCATAGCGGAACACCCGCGTAGTTCAGGGCATTCAAAACGGCTAGCATCGGCGCAAGTTTTAATTTTTATGAACACTTTTTCAGACAGCGCGTTCACCGCGCTTGAACTCATCGCGTCTCTGGATCTTGGCCTTTTGAGCATTGCGGGCAGGTCGCTTGGCGTGAGTGCGACGGCCTGTTTGATTGGCTGCGGCATTGGCATCGCTTTGGGTGCTTACTTGGGGGTATCGCGCTTTTCAGGCAGGTCAATGGTCCTCACGGTGCTCAACACATTGTTGGCCCTGCCATCGGTGGTGGTGGGCTTGGTCATTTATTTGCTGTTGTCACGCACAGGGCCTTTGGGTTTTTTGGGCTGGTTGTTCAGCTTCAAAGCCATGGTGCTGGCCCAAGTGGTGCTGGTCATTCCTGTTGCAGCAGCGCTCAGCCGGCAAGTTGTAGAGGATGTAGATGCTGCTCACGGCGAACAATGGCGGTCTTTAGGGGCTGGCAATTTTGTGCGATGTGTGTTGCTGGCCTGGAACGAACGCTTTGCCTTGCTCACGGTGGTGGTGGCTTGTTTCGGACGTGCTATTTCCGAAGTGGGTGCGGTGATGATTGTGGGTGGCAACATTGAAGGCTTTACGCGAGTGATGACCACGGCCATTGCGCTTGAAACCAGCAAGGGCGATTTGCCCCTGGCACTGGCGTTGGGCATTGTGCTGTTGGCCATAGTGGGTTGTTTGAATGTGTTGCTGGCGCTGTTCAGACATTGGCAAGACCGCCATCAACAATCTAAGCCCACCAGTTTGCGGGGGTGGGTCACATGACAGCCCTCATTTCATTGAAGCATGTGAACTTAAGGTTGGGACATGTGCAAGCCTTAAGCGATGTGTCCCTCAGCATCCAAGCTGGCGAGCAAGTGGCACTGATTGGCTCGAATGGTTCTGGCAAGAGTTCCTTGTTGCGCGTCTTGAATGGCTTGCATCGTATTTCGCAAGGTGAGTTGCAATTGGCTGCGTGCAGACAGGCCATGTTGTTTCAGAGACCTCACATGTTGCGAACCAGCAGTTGGAACAACGTCGCGCTGGGTTTGTGGCTAGACCGCGGTTTGGGCTTGGGTTGGCATGAAGCCAAAGCGCGTGCGTTGGTTGCTTTGTCGGTGGTGGGCTTGTCGGGGGTGAAGTTGCAAAGCGCAGCCACCTTGTCGGGCGGTCAGCAGCAGCGCTTGGCATTGGCCAGAGCTTGGGCCAAAGAGCCCGAGCTGCTTTTTTTGGATGAACCCACAGCCAGCTTAGATCCGCCTGCCAAACGAGAAATTGAAGCGCTGGTGCAACAAATGATTGCTCCCAATGACAAGCCCACACCGATGACCTTGATCTTTGCAAGTCACAACTTGGGCCAAGTCAAACGATGGGCCAGCCGGGTCATCTATATCGAGCAAGGGCGCATCTTGGCGGACTTACCCACTGCAGATTTTTTTAACGCTGAATGTTTGAAGCAACACAGCCACCAAGCCTTTTTATTTCTACAAGGAGAAACGTCATGAACTCAATGAATCAATTCAAACCCTTGGTGGGCCTATTGCAGCGAGCTGCATTAGGCCTTGTCTTTGCAGGTCTCAGTGCCCATGCCATGGCGCAGTCCATTGTGATGTCTTCCACAACCTCGACCGAGCAATCGGGTCTGTTTGGTCACCTGTTGCCAGCGTTTAAACAGGCCACTGGCATCGACATCAAGGTGGTGGCTTTGGGTACGGGTCAAGCTTTGGACATGGCCCGACGCGGTGATGCCGATGTGGTGTTTGTGCACGACCAGGTGGCCGAAGAAAAGTTTGTGGCCGACGGCTTTGGCGTGAAGCGTTTTCCGGTCATGTACAACGACTTTGTGGTGGTGGGCCCGCAAGCCGATCCAGCCAATGCCAAAGGCAATGAAATTGTGGCGGCCTTGAAAAAAATCGCAGCCAGCAATGCGGCTTTTGTTTCAAGGGGCGACAAGAGCGGTACTCACGCGGCTGAATTGCGATTCTGGACTCAAGCGGCATTGAACGCGCAAAAAGGCTCGGGCTACAAAGAATGTGGTTGTGGCATGGGCCCGGCCTTGAACATCGGTGCGTCTACAGGCGCGTATGTATTGACCGATCGCGGGACTTGGTTGAACTTTAAAAACCGTGCCAATTTGAGAATTTTGGTAGAAGGCGATGCCAAGCTGTTCAATCAATACGGTGTGATGGTGGTCAATCCCGCCAAGCATGCCCACGTGAAGCAAGCCGATGCGCAAAAGTTTGTGGACTGGATTGTTTCAGCCAATGGCCAAGCGTCTATTGCGGCTTACAAAATTGGCGGTGAGTCTGTGTTCTTTCCGAATGCCAACAAGTAAGTGAGTTGTGAGAGCTCACTCAATGGCCGCAGTTAGCGGCCCGTAAAGCAAACGGGTGCCGAGGGGTCGATGGGCGGCCCCTCGTGGGTGTTCTTGGCGTGCGCCACATCCATGTCGCGCGGCAAGGGCACGCCATTTTTAACAGCCAACACTTCAGCCATGATGCTGACTGCAATTTCTGCAGGTGTTTTGCTGCCAATGTAAATGCCGATGGGCCCACGCAGTCGGGCCAATGATTCCTCGGTTTGATCGAAATGCTCAATCATGCGTTGCTGGCGCAGCAAGTTGTTGCGACGTGAACCAATGGCGCCAATGTAGAAAGCATCGGTTTCTAACGCAGCCAACAAAGCCAAATCGTCTAGCTTTGGGTCGTGGGTGAGGGCAATCACACAACTGCGTCGGTCAGGGTGAAAACTGACCACCAAATCATCGGGCATGTCGTGCTTGACTGTCACGCCTGCCACCGACCATGCGCCGCGGTATTCCACGCGCGGATCGCACACCGTGACAGCAAAGCCATTGAACAAGGCCATGGTGGCCAAGTACTCGGTCATTTGGCCGGCGCCAATGAGCAGCATGCGGTATTCGGGTCCAAAGGTGTTGATGAGTTGATGTTCGTCAATGTGCAGATCGCTTGGCGCATCGCTGGCTTTGAGCGTGACGAAGCCTGTGCTCAGTTGGGTACTGCGTTGGGTGAGCAGACCTTTTTCGAGCATGGCAATCAGTTCAGCCAAGCTTGCTGCATCGGGGTTGAATTCCAGAAGCAATTCAAGTGTGCCGCCACAGGGCAAGCCAAAGCGATGGGCTTCGTCGGCGCTGATGCCGTATTTCAAACGCACGGGTGCGCTGTCGGTGATGGCGTTGGCTTTGCTGTACTGCGCAATGAGGTCGTCTTCAATGCAACCACCCGACACCGAGCCCACCACGGCACCTGTTTCGCACAAGGCCATGATAGAGCCCACGGGGCGTGGCGAAGAGCCCCAAGTTCTGACAACGGTGGTGAGCAACGCGCGCTGCCCAGCTTCACGCCAAGCTTTGAGCGTTCGCAAAACCACAATGTCGAGGTTTTCCATGATGCTTTGAAATTCTGCGGTAGAAAAAATTAGCGCATCAAGAACCAAACGGCGCCGGCGCCCACCAACAATGCGAGCCAGACCCAGCTTGGTACGCTGCCAGAACTGGCGGCAGGTTCGGTTGCACTTGTGACTGGCGTGCTTTCAGTTTGGGGGTATTTGGCTTGCAGTGATTCGTCAAAACGCTTGAAGAAATCTTCGGCCAAAGATTTGGCTGCACCGTCAATGAGTCGCTGGCCCAATTGGGCCAACTTGCCACCCACGGTGGAGTGCACGGTGTACTTCAGTTCACAACCTTCGGCATGGGGATGTAAAGACACTTGCGATTCGCCTTTGCCAAAACCCGCCACGCCGCCTTGCGCCTCAAAATTCAGGGCGTAAGAGTTGGGTGCTTGAATGTCAGACAAAGTGACCTTGCCTGAGAACTTGGCAGAGACAGGGCCAATTTTGATGGCCACACCCACGCTGTACACGTTGGCTTCTGTGAGCTCAAATTTGTCGCATCCTGGAATGCAGGATTTTAAAATTTCGGGATCATTCAGGGCATCCCATGCTTGCGCTTGTGTGACGTGTAATACGCGTTGACCTTGCATGTCCATCTTGTGTTCTCCGTTAATTCGTTTTCAATAGCTTGGTCAAGGCTTGCGCCAGTTCTTCCAAACGAGATAAATTGTGAATGGCCAACATGCCATCCACATGGCGATTCAAAACACTGGCACCTGTTGCAATGGGAGCGTACCCATCAAACCGAAGCAAGGGGTTGAGCCAAAGCAAAGACCGAGTGTGTCGTTTCAACCAAACAAGCTCCGAGTCTAGCGTTTCTGCCGTGCCGGTATCGAGTCCATCACTGATTAAAAGCACCACCGTGCGCCTGCCAGTGAGTTTTTTGGCGAAATTCGACCGGAAATGGGTGAGTGATTTGCCAAGTTGTGTGCCGCCTGCAAAATCTTGAATTTGACGGCTGGCCGCAAACAGCATGTCGTCAGTGTCGCGCAGTTTGAAGGCTTGGTTCAAATCGGTCAAATCGGTGCCAAAGGCATAAACTTGTCTGGGGGTTCCCCGTGTGGCTTGGTGCAAGAACGCTAGCAAAAGTCGGGCATAGCGCTCCATGGAGCCAGAGATGTCAACCAAAATTAACAGGGGCAAAGCTTGAGGCTTTCTTTGCAGGTGAGGCAAGGACAAAACATCGCCATCTTGCCGAGCTGCCATCTGCATGGTTTTGGACCAGTGAATTCGATCGCCGCGGCCCCCTGTGCGTGTTCTGCGGCCTTGAATTTTTGGCAGTGGCAGCTTCACTTTTCTGGCCAATTTTTCAACCAACTTGAACTCGCTGGCGCTCAAACTTTGAAAGTCGGCTTGTTGAAGCCTTTGTCGGTCGCTGGCGCTCATGGCCGCGTCAAACTTCAATTCATCTTCTTTGGGCTTGCCTGGGTCGTTTTGTTTGTTTTTGGCTGCCAAAGCTTCTTGCACCCTAGACTTGCGGGGAACACCTGGTGAGGGCGCGGCGGCTTTGGGCAAGAGTTGCGACAGAAGCTGGCGCGTGAGCTCTGGGTCTCTAAAAAATGCTGCAAACATTTGATCGAAAACCACCAGATCTTCTTGCCGGTTAACCAGACAGGCTTTCAATGCGGCTGCCAAATCGTCTTTTCGCTCCAGGCCAATCAGCCCAGAGGACTCAATGGCCAAGCTGATGCGAGAGGCATCAATGGGCAGTCCTGCACGTCTGAGTGCACGTGCAAAACCGGTAATGTTGTCGCTGAGTTTGCCGCTGCGCGCGTCGCCCAATAGCATGATGACAAGGCCTGAGGTTTAAAGCGCGGACGGGGCAGGCGCTAACAAATCGTTCAGCAAAGGTGTGATGGCTGCAATGTCTTCGCGTTGCTTGAACAAAATGCCGACGGTGTCTTGTACCACCTCGGGGTCGAGGGTGAGGGTGTCCAATGCCACCAAGGCTTTGGCCCATTCCACGCTTTCGGCAATGCCGGGGGCGCGCTGAAAAGCGCTTGAAAATGGCTGACTTCTAAGCCGTCCCACAAACTCGGCCACTTGCTCAGTGAGCTGAGCGCTAGCTTCTGGCACTTGCGACCTGACCACGGCCAGTTCGCGTTCGCGATCGGGGTAGTCCATCCATTGGTAGAGGCATCTGCGTTTCACGGCGTCGTTCAAATCGCGCGTGCGGTTGCTCGTGAGAATGGTCACCGGGGCTACCTCGGCTTTGATGGTGCCAAGTTCGGGAATGCTCACTTGGTATTCGCCCAAATACTCGAGCAAAAACGCTTCGAAGGGTTCGTCAGCGCGATCGACCTCATCAATCAACAACAGGGCGCCAGGTGCTGCAGTTTGCAAGGCTTCCAGTAATGGGCGCTTCACCAAGAAACGCTTTTGGTACACCTCTCGCTCAATGTCTTCAGGGCTTGCACCAGCTGGTTGAGACGCTGCTGCGCGCATGTGAAGCAATTGGGCCGCATGGTTCCATTCGTACAAAGCCTCGCGTTGCTCCATGCCGTCATAGCACTGCAAACGAATGAGGGGGCGACCCAAAATTTTGGCCAGCGCTTTGGCCAGCTCGGTTTTGCCCACGCCAGGTTCACCCTCTAGCAGGAGAGGGCGCTCTAATTTGAGGCTCAAAAAAACGGCGGTGATGAGCCGCCGTTCCGCGAAATAGCCCACGCCTTGAAGGGCTTGGGCAAGTTCGTCAATTGTTTTGAAAGTGTCTTTTGCGGTCATCCGTTCGCCTGTTTCACCGCCCTTTGAGTTTGCACGGTGATCAGGTGAGCGCGGTAGGCCTTTGAAGCGTGCAAGTCGGCATTGAGATCTGTAGAGTCTACCGCGACGCCGGTCACTGCTTCTGGGGTAAAGCTATTTGTGAGTGCTGCTTCCATGCCAGCATGGCGGAAAACGCCATTGCCAGCACCGGTGATGGCCACACGGGCACCGCCAGCGGTATGTGCCACAAACACGCCCACCAACGCAAAGCGCGAGGCAGGTTGGTTGAATTTGGCATAAGCGGACTTGCTGGGAATGGGGAAGCTGACAGAGGTGATGATTTCGCCCGCGTCCAATGCGGTGGCATACATGCCCAGGAAGAAGTCATCTGCCTTGATGGTGCGCTTGTCCGTATGGATCGTGGCACCCAAAGCCAACAAGGCGCTGGGGTAGCAAGCCGCTGGGTCGTTGTTGGCCACTGAGCCACCGATAGTGCCCATGGCACGGACT
>JAPLPO010000093.1 GCA_026400155.1 Burkholderiales bacterium | reverse complement strand
TCAAAGATATCAAGAATGTCACCTGTCTCAATCAACTCAGGTGACTACAATGAAAAATACCCCAGCGCGTCGTGACTTTCTCATCAAGGTAAGCTCTATCTCAGCCGCTCTTGCTGCCGGTGGAATGCTCAGTGCATGCGGAAGCAACGATGCCACCATGGTGAACTTTGACTATGGCGTTGCCAGTGGCGATCCATTGAGCGACAAAGTCATTTTATGGACGCATGCAAAATATCAAGACTCAACAGATGCCGTCAATTTGACATGGCAAGTAGCTTCCGATATTGAATTTTCAAAAATCATTTCATCTGGCATTGCTGTAGCTAATATCGATTCCGATTACACCTGTAAGGTTGATGCTACGGGCCTTTTGCCAAACCAAAGTTATTTCTATCGTTTCCAAGCTGGACGACATACATCGCCCATTGGAAAAACAAAAACCTTGCCAGTTGGCTCGGTGAGTGAGGTCAAGCTGGCTGTGATGTCTTGTTCAAATTACCCAGCTGGATTTTTCAATGTTTATGCTGAGGTAGCTCGCTCTGATGCAGACGTGGCTGTTCATTTGGGTGATTACATTTATGAATATGCAGCAACAGGCTATGCATCGGAAAAAGCAGCAAGCTTGGGACGCACATCTGTTCCAGCCAACGAAATTCTGTCTCTGAGTGACTATCGCATGCGTCATGCGCAATATAAATCAGATGCTGACTCAAAGCAGCTTCATGCCAGCAAACCCATCATTGCTGTTTGGGATGATCATGAATTTACAAATGATGCGTACAAAGATGGGGCAGAAAATCACACGCCTGCCACAGAAGGCAGCTATACAGCTCGAAAGGCAGCAGCAACTCAGGCCTATCACGAATGGATGCCCATTCGCACGGGCTCAGACAAAGCCAAAATTTACAGAAGTTTTAACTTTGGAAGCTTGCTAAGTTTGCACATGCTGGACACTCGTACCATTGGTCGCGATCAGCAAGTTGAAATTACAGACCTGATCAATCCTGCCAAACAAGCTGCGGCAGTGGCGACGATGTCTTCGCCAACAAGACAACTTCTGGGCTCAGAGCAGTTGCAATGGTTGCAAACTCAAATGGCAACATCTACAGCCACTTGGCAGGTTTTGGGTCAGCAAGTTTTGATGGCACGCATGGAATTTCCAGTCAGCATACTTCAAACGCTCAATTCTTCAGATACCAGCCCCCAGGCATTGGCTGCTGGTCAGAAAGCAATTACCGATTACTTGACAGCCAAGAACAAGAAGGCACTTTCACTCTCACTCACGGATGCTGAAACTGCATTGCTGAATCAGCCAAAATTGGGATATAACTTGGATGCTTGGGATGGGTACCCTGCCGCTCGCGAAATCTTATTGTCAACTGCCGTACAATTGAGAAAGCGCTTGGTTGTTTTGGCAGGCGATACCCACAATGCTTGGCACAGCAACTTGACCTTGATGTCCGGTCAAAAAGTGGGTGAAGAATTTGCAACATCCAGTGTCAGCTCACCTGGCTTAGAAGCCTATTTGGCCTTGCCTACCGCTCAAGTCAAATCTATTTTTGAAGGTGTTGTCAATGATTTGAAATGGATGGATTCAGCCAGACGCGGTTACTTGAAATTAACGGTCACACCAGCACAGGTACAAGGTGAGTGGTTGTTCATTGATACCATCTCAAGTAGAACTTACAAGGTAGACACACCAACGGCTTCTGAAAAGCGCATCTACAGCGCTTGATTGAATGCGAAAGGCCAATTCATTGGCCGTAAAAAAACCCGCTCACCATTGAGCGGGTTTTTTGTTGGTCCGTATTTTATTCAGTGATACATCTGCTTGGGGTTGGTGTCTATCAACTCACCTCTCATCAAATACAAAGGGGCTTTGTGGTACAAAATAATATCGTGGAAAGGATCTGTGATGATTTTGGTCATCCAAACTAAGCCTGTTTGTACGTCTTTCAAAAAGAAAAGGTGAATGGTTCGGAAGAGTAAACCACCAAGGCCCAAGATGAGCCATGAAGCGCCCACTTGACGAACGCAATACAATTTTGCGATTCAAGTTGTAACCCACTTTGATTTCTTCTTTGTGTTCGTGGGTTGCTTGATTGACTTCGTCGTAACCAAGGGGTTCAAAAAAGAAGTGACCAGATTGGCGGGTTGTCATGGAGATGAGCCATGCGATGAGTGCCGAAATAACGGGGTCTATTAGCAAGAATGCGTAGGCAATCACAAAACTGATGGCACTGACGAGGTGCAATGTTTGATTGATACGGCTATGGTGGTAATAGCGGTGGTCATCAAATCGCTGAATTCTCAAGGCTTCAAAAAATGTAGTCACAAAGTCTCCTGGTGGCAAATTTGAGGCAGCACGAATTATGCATGAACAGATCATTGTTGAAAACGATGAAATTTCAATGACAAGTTTCATTTGTCACTGAAATTTCATCAAACATTTTTTCTTCACCTGTTTGTCATTAATTTGAAAAATCTAGGAACGAAGATAGCGCCATGGAAAACTCAGTTGATCTGCCTATCGTACTAGAAGACTACCCGGCAAGCCGTCCTTCCTTGCGAATTGCGGTAGTGACTGAAACATGGCCGCCTGAAGTCAATGGTGTTGCAGTGACATTGGCAAAACTGGTACAAGGTTTAAGCCATCGAAACCATGATGTTCAATTGATACGGCCTCGACAAACCAAAAACGACGGGCAATTGAACGATTCCAATCTCGAGGAAGTCTTGATGCGTGGGATGCCCATACCCCGCTATCCCGAATTAAAGCTTGGGTTGCCGAGTAAAAAAACCTTGGTGAAAACATGGACCCTGCGTCGTCCAGATGTGGTTCACATTGCAACGGAAGGGCCCTTGGGTTGGTCTGCACTTCAAGCCGCCAAGGTATTGAAATTGCCAGTCACTTCCGACTTTCGGACCAATTTTCAAAGTTATTCAAAACACTACGGTGTTGGCTGGCTCCGCAAACCCATCGTTGCCTATTTGCGTAAATTTCACAACGCAACTGCATGCACCATGGTGCCCACCAATGAACTGAAGCGCACTCTCAGTGAAAATGGGTTTGTCAATTTGAAAGTCGTTTCTCGCGGTGTCGATACCAAGTTGTTCAACATGGGCCGACGCAGTGCGCAGCTTCGTCATTCTTGGGGCGCTGATGAGCATACCAAGGTGCTGATTTCAGTTGGCAGGATGGCGCCAGAAAAAAACTTAGAGCAAGTACTTCGAACCTATGAGGCATTGCGCTTAATTGATACGCAGCTCAAATTGGTCATGGTGGGCGATGGCCCTCTTCGGGAGCAATATCAACAACGCCATCCGAGCATTATTTTTCCTGGCATGTTGTCTCAAACAGAATTGGCTGCCTACTACGCCAGCTCTGATTTGTTTCTCTTTCCAAGTCAAACAGAAACATTTGGCAATGTGACTTTAGAAGCTCTTGCCAGTGGTATTCCTGTATTGGCATTTGATTGCGCTGCGGCTCGCGATTGGGTTCAACCTTGCATCAATGGCTGGCTGGTGCCGGAACATCATTCAGATGGATTTGTAGACCAAGCTGTTGCTATATTTAAGTCGCCTAAGTTGCTAGAGAAAGTCAGTTCCAGTACGCGTCAGCAAGTGGTTCACTTGGATTGGGATCAAATTGCGGAGCAAGTGGAATCGGTTCTTTGGGATGCCATTCGCATGAAATAAAGAATGCCCAGTGCCATGACGGTGCCCATGAGGGTCATGACCCATTTCAATGGAAATTCAAAGGCCAGCAGACCACTGTAAATTCCCAGCATGATCATGACGCTGGCATTCTCATTAAAGCCCTGCACCGCTATGGAGCGTCCCGCTGTTAGGAGTTTGTAGCCTCTATTTTGCAATAGTGCATTCATGGGAACCATCAGCATCCCTCCAGCAAAGCCTGTTAAGAGCATGAGTGGAATGGCAATCCAGAGTGATGTCGAGAAAACCAAGGCAGGCAAGGAAATTCCCAGCCAAAGCCCCAATGGCAGTACCTTGAATGCATGATGAAGCGCAATCAAATAACCGGCCATGCCTGCGCCAAAAATAACACCAATGGCAACGACAGCTTGAAGCAAGGTAGCCTGCTCTAATGGCATGTCCAGTGCCTCTTTGGCCCAGACTAATACTGCAAATTGAACAACTGCACCGATTCCCCAAAAGAGTGTGGTAACAGCCAATGACAGTTTGCCTACAGGGTCAGTCCAAAGAATGCGGTTGCTTTGGTAAAAATTATGAAACAGTGCAATGGGCTTCATGCTTTGCTGTACATATTTGATATCAACATGTGGAATTCCAAAGTTCAGAAGCGCTGCTGCAATATAGATCACAATCAAAGAAAGAAGTGGTCCTGCATAGTGTGTTTCTAGAGACAACTGGAAAGTTTCAATGAACCCTTGATTGAGTAAAACCATGAACTCAAGATTTTTCACAGCCACAAGCAAGCCGCCGCAAACTGTACCTAATATGACCGACATGACTACGGTAACTTCTAACCAAGCATTGGCCTTGACCAATTTTTCAGCGGGTACGGTCTCGGTCATCAAACCATATTTGGCAGGGGCGTAAGCAGAAGCAGCCATGCCCACGATGGCAAATGCCAACATGGGATGAAAGCTGGTAAATACAAATGCCACGCCCACCACTTTCAGAGCATTCATGCATGCCATCAGTTTGGCTTTCGCGAAGGCATCTGCCAAAGGCCCCATCAGCGGCGCTAAAAGAACATAAGAAAGGGTGAATGAAAATTTCAGAAGCGGTGCCCACCAGCCTGGGTATCCTTGCTCACTGAGAAACGCAATGCCTAAAATTAGAAAGGCATTGTCTGCCAGACCTGACGCAAATTGTGCGCTGATCAGGTAAAAGAAACCCTTGGGCATGGCTGTCTTATGCCGACGCTTCCTCTATTTTTTTCAAATGACGGCTGGCTTTGAAGTTCAAGGCAAGTTGATTGCGACGGCCAATTCCTTGATAAGCAAAGCCCAAATCCTCAAGCAATTGTGGATCATACAAATTACGACCGTCTAATATGAACGCTTGATTCATGCATGCTTTGAGTGCATCAAAATCTGGATGATGGAATGTTTTCCATTCAGTAACCACCAACAGGGCGTCTGCATGTTGAGCAGCCTCATAGGCAGACTCAGCCATGTTAAAGCGGCTCAAGTCATCTTTGTTTTGAATGTCGTGAGCCACGGCCTCTGAACCTTCTTTTGAAACAAGAGGATCAAAGGCGCTAACGTGTGCACCACGCTTGAGGAGTTCTTGAATGATGACTCTGCTAGGGGCCTCACGCATGTCATCTGTGTTTGGCTTGAATGCCAGACCCCAAACAGCAAACTTCAAACCACTGAAATCTTCACCAAAATGCTGAATCAAACGTGATACCAGCAATGTTTTTTGTTGATCATTGACATTTTCAACGGCAGTGACCACCTTCATCTGGCTGCCGCAGTCTAAGGCTGTTTGTATCAAAGCACGCGTATCTTTGGGAAAACAGCTGCCGCCATAACCTGTTCCGGCATACAAGAAGTCATGTCCAATTCGCTGATCGGCCCCAATGCCTCTTCGAATGCTGTCGATGTCAGCGCCTAACAAATCAGAGAGATTGGCTATTTCATTCATGAATGAAATGCGAGTGGCAAGCATGGCATTGGCTGCGTACTTGGTTAGCTCTGCACTGCGAACGCCCATCCAGATGGTGCGTGCATGGTGTCTATTGAAGCTGGAATAGAGAAGTTCCATCTTTTGGTGTACGGTTTTGTAATTGGGGCTGTCATCCAAGCCAATCACAATTCGATCAGGGTGCATAAAGTCTTTGATTGCAGCCCCTTCTTTCAAGAATTCTGGGTTAGAAATCACTTCAAAAAGAGAGTCGGTGATGCCGCGTTTGTCCAATTCATCTTGCAGGCACTTTTGAACACGATAGGCTGTACCCACCGGCACAGTGGACTTGTTCACAATGACTTTGAATTTCTTCAAATGACGGCCAATTTGGCTGGCAACAGCCAACACATGCTGTAAATCAGCTGAGCCATCTTCTTGTGAGGGAGTGCCTACTGCTATGAAAATGACTTCGCCATGTTCGACTGCTTGTGCCATGTCTGTGGTGAAGTGAATGCGCCCCTCAGCCCTGTTTCTGGCCATGAGTTCTTGCAGGCCAGGTTCGTAGATGGGCAAGCCAGCTGCATTCAGTGTTGCAACCTTCTTGGCATCATTGTCAATGCATAAAACTTGGTGACCTAGGTCTGCCAAGCACCCGCCTGTAACCAATCCTACATAACCGGCGCCAACAATTGAAACTTTCATGGTGATCTCCTAGGTTGTATTGATTTTGGAGATCAAAGATTTCTGTGTTGTGACTAATTCATGTATTTTTCGTGACGAAAAATTCGTGCTGAATTGATTGGCATGATTGAGCTTCCTATTTGCTTGGGATCAATCTTCGCCAATGTAAATTAAATTCAGTGTGCAAATACCAAGCCAGCACAATGAGAGTTGCTGTGCCATGAACAATGAGCATCATGCCGCTAAAAGAAGCAGTGCCATCTGCGATCAGGCGTTTTCCGATAGTGAGCATGTTGTAGTAGCCAACAAAACACAGAAGCGCCATACCCAAAGAATAACTTCTGCCAATTCGAGGATTCACGCTTGCCAATTGGATGGCCAACAGAGCCAAGTTGATTGAAGCCAAAAACAAGCCAATTCGCCAGAAAAGTTCACCTTGGTTATTGCGCTCTGTGCTTTTGAGCAGCTGTGCAGTGTCCAACATTTGGCTTTGCATGCCAGGCAATATCTGGCGGCCTGATGGATCTAACCAATACTTGAATTCGCTAAATTCAGTCATGCGAACTTGGCCAGTTTGATGATCAATGACAGTTTGTTGGCCTTGAATCAAAGCTAAAAACTTGTCTTTTTCCAACCATTCAATATTTCCTGCTTTGGCCGTTGTGATGGTTTCAGTTTTACCTTCCACCTTGGATATAAAAATACTGCTGGCTTCGTCATCTTTATTCTGCTTTTTTTCAATGAAAAAGACCATTTCTTTTGAATTTGATTCTTGAAACTGACCCGGCGCAACACGCTCAATATCGCTTCTCTTTTCAAACTTTTCTTTCAAGTACTGCGTTTGGACATTGCTCCAAGGCCAGGCAAAAAGTGCCAACAATGCAATGATCAATAAGACGGGCCAGGCGAACCTCAACAGTGGTTTGAGAAATTGACTGAGACTGACGCCACTCGAAAACCAGATTACCATTTCGCTATCGAGGTACATGCGCGAGAAGGTGTAAACAACAGATACAAATAAACTCAAGGTGAGTATGGGGGCAGCATTGCCAATGCCATTTAAACCAATTAGCAAAATCACTTCTGAGGGGTCGACTTGGCCCTTTGAGGCCTTGCCTAAAATACGAATGAGCATGATGGTCATCACAATGGTAAAGAGAACGACCGTAGCGCCTCCAAAATTCCGAAGCAAATCTTTTTGAATACTTTTTTGAAATAAAGTCATCTGTTTGAAGATTGGTGTTGGCTAACTTTTAGCTCACACAGAATTCCATTTTTCTAACCATTGAACCATTTCAGACAAGCCATCTCGAAGACTTGTATGCGGCCATTCGCCTATCATTTTTCTTAATTTATCGTCACTGGCGCAAGTCAATGGCACATCAGATACTTGCATAGGTAGCAACTCAATGGTGGGCTGGACATTCAAGCATTCAGCCAGTGTCTTTACAAAATCATTCACTTGTACAGGATTTGAATGCCCTATGTTGACCACATCGGCATGCGTTTGGTTTATCCCGTTCTGAATCAAACGCGCAATTGCAAATACCGTATCACCGATGAACGTAAAATCGCGTTTCAATACGCCTTCACCAAACAATTGAATCGCTTGTTGGCTGCGCATCTTTTGGGCAAACAAATAGGGCGCCATGTCCATTCGGCCCCAAGGACCATAGACTGTGAAAAATCTCAGTCCTAAGGAAGCTGTTCGATACTGAGAAAAATAGGCTTTTGCCATCTGCTCATTGGCAATTTTGGTGGCTGCATAAAAAGATTCGGGCATATCACATCGATCAGATTCACGAAAGGGGGCTTCTGATCGAACGCCATACACACTTGACGAGCTGGCGTAAAAAAAGTGCTGTATGCCATTTGTTTTGCAAGCGTCAATCACATTGGCAAACCCATTCAAGTTCGATCTAACAAAATCCATGGGTGCTTTGACTGAATGCCTAACGCCTGCTTGAGCTGCCAAATGAACGACCACATCGGGCTGAACTTTTTGAAAGAGCTTGCTCACTTGAGAATGGTCCGATATGTCAATCGAATGGTACTCAATGCCATTTCGTTTTAGAAAATGTGCAATTCGATCGAATCTCAGTCGCTGAAGTGCGAGGTGATGTGAGTCGCCAACATCAAAAAATTGGTTTCGAAAATTGTAAATGTCACATCCGACAACTTCGAAGCCAAGTTCCGTTAAGTGCTCTGCAAGTTTGGATCCAATAAATCCTGCTGCACCGGTGATCAGAACTTTTCTTTTCATCGAGTTCAATTTAGACAAGTTTCATGACATTGTCATGAAACTTGGTTGAAATATACACATGCAGAAAGCCCTAGGCTTCATGCTTTCTAAATTATGAGTACTTCTGCAACACACGTCGTTTCTTCTAAACGAATCCTCCTTTCAGTTGGAATGATTTTGTGTGTTTGCGTTGTTTTCGGGATTTCGTTGATCAACTTTGAATTCAACCAGCAGTGGATGCTGCGCATCCATTTAGATCCCATTTTGCCCAATTGGTTTTGGTCATTGATCAATATTTTTGGCGACGCATGGGTTGTTTTGCTTCTTTTGTTGGTGTCAGAACGTCGGCCTGGGGAAATGACATCTTGGATTCTCAAAACGTGGTTGATGGGCGCTGCGTTGGTTCAATTGATCAAATATCTTTTTCCAATGCCTCGGCCTGCCAATGTCTTGGGCAAAGAAATGCTGACATTGATTGATCATCCGCCCCTGTTTAGCGGCTCGATGCCTTCAGGGCACGCTTTTGCCGCCATTTCATGTGCGCTTATTTTGTTCACAGTTTTGAGACAACGTGGCGTGTCTCGGTTTTTTTTATGGTTGATCGCTGCCTTTGCCGGACTGGTTGCCTGGGCGCGAGTGGCCGTTGGCGCGCACTGGCCCTCTGATGTCATTGTGGGTGCTGGATTGGCTTTTTTTGTAGTAGCCCTGACCTACGTTTGGGAAACTCGGTTTTCGTGGAATCATTGGCTGAGTTCAAAACGCGGCGCTGTGCTGCTGATTTTGATTCACGTCCTGATTGCGGTGTACCTCCTTGTGCCTCAATCTGACTCTTTGCTGGTTCAAGTTTTTCAACTGAGCTTGGCATGTTTATCGATGTTGAAAGCTATTTACTTGATCAAAGCATCCCTTTGGTTGAGAACAACTTGAGGTGATTGTATGGTGATACAAAACTTCATTTCAGAAAGTCACTTTGATTCACACATTCGCCTGCGAAAGTGGTTTTATCGGATTTCTTTTTGGCTGCTTTCTTTGATGTTGCTGTTGGGTTTGGTTCGCAATGCCAACTGGGAATTGACTTACACCCGATTTTTTGAATTGCCTGCAACCGTGGTGTTTGTTTGTGCATTTGGTTGGCTTCTCAGTTTCATTTTTAGAGCCATTCGATTTCGCTTGGAATGGAAAATGCAAGGTCATGTGAGTTTATTCCAAGCACTGCATGTCACGTTTTTACACAATGCGGCAGTGGTCTTAGTGCCATTCAGAGTTGGTGAGCTGGGTTATCCAGTTTTGGTTAGAAACTTATTTGATGTTTCCTGGCAAAAGTGCATTCGAAGTTTGCTTTGGTTGAGACTGCAAGACGCTGTTGTACTTCTTGCGATTGCATTTTTAATGTGGCCTTCTTTTAGCCCAGAAATCAGAGCACTGGTTTTATTTTTTTGTGTGGGTTTGGTGTTGCTTACTCAAAAACATTGGCTTCGACTTCTGCGTTCTCGTTTTTTTCTCGCTCGCCAATTAAGAGCGTTTCTTCATCAGCGCTCTGGCATTTGGAGTTGGGTTTGTTCAGCTGCCAACTGGATCTGCAAAATTTCTGTGGTGGCCATCATGCTGCAAAGCCTCACTGGCTTGCCAATTTTGCAGTCCCTTGATGGTGCTTTGACTGGGGAGCTTTCGGCCATGCTGCCAATCACAGGGCCTGCTGGTTTAGGAACCTACGAGGCTGCAGTGTGGGCGGGACTGGGATTGCCGTGGGCAGAAATGAAGAGCCTGATGGCTTCCATTCTGTTTTCCCATCTGTTTTTCCTTTCCATTTCTTTGTTCGGTGCTTTGATTTCATTGTTACTTCACAGATTTTTTTCTAGCAAGAACAATGTAAAAAAAGAAAACGCGCATGTCTGACACATCTAATCTTATTAGTCCATTGACAAGTTCTATGGCTCACACACTGTCTGTGGTGGTGCCCATGTACAACGAAGAAGAATTGGCCGCTGATTTGGTCTTTGCCGTTCAGGGTGCATTGAAAAACTATGCATTTTCTTGGGAATTGATTGTTGTCGATGATGGCAGCAGCGATGCAACTTGGGTTCATTTGAAAAAAGCCGCAAAACAAGTGGGCGAGCATGTTCGTCTAATTCGACTTCTGCGAAACTTTAAACAAACTGCTGCGATGCAGGCTGGGATCGATGCGGCCAGAGGCGATGTGATCGTGACGATGGATGGAGATTTACAAAACGACCCAAAGGATATTCCTGCATTGGTTGAAAAGTTATTGTCCGAAGATCTTGACATGGTGGCAGGCTGGCGTCAAAAAAGACAAGATGGTTTTTGGCTTCGAAAGCTACCTTCTCAAATTGCCAACCGCTTGATTCGCAATGTTAGTGGGCTTCATTTCCAAGACTTGGGCTGCAGCTTGAAGGCCTTTCGAGCGTCTGTGCTCCGTCAAGTTCGTCTCTACGGCGAGATGCATCGTTTCATCCCTGCTTGGCTTGCCACAGTCACTTCGCCGCAGCGCATGGCTGAAGTGCCAGTTTCACATTTTCCTAGAACCAAGGGGCAATCCAAATATGGCTTGTCTAGAACCTTCCGGGTTTTGCTCGATCTTTTGTCTATTCATTATTTTTTGCGATTTGGATCTCGGCCAGGCCACTTTTTTGGGGGGCTTGGCAGCATTGTGACGGGTATCGGATTATTGATATTGACCTATTTGGGAATACTGAAGTTTTTAGGTGAATCAATTGGCAATCGGCCCTTGATGTTCTTGGGATTTTTTGCGGTGGTGAGTGGTCTTCAATTGCTCACGACGGGCGTGATTGCCGAAATTTTGATGCGTACTTACTACGACGCTGGCAAATTCAATTCCTATCACACCTTGCATGCTTCAAATCTGAAGATCAATGAAGGATGGCATGTTGTCAATTGAATCTAGTAATCAAAATCGACGGTTGTGGATCTTCGGAGCCATTGCTTTGTTGTGTTTCTTTTTGCTGGGCTTGAATCACTCTCTTTTGTTTGACGTTGACGAAGGCGCTTTCACAGAAGCAACTCGTGAAATGCTGATGTCGCAGGACTGGGGGCACACCACTTTGAATGGACTAGACCGCTTTGACAAACCCATAGGCGTTTATTGGTTGCAAGCTATCAGTGTTTCTTTGCTTGGTTTGAATGAGTTTGCATTCAGATTGCCGTCTGCTTTGTCCGGCTGGCTGGCAAGTTTGGCTTTGGCCAAATTTTCTGAGAGAGAGTGGGGCGGGCGTGCAGCCGTCATGGCTGCCGTTGTGTCTGCAACCAGTCTTGGACCTTGGGCAATGGCCAGAACAGCCACTGCCGATGCACTTCTCGGTCTTTTTTTGGTATTGATTTTTTTAGATCTGTGGCGATCGCTTGATAACAGAGACCATTGGGCAGGACGTCGAGTTGCACTTTGGGTAGGTTTGGGATTTTTGGTCAAAGGCCCAGTTGCATTGGTATTGCCAGTGGGCACACTTTTGATTTATTGGCTAGTTGCACCGCTCTACAGGTTGGAAATTCAAAGAATCATTTCGGATCCACGTGCTTGGCTTGTCTTTCTTTGCGTTGCTTTGCCCTGGTACATCTACGCTTATCTAAGACATGGCCAGGTCTTCATTGATGGCTTCTTGCTCAAGCACAACGTTGAGCGATTCACGGGCAGCATGGAAGGTCACTCAGGGCATTGGGCTTATTTCCTAATTGCTTTGCCTTTGCTCTGGCTACCTTGGACCGCTTTGTGGTTTAAAGCGCTAATGAACTTTAAATTGAATTGGCAGCTTTCATTTTTGAAATACTGTTGGATTTGGTTTTTGTTCGTGTTTGGTTTTTTCACCCTTGCCAACACCAAGTTACCGCACTATTTGCTCTATGCAGGACCTGCAATGTGTCTGATTATTGTCAATGCCTCTTTGCACGCGAAACGTAGCACATGGACATTGACTTGGCTCTTCGCCCTATTGGGTCTAAGCGTTTTGCTCTTGAGCCCAAGTTATTTGCAGACGCATCCAGAGCTGCTGGTTGATCCCTTTTACAAAGCCTTGCTTGCCAACTCACCAGAATCTGAAATGAAGGTGTGGCTTTTTGCCTTGCCGCTGATCTTTTATGTGGCGTCCGCCACTGCGTTTTTACTCAGACTGACAAATCTGGCTCATGTACAAGTGACGCCAAGCTTTTCATTTCTATTGCTGGCACTTTACCAATCGATTGTTCTGTCCTTGGTCACGCTGCCATGGTGGTCGCACGCTCTGCAATCTCCCGTGCATGAATTGGCAATGGTTTTTAAAGCTGACAAGCGCACTGTGGTTCAGTGGGGCGTGCACCTGCCTTCGTTTGCGAGTTACCGTCAGCAAGAGTCGCCAAGGCGTGAACCCCGGCCGGGCGAACTTGCATTGGTTAAAAATACTCAGCCCTATTGGCCAGCACATTGGGAAGTTCTGGAGACACGCGGGCCCCTTGCCATCGTGATGTCGCCAGAAAGAGCGAAGCCATGACCATGAGAAGTTGGATGCTTAGACAATGGCACTGTGCACCCGGATGCTTGCTGCTGTTTGCAGCGGCCGGCACATTCTTCACTTTTTTTCCACAAGCAGATCTAGATTTTTCAAACTTGTTCTATGCAGACCATGGTTTATTCCCAGCCAATGATTGGTGGATGATTCAAATTGTTTACCATGGAACGCCTTGGTTTGGACGTTTGTTTTTCCTCGTTGCAATTGTCTTTTCACTTTTGGCCGTTATCAAGCCAAGCATCATTTCACGTCGGCATTGGCGCCGTGCTGCCGCTGTCATTGCTGTTGTTGTATTTGGTATTGGCATGGTAGTTCATGTGTTTTTGAAAGAGGGCATGGGTCGCCCTCGTCCGCGTGATGTCCAAATTTTTCAAGGCAGCACTGCCTATGTGCCCGTCTTTTTGCCGAGCCAGTTTTGTCAAAAAAACTGTTCATTCGTCAGTGGGCACGCGGCGGTTGGTTTTGCTTTGATGTCGGTGGGCTTGTTGGGCGTCCGAAGACGGCGCCAGTTTTGGTTTTTGACGGGGCTCTTCGCTGGATCCGTGATTGGTCTGGTTCGAATCATGCAAGGTGGTCATTTTTTAAGTGATGTTGTTTTTTCCTTGGTTTCAATTTGGGCCGTTCATTTATTTGTACGCGCCATTTGGATCAGGTTCAGGGCTTTGCAGCTTCAAAGATCCATGGTTTCCGAGATTCGCCATCCGTCGTCATTGAGATGACGCACCAATTGGGGTAAATCATCATAAATTTGTCACAAATATGACATGATGTAACGGAAGAATGCTCGTATCAGTCTTGATATCTGTTTGAGACCTATTTTTTCAGATGGAAATACACAAGTGAATTCTGCCGCTCAACCACTTCTAGCCCAAGACAACTCTGATATCGAGTTGCTCGACCGCGATGGCAGCATATTGGCTTTCAATGAGCGGGTTTTGGATTGGGCCAAACGTCCAGAAGTACCGGTACTAGAACGGCTGAGATACCTGTGCATCGTATCTTCCAATTTAGATGAGTTCTTTGAAGTGCGCGCTGACTTGCACATGTCTGCCTACAGAGCTCAGGACACGAAAGGCAGCTACAACACCACGACATTTGAGAAGACCTACGAAACGGCCAGGCGTTTGGTAACCGAGCAATACAAGCTGTATAACGAAGTATTGTTGCCGAGGTTGGAAAAGGAAAATATACAGATTCTTTCGCATGCTCAGCGCAGTCAAGCTCAAAAAAAATGGGTTCAAGATTTTTTTCGGCGTGAAGTCAAACCCCTCTTGGTCCCTGTTGGATTAGACCCTGCACACCCTTTTCCGCAAGTCGCTAACAAATCTTTGAACTTCATTGTTCAGTTGTCTGGCAAGGATGCATTTGGTCGCTCCAATGACATTGCCATTGTCAAAGTGCCGCGTGTACTTCCCCGCGTGATTCCACTCCCATCTAAATTAGCAGGCAAAGGCAAGGCTTTTGTTTTGTTATCGAGTGTCATTCGCGCGCACTTAAGTGATTTATTTCCAGGCCGTGATGTGGGGCAATTCTCGCAATTTAGAGTCACACGCAATTCAGACTTGTCGGTTGACGAAGAGGACGTTGAAAATCTGCGCACCGCACTTCGCAAGGGCTTGCAGCATCGCCAGTATGGCGAGGCATTGCGCTTAGAGGTTTCAGACAGCTGCTCGGAGCACCTGTCAGATTTCTTGATGAAACAATTTGGATTGCCAGCAACCGCACTTTTCCGCGCAGCGGGTCCAGTGAATTTGGTTCGACTCACGCAGCTGATTGATTTAGCATCCGACCCTGCTTTGTTGTTTCCGTCCTACCAATCGAGTTTTCCTCGGCAGCTGACGCAAGGCGCTTCTATTTTTGAGCGCATGCGAAAAGGCGATGTGTTGATCCATCAACCTTTTGAAAGCTTTGATGGCGTCTTGGCATTTTTAAAAGAAGCCGTAGAAGACTCCAACGTCTTGGCCATCAAGCAAACCATTTATCGTACTGGCAGCGATCCTGCCATGATGAATTTGTTGCGAGAGGCTGTGAGGCGCGGTAAAGAAGTGACTGCCGTGGTTGAACTCAAGGCACGCTTTGACGAAGAAGCCAATATCAATTGGGCGGAGCAGTTGGAGTCGATTGGTGCACAGGTGGTTTACGGTGTGGTGGGTTTGAAGACGCACGCCAAAATGTTGCTGGTAACCAGGCGAGAGGGGCGTGTGCTCAAGCGCTATGGTCACTTGTCTACGGGCAACTACAACCCCAGAACTGCCAAGCTTTACACCGACTTGAGCTATCTCACTTGCGATGCAAGCATCACGGCTGACATGGATACTCTGTTTGTTCATCTAGCCAGTCCCAGCAGGTTGGGACGCATGAAAAAATTGTGGTCTGCCCCATTTTTACTACAGAAAAAAATGGCTGAAAAAATAGCCGATGTAGGAGAGGCCGCAGAAAAGGGTCTGCCAGCCCGAATTGTGGCTAAGATGAACTCTCTCACAGACCCTGTGCTCATTCAGGCCCTCATTTTGGCCGGACAAAAAGGCGCTCAGATTGATTTGATTGTGAGGGGCGCATGCATGTTGCCTGCGGGTCTGCCTGGCAAGACTGACAACATTCGAGTGCGATCCATCATTGGTAGATTTTTAGAGCACTCGCGTGTATTTTTCTTTGAGGCGGGCGATGTTCAAGACATCTATTTGTCGAGTGCAGACTGGATGACGCGGAACATGACCCGCCGAATTGAGCTTGCATGGCCTGTTTTGGATTTGGATCTTCGACAAAGAATTGTCGATGAGTGTCTGTTGGCCTACTTGCATGACACACGCAACGCTTGGACTTTAGAGCCAAATGGCAGCTATGTTCGGGTTGATAAAAAAGGCCATAAAAAGCAAAGTGCACAGGCTTTGCTGATGAATAAATACGCGGCTGGCAATGTCAAAGCGCGATAGTGGTGACCTTTCAACGAGCTATCTCATGGACCTCATCTTTTGGCGACATGCTGAAGCCTTTGAGCCCTTAGAAGGGCAAGATGATTTGTCGCGAACCCTAACCCCTAAGGGTGAAAAACAAGCTCAGAGAATGGGCCAGTGGCTTGATCGGCAATTGCCTGAAGGTGTGCGTGTCATTTCTAGCCCTGCTGTTCGTTGTGAGCAAACTGTCAAGTACTTAGGCCGCAAAGTGAAATACAAATCAGAATTGTTGCCAAGCGGCAGCCTGGATGACTTGTTGGTGACCGCAGGATGGCCGGATTCCAAAATGTCTGTTTTGGTTGCAGGACATCAACCCGTCTTGGGTCAAGCCATTGCGTATTTGCTAGGGCTTCCGGGTGGGGAATGCTCAGTTCGCAAAGGCTCGGTTTGGTGGTTGAGAAGCCGGGTGAGAGAAGGTACAACACAAACCATTGTGGTGAGCGTTCAAACACCCGAGCTGCTCTGATTAAGACTTGGCAGGTCTTCCTGTTTTCAAGGCTGGCACCTTGGCCAAGGCTGCCAAAAATGCTTTGTCATTCAAGCCATTCAAGAGCATGAGGCCAGCACGCAAAATTTCGCTTTTCTTGGCGCTGTGTTGAAGGCTGAGGGCCTTTTGTTTTAAACCAGCGATGGCTTGGTACTCGTCTTTAGGAAATGTGAAACTGTCGCGAACCAGTTTTGGTTTTTTCAGTTTTTGTTCTGCAGCAGGTTTAGCGACGACTTTCGGTTTTGGCTGTACGGTTGGTTTGACGGCACCCTTTGGCAATGCTTTTGTGACTGCTTTTGTGACTGCTTTTTTACTTGCAGGTGCCTTGGCAGGGGCCTTCTTGGCTGCTTTTCGAACAGCTTTTTTAGCAGGTGCCACAGGGGGTTTAGAAGCGACAGGTATTGCTGTTGCACTACCATTGGCATTGGGGGATGCTGAAACAGTTGAAGGTTCAGTTGACATGGTCTGATAGAAAATGAGTTAAACAGGTAAATAGTTTATATCGTTTTTCCATT
>JAPLPO010000137.1 GCA_026400155.1 Burkholderiales bacterium | reverse complement strand
GCCAAGCGCTTGGCCCTCTTCATTCTTCAAATTCAGGTCAAAGTTCTTGATGCTTGCACTCAAGTTCATCCACAAGCCCATCTGAACCACCCCTGTAGCGCTGTTGAGTTCTACGTTCTTAAACTCATACAAGGGCGTGGCACTGTTTGATAAGACTGGGCTAGATAGTCCAGCCAAAGAAATCTCAGCACCAGACAACAAGGTGTGAGACTTCCATTGGTAGATTTGGCCAGTTAAGTTGCTGCCTGTAGCCAGGGCTTGCACCGAAGCCGTAGCAGTTGATACAACACTTTCTGCTGTATTGCCACCATCGGTGTAGCTTGCGGCAACGGTAACGGTCTTGCCAACTTGCGTTTGAGCCAGTGTGATTGTTGAGCTAGTTGCACCACTGATGTTGACACCATCGGCTTTCCACTGGAAGCTGATCGCTCCTAGACCATCTGCGTCTGCCAAGTTGTTAGCCGCAGTCAAGGTCTGCCCCTGAAGCGCAGTTCCACTAATCGTCACGCTACCCGTTGGTACATCATTCACATTGTTGACTGCAACAGTTGCAATGGAAGCTACGCTCTCCACAGTATTGCCAGCATCTGTATAACTTGCTTCAACGCTAATTAGCTTACCTACATGGGTTTGTGAAAGGGGCAGCGTTGAATTAACTGCCCCGCTGATATTGACACCATCAGCTTTCCACTGGTAGCTGATCGCTCCTAGACCATCTGCGTCTGCTAAGGTATTTGCAGCTGTCAGTGTCTCACCTTGCTTGGCTGTGCCACTTATTGTGACTCTTCCAGTAGGTGCATCATTGACGTTAGCTACTGAACTTGTAACACTTGATGTAACGCTCTCAGCGGTATTGCCTAAGTCGGTATAGCTGGCTGTCACACTAATAGCTTTGCCAACTTGCGTTTGCGCTAACGTCAACGTTGAGCTAGTTGCACCACTGATGTTGACACCATCGGCCTTCCACTGATAACTGATTGTTCCCATTCCATCTGCATCTGCCAAGGTGTTGGCTGCTGTCAAGGTCTGCCCTTGCCTGGCCGTGCCGCTGATCGTTACGGAGCCACTGAAGTTGTCATTGACGGCAGTTATGTTTACTTTGGTACTTGCAGTGGCAGTCAGAGCACCACCAGTTCCTTGCGTACCGGTATTTCCATCGCTGAATAACCAATTAATTTGTACGCTGGCCAGCGGTACATCGCTGATATTGTTGTAGGCAATTCCAGAAAGTACTGCATTGACAAGAGAGGAAGTAGCGTTGTTATTGAATATAAGAACGAGTTTGCCTGCGCTGTTTTGCGTGACTGTACCAATTTCATTGCCACTTACGCTAAATCTAGTGCCTTCGATTAGTGAACTTAAAACCCCGGTTCCAGAGAATTGATCTTCTACTTGGACGTTACCATTACGGCAGAGGGTTATGCTTGAACCACTGTAGTTTCCTTGAGCGATTAAATCAACGTCACTGATGGCCAAATTTTTCCAAAGAACAGCGGGAGCACCATTTTTTGATGTAGCTGATGGAATTGTTTGGCAAAGTTGCTTCAGTCGCAAACTCTGAACCAAATGTGATATCTAAACTACCGTTACTGGTGTACCTTACCAAGGCAAAGTCAGAGTTGCCGTTAGCATATTCCGTGTACCCAGCAACCACTATCTTGCCGTCTGACTGTAGGGTCACACTTTGACCAAAACTATTTGAGGCAATTGCCGTAGTGACCTTTCCATTGATGCCAAAACTACTGTCAAGGCTACCATCACTGTTATACCGCGCCACGGCAATGTCGCATGGCATGTTGCCAAAACTTCCGTTGTAAACAATGCCGGCGACCACAATCTTGCCATCGGGCTGAATAGTGACGCTTTTGGCATCGCTACTTGTTCCGATCGAAGTAGTAACCGTTCCTGTCCCGCCAAAACTTGTGTCAAGACTGCCGTCGGAGTTGTAGCGTACCAAGGTGAAATCAGCGCGCCCTACGAGAGCCCCCTCACCCACTATTAAAATTTTTCCGTCGGGCTGAATAGCCACACTTCTTCCACCATCATTGTCTAGATTGAAATCTTTTAAGACCTTCCCCATAGTTCCAAAACTGGTGTCAAGACTACCGTTTGCGTTGTAACGTACCAATGCAAAGTCATAGTTATATCCGTCATTAGTCGCCCCTCCTGCCACCAAAAATTTTCCATCTGCTTGGAGAGAGATGCTTCTGCCAGAGCCGTAACTCTGCCGGTTCCACCAAAGCTTGTATCCACGGAGCCATCGGTGTTGTACCGCACTAAATTGAAACCGCTGCCAGAGCCACCAGAAATATCTCCAGCCGTGATGATCTTTCCATCTGGCTGTATGCTTAACCCATAGGCTGTTTCTGAACGCGAACTTACCTTTGTCGTGACTTTACCAACACCGCCAAAACTCGTGTCTAAGCTACCGTCGCTGTTATATCGGACTATTGCAAAGTCATTTAAGAAGGATCCAGTAGAGGCTGTGTAACCTGTAACCAGAATTTTTCCGTCAAGTTGCAGTGTTAAGCCATACGCTTTTTCATCACTCAATCCAATCGCGGTGGTTACCTTTCCAGTAACTCCAAAGCTGGTGTCTAGACTTCCATCAGCGTTGTAACGAATCAATGCAAAGTCTGTATTGCCATCGATATAGGCAAAGCCTGCCGTTATGATTTTCCCATCTCTCTGAATCGTGACTCCATAAGCTTGGTCTTGACCCAAACCAATGGGGGTCGTCACAACTCCTTTACCCACTAAGAATTTCGGAGCTTGATTGACATCATCGACGATGGTATTCGCAACCAGCGCTGTGGTGTTCGAGGTGACCGATTCAAGTGTGTTGCCCATGTCGGTGTAACTAGCCACCACAGTGATCACTTTGCCTACCTGCGCTTGTGTTAGTGCAAGGCTTGAACCGGTAGCACCGCTGATGTTCACACCATTTGCTTTCCACTGGTAACTAATCGGACCCAAACCGTCTACATCTTCCAAGGTGTTTGTTGCAGTCAGAGTCTGGCCCTGCGTTGCAGTTCCGCTGAGCGTCACAGAACCGGTTGGCGAGTCGTTCACATTCGCAACAGCACTAGTCGCAGTAGATGTAACGCTCTCAGCGGTATTGCCTAAGTCTGTGTAACTTATTGCTACCGAAATTACCTTGCCCACTTGAGCTTGCGCAAGCGTCAGAGTTGAACTCGTTGCTCCGCTAATATTTAGACCATCAGCTTTCCACTGGTAACTAATTGTTCCCAAGCCATCTGCATCTGCCAAGGTGTTGGCTGCTGTCAGCGTTTGGCCTTGCGCTGCGTTTCCGCTGATCGTCACACTTCCTGTTGGCAAGTCGTTCACATTTGAAGTAGAACTGGTAGCATTTGAAGTAGCACTCTCTGCTTTCCCCCCCAAGTCTGTATAACTTGCAGCAACTGTGATTGCCTTGCCAACTTGCGCCTGCGCAAGAGTCAACGTTGAACTAGTCGCACCACTGATGTTTAGCCCATCAGCTTTCCACTGGTAACTGATCGCGCCTAAGCCGTCGACATCTGCTAACGTATTCGCTGCAGTCAAAACTTGTCCTTGAGCCGCAACACCGACGATTGTCACTTCTCCTGTTGGAGCATCATTAATGTTTTTGACCGCATTAGAAGTATTAAAGGTTTCAACAGACTCAGCCATTCCAAAAAGGTCAGTGTAGTTTGCAGAAACTGATATAGCTTTACCAACTTGTGCCTGTGTCAGTGTAAAAGTAGCATTTGTTGCTCCAACAATATTGAGTCCGTCAGCTTTCCACTGATAGCTTATAACCCCCATACCATCGTTGTCAGATAAATCATTGGTAGCAGTTAACACTTGCCCTTGGTAAACAGTCCATGCAGGAGTAAAAGGCGTTCCGATGCCTCCAGATATAAAGACACTACCATGTGGCTTGTCGTTTGTATTTGCGATTAAAGTGCCAGCAGACGTTACGGTTTCTTGCTTACCGAACCCATCAACATAAGAAATCTTTACAGTGAGATATTTACCAACGTCTGCTTGTGGGGGATAAAAAAGTAATGTTGATTCATTTCCAACTACTCTTCCATCAACTTGCCATGTGTAGGAAAATTGCCCTAATCCGTCTTGATCTGTAACGGTACTGAAAACTGAAGCACTTGTATATTTTTGCGCAACAGTTCCTCTGATTGAAATTGATCCTGTTGGCAAATCATTTAGATTTTCAACTGTGGTCGTGGCACTAGACGTGACGCTCTCAACGGTATTGCCTAGGTCTGTATAGCTTGCAAGTACCGTGATCGCCTTGCCGACTTGCGCTTGAGCAAGAGTCAAGCTTGAGCTAGTCGCTCCGCTGATGTTGATGCCATCAGCTTTCCACTGATAGCTGATGCTTCCTAACCCATCTGCATCTGCCACGGTGTTTGTTGCAGTCAGAATTTGACCTTGTGTTGCCGTTCCGCTGATAGTCACAGAACCAGTCGGCGAGTCATTTACATTTGCAACTGAGCTAGTTGAACTAGAAGTAACACTCTCTGCGGTGCTACCCAAGTCTGTGTAACTGGCCACTACAGTGACCGTTTTGCCCACCAGTGATTGGGTAAGTGTCAGAGTTGAACTCGTCGCTCCACCGATGTTAACCCCACCGGCTTTCCACTGGTATGAAACTGTGCCAAGACCATCAGCATCTGCAAGCATGTTGCTCACTGTCAACGTCTGGCCTTGCGTCGCCGTTCCACTGATCGTCACGCTGCCAGTGGGCGCATCATTCACATTCAGCACCGAACTCGTCACCGAACTCGTTACGCTCTCTGCTGTATTTCCACCATCTGTGTAGCTCGCCACAACTGTTATTGCTTTGCCAACCTCTGATTGCGTGAGGGTATATGTGTTACTCGTCGCTCCACTGATGTTTGTTCCCCCAGCCTTCCACTGGTAACTTACTGTTCCCAACCCATCCACATCCGCAAGTGTGTTGCTCGCCATCAACGTCTGACCTTGCGTCGCAGTACCATTGATGCTTACGCTCCCTGTCGGCGTATCATTCACAGCTGTGATGTTGACTATGGTGCTCCCCGTAGCTGCCAATGCCCCACCGGTGCCTTGTGCACCTGTATTGCCGTCACTGAATGTCCAATTGATCTGTACGCTGGCCGGTGGCGCGTCAGAGCTATTGGAATAGGTCAGGCTAGAGAGTGCTTCGTCTACCAGATTCTGGTAAGCGATGTTATTGCTATTGAAGGTTATGGTCAGAGAGCCGCCGGTATTGGTGTAGCTACCGATAATGACGCCAGACAGAATGGCGTTGCCACCGGTGAAGCTGAGGTTGCCGCTGGCACCAAAGGTGTCCTGGGCATTTGCGCCAGTGCTTCGCGCTAGGTTGACCGAGGCTCCGTTGTAGTAACCTTGGCCAAACCAGAGGGTAGCCAGTTCAGGGTCGTAAATCGCAACTGTTGAGTCCAGCGCGATGGCGGGGGCGTTTTCTAAGTAAATAACCGTGCCACCGAGTGTGTTACTGCTTGGGGTGGAACCTAAGGTCGTGTCCAAGCTTCCATTCTCGTGAAGGCGAATAAGACTGAAGTCGTAGTCAGTAGTGTTCGCGTTAGCACTAAACCCCGCGACAAGGATCTTGCCGTTGGTCTGCAGCGTAATGGCTGAGACATAGTCTTCCGAGCTTCCCACCTCGACATACGCCTTGCCGAAATAGGCAAAACCAGTGTCCAGACTTCCGTTCGCGTTCAGGCGGATCAAACTGAAGTCTAAGTTACCACCAGTTGATCTCCAGTTAGAAGACCCTGCAACTAGGATATTGCCATCGGCCTGTAGCGCGATGGCTGAGGCAAAGCTATCCTTCAGCCCCACCGGGATATTCACCTTGCCGGCCCCGTACAAACTGGTGTCCAGACTGCCAACAAAGCTGGTGTCCAGACTGCCGTTAGCGTTCAGACGGATCAGGCTGAATTTGTTACCACCAAGGTCTGAGCTACCCGCCACCAGGATCTTGCCATCAGCCTGCAGCGAGATGGCTCGACCAGTGCCAAATGACGCCCCTGCCCCGATTAAAGCTATGCCGTCCCCATCAAAACTAGTGTCTAGGCTACCGTTAGCGTTCAGACGGATCAGGCTGAAGTCGGTGTTATTACCCCTTGAGCTCCCCGCTACTAAGATCTTGCCATCGGCCTGTAGCGTCATGGCTGAGCCAACGTCATCCATCCATCCTTCACCCACCGAGATGATCGCCTTGCCGTCACCGCTAAAGCTAGTGTCCAGACTGCCGTTAGCGTTCAGTCGAATCAGGCTGAAATCGGTGCCAACATTGTTAAAGCTAGTCCCAGCCACCAGAATCTTGCCGTCGGCCTGCAGCATCATGGCGGAGGCAGAGTCGGAGCCATTCCCCACCGGAATAATCGCCTTGCCGTCCCCATCAAAGCTAGTGTCCAGGCTGCCGTTAGCGTTCAGACGGATCAGGCTAAAGTCATTATTACTTCCATTCCAGCTGGTTCCCGCCACTAGGATCTTGCCATCAGCCTGTAGCATGATGGCTCGGCCTTCGTCACTCGACGTCCCCAACGGGATGATCGCCTTGCCGTCCCCCTCAAAACTAGTGTCTAGGCTACCGTTAGCGTTCAGACGGATCAGGCTAAAGTCATTATTACTACCGTTCCAGCTAGTCCCCACAACCAGGATCTTGCCGTCAGCCTGTAGCGCCATGGCATAGCCATAGTCCGAAAAAGTCCCAACCGGAATAATTACCTTGCCCGTACCGGGCAGTGGGGGCGCAAAACTAGGCGTGACGTTAACGATAGTTGGCATTTTGTAAGTGTTTAGGGAAGCTTGTATGGCCGAGTGTTGCGCAACTCAAGTTAGCCAATCACAGCCACTGAGTAGCCTGTGTGCTCAACTTGGTTGCAAGGTCGGCAAAGTACGTTGAGCTGTTGATATCTGAGTCTTGGGCTCCAGTTGGTGGTGTCCGGTTCACGTTCACGTCGCCCTTCAACACCGGCACCACACTTTTCTGAGTCGTTAGGGCCTAACTCACTCACCAGCAGCGTCTTGTCCCACACAACTATAGGATCGCTAAACTTTAAGGTTGCCATATAAGTAATAGTAACGAATTTGACCGAGCAAGGCTGATATTCTTGAAGATTTTCATATTGTCTATTGATGGTCACGAGTCAAGCCATCTTTAGCCCTTTCTCGGCGGTACATAACTGGGATCATGTGTGCGTAAAAAAATAGACATCCCGATTGAACTAAGAAGATTATCCTCCCGGGGAGGTATTGCCGAGATGAAGGGGTGGTCAGCTGATTCAGAAAATAGTCGAGATCATTTGAGCAAATTAGTATGCGAAGCCTGACGGGAGTCCCATAGCCAATAAGTGGGGGTCCGGAGGGGTGTGGGGTCTGGCCGAGCTGGAATTTGGAAGGGTTGGGGTGTGTACAACTTAAAAAGGGTTGAGTGACTTGGCAATTGCAAACAAACCAAATTGATCCAAAGCTATTTAAAACGACATGGGAACATTAAATGTCGGAATTTATGGATGTACATTATTTTTTAAAATTAAAAGTCCTTGTATTTATTGGCTTTCAAGACAATTTGCGATTCCTGTCGGAGCACCATACTTTGCTATGGTCGACACGTTTCTTTGAGGCTCACGACCTTGCCTCTCAGCGTCTGCGCCCATGCTCTACGATCTTGGCCACGAGCCATTTCTATTTCGCCAAAATTAACCAGCGCCTTCAAGCCCTTCGCATTGAGCGTGCTCCAAATAGAGCTCACCAAGGTATCGTCGCCCACAAATCTGGCAGCCATCGATATCTCATTTGTTTGAGCATCTATAAACTGAAGTGCCAAAGGCTGCGCAGGTGCTTGCGCATCAATCGCAGACTGTAGGAGGTTGGCATGAAAGGGCAACAAGTCCAGACCATCACCGGTGGTGCCTTCTGGAAAAACAGCCAACACATCACCATTGTTCAAAGCACGCGTCATTTCCTTGACCATGCGCATGGCATCCTTGCGGTTTTCTCGTTCAATGTAGAGCGTGCCCGCACCTGTGGCCAAGGTGCCTATCAAGGGCCATTCGCGAAGTTCTGATTTGGAAACGAAACGGCAGTGTCGCGTGGCATGAATCACCAATATGTCTAACCAAGATATGTGATTGGAAACCAACAGCGCAGGGCCTGTCACAATAGGCTTTCCGCGAACTTCTAAGTCAATGTCCCATATTCGAAGTAGCTGCATGGCCCAAGCTTGCACGCGCGCTTCACGCTGCGCCGGTGCGAGCTGAGGAAACCGAAAATAAATGGTGAACCAACCCACCAGGACATGCCAAATACCGCGCAACAACTTAATGGCAACGCGCATCTTTACGCTGAGTAAGCCACTTGGCCATGAACCAAGGTACAGCGCACACGACCTGGCAAGTCGTAGCCCGAGAATGGGGTGAATTTGCCTTGGCTGCGCAAGTTGTCAGCCGTCACTTGCCAATGCGCTTCAGGATCCAAAATGCACACATCGGCTTGTCCGCCCACCTTCAGTTGGCCCATGTCTTGTTTGAGCACACGCGCCGCTTCGTTGGTCACTGTGGCGAGGGCGCGAGACAAGGGCACTTTGCTGTCTTGCGACCATTTCAAAGCCAAGCTCAGCAACAATTCCAGGCCCGTGGCGCCAGGCTCTGCTTCTGCAAAGGGAAGTGCTTTTTCGTCTTCACTCACAGGGCTGTGGTCTGACACCAGTGCGTCGATGGTGCCGTCGGCCAAGGCTTGGCGCAGTGCATCGCGGTCGCGCTGTTGACGCAATGGCGGCGACACGCGTGCACGGCTATCGAAGTAGCCTACATCGGCATCGGTGAGGTGCAAGGAGTTGATGCTCACATCGCACGTAATTGGCAAGCCCTCTGCTTTGGCCTGGCGCACCAAGGCCACGCCTGCCGCACTGCTGATGCGGCACAAGTGCACATGCGCTTTGGTGCTTTTGAGCAATTCAAAAATAGTGTGCAAGGCAATGGTTTCTGCCGCCACAGGCACACCCGACAAACCCATGCGCGTGGCCAATGGGCCACTGGCCGCTACGCCTTTGCCCAAATGGAGTTCTTGAGGGCGCAGCCACACGGTGTAGCCAAAGGAGTTGGCGTATTGCAAGGCACGCTGCAGCACTTGTGTGTTTTCGAGGGCCACTTCAGCTTGGCTAAAACCAACGCAACCGGCTTCGGTCAGTTGAACCATTTCGGTCAACACTTCGCCCTTGAGGCCACGGGTTAAGGCGCCCAGGGGCATCACTTTGGAGCGATTGAGTTTTTCGGCTTTGAAGCGGAGCATTTCCACCAAGCCGGGTTCGTCCAGAACGGGGTCGGTATCGGGCGGACACACCAAGCTGGTGACGCCGCCAGCCACTGCCGCGGCCAATTCTGAATCAAGCATGCCTTCGTGCTCATGCCCTGGCTCTTTAAGGCGCACCGACAAATCGACCAAGCCAGGCATCACGATCAGGCCTTTGGCATCGATGGTTTTTTGCGCTTGAAAATCAGCGGGCACTTTGCCAATGGCCACAATTTTGCCGGCAGAGATGGCTATGTCGGCCACGGTGTCGGTTTGGCTAGCGGGGTCTATCACGCGGCCACCTTGAATCAAAATTTTCATGGTCTTGGTTCTTTCTTCTTTTTTCTTTTTTCTTCTAGTTCAGCAAATTAGGCTTCATTGCCCGCCACGATGCTCATGACCGCCATGCGCACCGCAATGCCAAAGGTCACTTGCGGCAAGATCACGCTTTGCGGACCATCCACCACCGCAGAATCAATTTCCACACCGCGGTTAATGGGCCCCGGGTGCATCACGATGGCATCGGGCTTGGCCAGTTGCAGCTTTTCAGGCGTGAGGCCAAAGCGTTTGAAGTACTCTTGACTGGAGGGCAACAAGGCACCGCTCATGCGTTCGTTTTGCAGGCGCAACGTAATGATGACGTCGCAGTCTTTGATGCCGTCTTCTAAATTGTGAAACACCTTCACGCCCATTTGCGCCATGTCGGAAGGTACCAAGGTTTGCGGGCCCACCACACGCACTTCTGCACAGCCCAAGGTAGTCAGAGCATGGATGTCAGAGCGCGCTACGCGAGAGTGCAACACATCGCCCACAATGGCCACCGTGAGGTTAGCAAAATCTTTT
>JAPLPO010000105.1:7822-25223 GCA_026400155.1 Burkholderiales bacterium | reverse complement strand
ATAGATCATGAAAGAAGGCATTCACCCCAACTACCGAGAAGTTTGCTTCTTGGACTTGTCAAACGGCTTCAAGTTCGTCACACGTTCTTGCGTCAATGCCAAAGAAATGGTGAAGATGGACGATGGCCGCGAGTTGCCTTTGTTCAAGTTGGATACCTCCAGCGAATCACACCCCTTCTACACAGGTACGCAAAAATCTGTCGACAACATGGGCGGCCGCGTTGAGAAATTCCGCAACCGTTTCGGCAAGTCGTCTGTCACCAAGTCTTAAAAGCAACCCAGTCATTTCAAATTACGTCACTTTGTGACCCCACAGGGCAGTCCGGGCAACCGGCCTGCCCTTGTTTTTTGCTAGCCCAACTCAATTGGCAATTGCTTGTGGTTTTGATACTGACTCTGCTATCTTCTGAATTGTGAACTCCTACTCATCAGATACCTCTTCCAACCCAGCCATCGTGGCACAAAGTGCCGTTCGGCGTTTGCCACGTTGGGTTTTGTGGGCGCTTTGCTTGGCCTATGTATTGCCAGGCTTCGTTGGCCGTACGCCTTGGAAAGCCATGGACATGGAGGCCTTTGGGTTCATGCGAAATTTGGCGCTGGCAGTAGGGCCAGAAAACATTTCTTGGCTCAAACCCACACTCCTTGGACAGGTCGACCAGGATGCCGCACTACTGCCATATTGGCTAGGTGCTTGGGCCATTCAATTGGCCCCCACCGGGTTTCCCTCAGACACGGCCGCACACTTGCCTTTCATTGCTTTGTTGGGCCTGACACTGGCAGCCACTTGGTACGCGGTTTATGGTTTGGCGCGCACGCCTGCAGCCCAACCTGTTAGCTTCGCCTTTGGCGGAGAAGCCAAGCCGGCAGACTATGCCAGGGCCATCGCAGATGGTGGGCTACTTGCATTGATTGCCTGCTTGGGCTTGGCCAGGCTTTCCCATGAAGCCACGCCAGCACTTGCGCAACTTGCCTTTTCTGCCCTTCTCTTTTTTTCATTGGCCAATTTGGCTCGCCGACGAATCCCTGCGCTCTTGTGCGCAGCCATCGGCATGGTTGGCTTAACGCTTTCTGGCGCACCTGCCTTGGCCATGTTTCTGGGTGCCGGTGGCGCCATGGTGCTTGCGCTTGATTCTCAAAAACCTCATTCAGTACAAGTTCGGCGTGTCGACGTTGCCTGGATTTTGATCTTTTGTCTTGCCACCGCGGCCATCACAAGCAAGTTGGATTTGTGGCAATGGCGCGTTGACTTGCCTCACCTCTTTGAAATCAAGTCCATGGCCAGATTACTTTTGTGGTTCACATGGCCAGCTTGGCCGTTGGCACTGTGGACGCTTTGGCGCTGGCGCTACCAGCTGAAAAATCTTTCAGCCAACCCCCATTTGTCATTGCCACTCTGGTTCTTGAGTGTGGCCATTGTCAGCACATGGCTATCTGGCGTCAGCGATCGTGCGCTGCTCTTGGCCTTGCCCGCCTTGGCTACATTGGCTGCCTTTGCTTTGCCCACTTTAAAACGCAGCATGAGTGCGTTCATTGATTGGTTTACCCTGTTGTTCTTCAGTGTAGGCGCTCTGGTCATTTGGACCGTCTGGATCTCGATGCAAACTGGCTTCCCAGCCCAACCCGCAATCAATGTCGCCAGACTTGCGCCTGGCTTTGTCGCGCAGTTTTCATGGGTTGCATTCATCATTGCGGCCATGGCTACTCTGGGGTGGGCCAGTCTTGTGAAATGGCGCGCTGGCAGGCACCGCTCTGCGCTCTGGAAAAGCATGGTGTTGCCCGCAAGTGGCGCCAGCTTATGCTGGTTGTTGATCATGACCCTTTGGTTACCACTCTTGGATTTTGGAAGAAGTTATGCCCCCTTGGTTCACCAAGTTCGAAGCATGATGGGTGACACAGAATGCGTTCAGTACCATGGACTGACCAAGGCACAAGGCGCGGCTTTTGAGTTTCACGGCAATATCAAGTTGTACCCTGCCGTCAGTCAATTTGAAAAGTCCAGATCTGAGTCAAAACAATGTGCTTGGCTCATCGTTGATACCCAAGCCCTGGCTTCACTCTCGCAAGAAGTTAACGTCAGTTTGTGGACACGACATGCCACCGTGCGCCGCCCTTCTGACAACAACGAAGACATCGTTTTGTTCAGAGCCGTGAGTTCCATCAACTCTACCCAACCCTGAATTTTTGATAGCGGAATGTTTGAAGCACGCACCATCATCCGCCACGCCGGTACGGTTTTAGTGGGGCAACTGGCTGTGATGGCTTTTGGTGTGGTTGACACTCTGGTTGCAGGTCGATACAGCGCATCTGCGCTGGCCGCTTTGTCGGTGGGCTCGGCCATTTACATCAGTATTTATGTGTCCTTGAATGGCTTGATCACCGCCCTGCTTCCCGTTTGGGCAGAATTGCGAGGCGCTGGCGCTCACGCAGCGCTTGGCAAATCGGTTCGGCAAGCTTTGTATTTGTGCCTTGGCGTGAGTATCCTAGGCACTCTGGCCTTGTTGTTTCCAGACCCATGGTTGAACGCCACAGGTGTTCCTGAAACTCTGCAAAAAGATGTTCGAGATTACCTGCTGGTTTTGGCAATTGCAGTGGGACCCTCGCTGCTATTTCGAATGTACTCAACGCTCAACCAAAGCCTAGGAATGCCGCTTTGGGTCACGGTCCTTCAAATTGCAGGCTTGGCTATCAAAATTCCACTTTCAATTTGTTTCACTTTAGGTGGCCTGGGCCTGCCAGCGCAAGGCGTGGTGGGTTGCGCTTGGGCGACCTTGGCGGTCAACACATGGCTGATGCTCATGGGCATCTATTTTTTGCGCTCACAAAAGGTTTACCAAGAGTTCAAAATATGGCAATCGATGGAAGCGCCCAATTGGAAAATGCTCAAAGAGTTTTTGCGCTTGGGCATTCCGGCTGCTTTGTCCGTGTTGGTTGAGGTTACCGCCTTCACCATGATGGCTCTCTTCATATCAAGGCAAGGTGTGGTGTTCCCCTTGCACTTGGCATCGCTTGCAGTGCTCGGGTTGGCTATTGGATAGGTGCCAATGACGCAGGTCAAGCCGAAAAAGCTGCCCACACGGGGCTGAAGTTGACTCTCCTACTGGCCTTGCTGTTCAGCACAGTTCTGGCCTTGGGCAAAGAAACAATGGCGGGCTGGTTTTCTGCGGATTCCGCAGTCGTATTGGCTGCAACAGTTGTGCTGGGGTGGGTGGCCATTTATCACTTGGTCGATGCGTTGCAAGCGGTTTGCGCCTTTATTTTGAGGTGCTACCGAATGACTTTGCTGCCCCTCATCATCTACAGCATCATGTTATGGGGCGTGGGACTTTGGGGGGCTTTTGTCTGGGCCTATCAAGGCATTGGGCCTCTGACTGCTCGACCTGAAGTGAGTACTTTTTGGGCAGCAGCCAGTTTTGCGCTGTGCATCGTCAGCCTTGCCTTTGTAGCGCTGGTTTTATGGATTGCGAAGCAGCGCCGACTTTGATGTCCGCTTTTTGCCACAATAAGGGATCATGCAAATTACAGGCGACAGCTCAAATAGCGCCACAATTTCATCTTTCATTGACATTAACCTAGGAACATCATGATTCTTGAATTAGCAGACATTCGCATCAAACCCGGTCAAGAAGCGGCCTTTGAAGAAGCCATTGCACGCGGAATTCAAACTGTGATTTCAAAGGCCAAGGGCTTTCAGGGCGCCAAAGTGAACAAAGGTATCGAAAGCCCAGACCGATTTGTTTTACAAATTTTCTGGGACACCCTAGAAGATCACACCATCGGATTTAGGGAGTCGGCCTTGTTCACAGAATGGCGCGCCATTGTGGGACCATTTTTTGCAGCCCCTCCCGTGGTGGAACACTTTGTACTCACCTACAAAAGCTAAAGCAAGGAGTTGATGAGATGGGTTGTTGGCGTCAAGAACAACTTCATTTCCCTGCTTAGCTGAGTAAGGACTTGTGGCCGTCAACCAGTTTGGAAAGCAAGCCCACCAGTTCTTGAGCTTCTTGCTGATTCAGCGGCTTGAGTAACTTGTCTTGCACCCGCTCTACGGCAGTTTTCATGAGCAGGGTGGCTTCTTGACCAGCCGGGGTTAGCCACAAAATTTTACGCCGACGGTCACCCTGATCTGGTTCTCGCTGAATCCATCCTTTGGCTTCCAAGCGTCCGATCACAGAGCCAGATGTGGCTGCATCAAAGGCCACGCGTCCAGACAAGGTAATTTGATCAATGCCCGGGGTGTCCATCACCGCATTCAAGATGGCAAATTGCACGGGTGTCACATCCTCCGCCGCCAACTCAGTCATGAACAAGGCTACAGCAATTTGTTGGGCACGACGCACCAAGTGACCTGGCGCATGTACAAAATCAAAACTCTTCTCCATGCAACTATGATTGAGTGTTTGCGACAAAATCGTCGAATAATAAGTATACTTACTAAAATTGATTTTAGGTGTTCTCATTTTTTTGCTTGAAAGGTCTTTATGAGTTTTGTTTTCTCTCCAGCCCCGGTGGCCTCCGTGCCTGTCTTGGGACAAGCTGAACGTTATCCCGTTCGCCGTATTTATTGCGTTGGTCGCAATTACGAAGAGCACGCCAAAGAAATGGGCTTCACAGGCAGAGAGCCACCGTTTTTCTTTTTGAAGCCCGCTGACGCGCTGGTGGTTGTCAATGAAGGCGAAACTGGTGCCATGCCTTACCCCAGCTTGACCCAAAACTTTCACCATGAAATTGAGCTGGTTGTGGCCATTGGCACCGGTGGCCGAAACATCAAAGCCGCAGATGCAGAAAAACACATTTTTGGCTATGCCGTTGGCTTAGACATGACGCGCCGCGACTTGCAAAACGACATGAAAAAACAAGGTCGCCCATGGTGCATTGGCAAAGCCTTTGATCATTCAGCGCCAATTGGCCCTATCACCCCCAAAGCCAAGGCAGGCAATGTCAACGAAGCAGAAATTGATCTGTTGGTGAACGGTGCAGTTCGACAAAAAAGCAGTGTTGCCAAACTCATTTGGAACGTGGCAGAAACCATCGAACACCTCTCTGCCGCGTGGGAGTTGCAGCCTGGTGATTTGATCTACACAGGCACACCCGAGGGCGTGGCTGCAGTGGTGGCTGGCGATACCTTGGTTGGCCGCGTGGCAGGCCTAGGGACCTTGACTGTCAAAGTTGACCCCGCCAAATAAATCGAGACTTAGCCGGGCTCCAAGCCCGGCGATGTGAAAGGTGAAGATTGAAAATACTTGAGCTACTGGCCAAACTTTGCAGCATCTTGGCGGGCGTATTGCTGACTTTCATCACATTGATGACTTGCTACAGCCTCATTGGCCGCAATACCAGTGGCTCAACCATTGTGGGCGATTTTGAATTAACGGGTGTTGCCACTGGCGCTGCCATCGCATTGTTCATGCCCCTTTGCCAATTCAAAAAAGCCAACATCGTTGTAGACTTTTTCACAGCCAAGGCAAGCCAAGCCACCATCGCACAGTTGGACAGATTGGGCGCACTGTTCATGGCTTCGGCTTTTGCTTTGCTTACTTGGCGAACTTTTTTGGGCGGGATGAATGCTTGGGCTTCGCAATCGGGCTCCATGATGTTGGGCTTTCCAGAGTGGATTGTTTATGCCGCCATGACACCCCCTTTGGCACTCAGTGCGGCCATTGCATTGGCTCAAGCCTTGATGGGTGAAAACTTCCGCAACGCCGAAGAGGCTTCTGCATGAGCGCCCTGACCCTCTGCGCGATTATTTTTGGTGCCATGTTGGTTCTCATGGCCATGCGCATCCCCATTGCTGTCTCGATGTTTGCAGCTGGCACCTTGGGTTATCTTGTGCAAACGGGATGGGGCCCCTATTCCAGCTTCCTTAACAATTTGGCGTTTGCTCGATTTGCAAGTTATGACCTGTCGGTTATTCCCTTGTTCATCTTGATGGGCCATTTTGCAACCCAAGGCGGCATCAGCAAAGCCTTGTTTCAATTTGCCGCCAGCGTCATGGCACGCTTCAAAGGCGGTCTGGCCATGGCCGCCGTATTGGCCAGTGCAGCCTTCGGTTCTATCTGCGGTTCCTCGGTTGCCACGGCAGCCACCATCACGGGTGTGGCCTTGCCAGAAATGAAACGCCATGGCTACTCGGGTCGTTTGTCAACAGGCACCTTGGCTGCAGGCGGTACTTTGGGCATCTTGATTCCACCTTCAGTGCCCCTGGTGATCTATGCCATTTTGACCGAGCAAAATATTGCCAAACTCTTTGCAGCCGCCATGGTGCCAGGCATCATTGCCATGCTGGGCTATATGGTTGCCATCGCCATCTATGTGCGCGTGGTGCCAGGTCATGCGCCTGAAGTTGATGACGACATAGAAAAATTTTCTTTGGCGGCCCTCGCAGGCATTGCACCCATCGCAACCATTTTCATCATTGTCTTTGGTGGCATTTACGGTGGATTTTTCACACCCACAGAAGGTGCAGGCGTTGGGGCAGCGTCAACCTTTGTGGCCGCCTTGCTCAAGCGCGAAATGACCTGGGCCAAATTCAAGCAGTGCTTTTATGCCACCGCTGAAAGCTCAGCCATGATCTTCATGATCTTCATTGGCGCAGACGTTATGAATTCTTCATTGGCGCTCACGCAGGTACCCAATCAATTGGCAGCCGTGGTGAGCAGCTGGGGGCTTTCCCCTCTCATGATTGTGTCTGCGATCCTGCTGTTTTATGTGGTGCTTGGGGCTGTGATGGACGAGCTCAGCATGATTTTGCTGACCATTCCTATTTTCTTCCCCATGATCATGGGACTTGACTTTGGCATGGCCAAAGAACCCACCGCCATTTGGTTTGGCATCATGGTGCTCATGACCGTGGGCTTTGGTATGTTGGCCCCCCCTGTCGGGCTGAATGTGTATGTGGTCAACAGCATGGCCAAGGATGTGCCTATCTCTGAAAGCTACAAGGGCGTCATGCCATTTCTTATCAGTGACACCATTCGAACCATCTTGCTGCTCTTCTTCCCCGGGATTTCCCTGTGGTTGATTCAATACGTTGCCTAATTTGAAGCCCCAGTTTGGGGCTTTGATCCGTTAACATTCAGTCATTACCCATCGGAGTCATTCATGATCAAACGTCGCTCACTTTTAAAGTCAGGTGCCGCCGCCGCCATTGCAGCGCCAGCCCTTACAGGTTTCGCCCAACAAACCGTTACCCTGAAGTTTCACACCTTCATGGCCCCACAGTCCAATGTGTGGCTCAACATGCACAAAGCATGGATGAACAAAGTGGAAAAAGACTCTGGTGGCCGAATCAAATTTGAAGCCTATCCCGCCATGCAACTTGGCGGAACGCCCGTTCAGTTGTACGACCAAGCCCGCGACGGTGTGGTCGACATCGTTTGGACATTGCCAGGCAACACCGCGGGTCGATTCCCGCGCATTGAAGTGTTTGAACTGCCGTTCATGATCACCAATGCAGAAGCCGCATCCAAGGCGTACTGGGAATATGTGCAAACCATGGCACCCGATGAATTCAAGGAAACGCACTTAATTGCTTTACATGTTCACGGCCCAGGCGCCATTCACACTGTCGACAAACCCGTCAAAAGTGTGGCCGACCTAAAAGGCTTGAAAATGCGAGCCCCTACCCGTCAAGTGACCAAATTGATAGGCGCATTGGGCGCCATCCCTGTGGGCATGCCATTGCCCGGCATTCCAGATGCCTTGTCCAAAGGAACCATCAATGGCGCCGTCATTCCTTGGGAAGTTGTGCCTGCTGTGAAGGTCAACGAGCTCACCAAGTTCCACGCCGAGTTTGACCCTGCCGGTGGTTGCTTGTACACCACCACCTTTGTGATGACCATGAACAAAGCCAAGTACAACTCTTTGCCACCCGATTTGAAAAAAATCATTGATGACAACAGTGGCCTCGAAACATCTGGTTGGTTGGGCAAAGTTCAACAAGATGGCGATGTGCCTGGCCGCAAATCAGCCAGCGATCGCAACAACACCATTTTCACAGTCGGCCCCGTCGAAGCACAAGAGTTCCGCCGCAAATCACGTGCTCTGGAAATTGAGTGGCAGGAAGACATGAACAAGCGTGGCTACGACGGTCGCAAGCTGATCGACACTGCGCGCGCTCTGATCGAAAAGCATTCCAAAGCGCCGGCCGCCAAAGCACCTGCGAAAAAGGCTTGAGCTATCAACGCCAATTGATCAAACACTGCCGAGCCTGTGGCTCGGCGGTTTTGTATCGGCTTCCCGATGATGGCGACACCAAGCAGCGCGCCATCTGCACCGAATGTCAATTGGTGCACTACGAAAACCCCCTCAATGTCGTTGGCACAGTCCCTTACCTGGGCCATAAAGTTTTGCTATGCAGGCGCAATATTGAGCCTCGAAAAGGGAAATGGACATTGCCTGCTGGATTCATGGAACTGGGCGAAACCACTTCGCAGGGCGCTGCGCGCGAAACCTCCGAGGAAGCTGGCGCGCAATTCAAAATGGGCTCACTCTTCACAGTCATGAGTGTGCCTCGCGTCGGTCAAGTTCATTTGTATTTCTTGGCGGAATTAGACAATGAAAACTTCGAACCCGGCTTTGAAACCCAAGAAGCCCGAATGTTTGCCGAAGATGAAATTCCTTGGAGCGAATTGGCATTCAGAACTGTTCAAGAAACTTTGCAGCACTATTTCGCAGACAAAAAAGCAGGGGCTTTTGGGGTTCACACTCTGACGATTGATTGACTTTTTTGTCCATTGAAGCCCCAACTTGGGCGAAAATACGGACGTGGCCATTCCTCAGTCTTTTATTCAAGAACTTCTCTCCCGCGTTGATGTGGTGGAGGTTGTGGGCCGCTATGTCCAATTGAAAAAAGGTGGCGCCAACTTGATGGGGCTTTGCCCCTTTCACGGCGAAAAATCACCCAGCTTTACAGTCAGCCCCACCAAACAGTTTTTCCACTGTTTTGGGTGCGGAAAAAATGGCAATGCTCTTGGGTTTCTCATGGACCATGCGGGCATGACCTTCATTGAAGCCGTGAAAGATTTGGCACAACAAACGGGCATGACGGTTCCCGAAGACGATCTCTCACCTCAAGACAAAGCAAAAGCTGCCGCTCAAAAACAAAAGCAAAGCACTTTGAGCGACATGTTGGAAAAAGCGGCCAGCGCCTATCAACAGCAACTCAAAGTTGCGCCCAATGCAGTGGCTTATTTGAAGGGTCGTGGCTTGTCGGGGCAAATTGCAAAACGATTTGGCTTGGGCTATTCACCTGAAGGCTGGCGCAGTTTGGCTAGCGTATATCCCGACTACGAAGATCCACTTTTGGCCGAGAGTGGTTTGGTCATTGTCAACGAAGAAGATGGCAAAAGATACGATCGATTCAGAGACCGTGTGATGTTTCCAATTCGAAATATCAAGGGTGAGTGCATTGGTTTTGGGGGGCGTGTGATGGGGGACGGCACCCCCAAATACTTAAACTCTCCAGAGACGCCCGTCTTTCACAAAGGACGCGAGCTTTATGGTTTGTTTGAAGCGCGCGACAGCATTCACAGCACAGGCTATGTGTTGGTCACTGAGGGCTACATGGATGTGGTGGCTTTGGCGCAATGGGGCTTTCCCAACGCAGTTGCAACGCTAGGCACCGCTTGTACGCCAGACCATGTTCAAAAACTTTTCCGTTTTACAGATTCCGTCGTCTTTGGTTTTGACGGCGACGCAGCTGGCCGCAGGGCCGCTCGAAAAGCCCTAGACGGCGCTCTCACCTATGCAACCGATGTTCGAAGCATTAAATTTTTGTTCTTGCCACAAGAGCATGACCCCGACAGTTTCATTCGCGAAAAAGGCTCTGAGGCCTTTTCCGTTGCCGTCGCCAATGCCACGCCGCTGTCTAAATTTTTAATTGAAGTCGCCTCAGAAGGATGCGATTTGAATTCCGCTGAAGGAAGAGCGCGTCTTTCCAGCAATGCCAGCCCCCTTTGGCGCGCCCTTCCAGATGGCGCATTAAAGCGGCAACTTCTTTCAGAATTGGCGCAAATGATTCAGCTTGACGCTTCAGAGTTGGCTGGACTTTGGCTTCAACAAGCTGCTGCAGCAGCAGCTCGCAGTAGCCCCCGAGGTGCGGCTTCCGGGGAGCAAACAAACGGTTCAGTGACAACGCCATTGATGGCAGGCCAGGCTTCCTACTCAGCCTTTGATCCCGAGGGAATGCGCTCGCCCTTTGAACCACCCAAAAGCCAGGGCTATCAAAATTCCAGGCGTGCTCGCCCCGATGGCAAAACTTGGCAGAAAGACTCTAATGGCAAATGGCGGCTGGTTGGACATGGAGAGGCCCTTCAGGCAACCAATCTTGGGCCCAGAGTCCAGCCTGCCAGCCGAGCAGACCATGCGGTGAGGCTCATTCTCACCAACATGGCCCTGTGGGACGGCTTGTCTGCCGAAGACCATTCACTGCTCTCTCATTTGCCAGGCCAGCATGGCGACATCATGCGGTGGATGGAAAGTCTGTTTCTAGACCATGGCCCTCTCGCTTGGGGAACTTTAAAAGCTGAATTGCAAGATTTAAGTTTTTCCAGCTTGGCAGACAAGCTCATTGACTCCCATGCACCCAGCCAACCCGAGGGACACATTGAGATGGAGCCTGGAGAGGCTCACAAAGAACTGCGACTGCTGCTTAACCTGATGCTCATCGACCAGCTTAAAGAACTGGAAACTGTCGCCCTTCAAAATGCTGAAAGTTCGCAAAGCCCCGAGGCTTTTCAAAAATGGCGTGAAATCCATCAACGGCGCCGAAACCTCATGAGCGCTGAAATTTTGTAGGTTTTCTCCCTGGTTTGGGTATAATCCACTTTTTAGGCAAGAGCGACAGCAGCACCTCCGGACCCGGCCAACGCCACAGCGCATCTCCCTCCATGGGAAGGCCCACTTACCGCAAGGACTGCATTCCAAATGTTCGCCCATCCATCTTGCCTATTTGATCTTGCCAACAAGATCTTGCAAATCTAGCCTCCTGCCCTCAGGTACTACTTTGCGTTTCCTCTCGCGCCAGAAGTTTGTGGCGCAGCGTTTGTTTCCATTCAGTTTGAAGTATTGAGGTCCATCATGCCCGCTCAAAAGCCGAAGAAGCCCGTTAAAGCACAAGTCACGTCTGGCGCAAAAAAACCTGTCAAGCCTGTTGCAAAGCCAGCTACCAAGCCGGCCAGCAAATCTGTGGCGAAGCCAGTTTCTAAATCAGCTCCTAAGTCAGCTAACAAGCCGGCTCCAAAACCGGCTGCGAAACTGGCTCCGAAGCCAGTTCCTAAAGCAACAACCAAAACAAGTCCGGTGAAAGCCAAAGCTCCTGTCAAATCACCTGCCAAAACAACGGTCAAAACACCTGCCAAATCGCCTGTCAAAACCGCTTCTAAAGCTGTGGTCAAGACAGCCGCTAAACCAGCTGCCAAACCAGTTTCTAAATCAGTTGCCAAACCCGTAGCCAAGGCAGTCGCACCGGCCAAGAAAGCCAGCTCAGTGCCCGTAAGTCAAAAAACAATCGCCGTCAAGGCCCCTTCAAAATCTCCCATCAAAGGCGCAAAACCTGAAGCACCAAAGGCCAGCACAAAAGTAATTGCCAAACCTGTCGTTAAAACAGAGGCAAAAACTGTTGCAAAACCAGTGGCCAAAACCGTTGTCAAAGTGACCGACAAAAAGGTAGCCAAAACAAGTCCGCCCGAGCCAGATGTGAAAAATGTCGGTGGCAAGCGCGGCCGTAAACCGAAAGTAGAAGCTGCCCCAATTGAGGAAGATTTGAGCGACATCGAAGATGACTTGGTCGGTGAGCCAGTTGCTGAGACCACAGAAAAAGTCAAACCCCTTCGCATGAAAATCAGCAAGGCCAAAGAGCGTGCCTTGATGAAAGAATTTGGTTTGGACGAAACTGTTTTGTCCGAAGAAGACATGGCCAAACGCCGTCAACGCCTCAAGGCCTTGATTAAATTGGGCAAAACGCGTGGCTACCTGACCCACGGCGAAATCTCCGATCACTTGCCCGACAAGTTGGTCGACGCCGAAACCCTGGAGGTGGTGATTGCCACTTTGAATGATTTGGGTGTGGCTGTTTACGAGCAGACCCCCGACGCAGAAACCCTGATCATCACAGACAACGCGCCCACAGGTTCTACAGAGGAAGAAGCCGAAGAAGCCGCTGAAGCAGCGCTTTCGACGGTAGACAGCGAGTTTGGTCGCACCACAGACCCCGTTCGCATGTACATGCGCGAAATGGGCACTGTTGAGTTGCTCACCCGTGAAGGTGAAATTGAAATCGCTAAGCGGATTGAAGGCGGCTTGATGGACATGATGACGGCCATCAGCGCCTCGCCTGCCACCATTGCTGAAATTTTGCGTCTTGCAGGCGAAATTCGCGAAGGCAAAGTGGTCATTTCCACTGTGGTCGATGGCTTCTCCAACATCAACGAGGCCGACGACTATGTGGCTGAAGAAGACTTCGACGAATTTGACGAGTCTGACGATGACGATGGCAAAGGTGGCTCCAAAGCACTTACCAAGAAGTTGGAAGAACTCAAGAATCAAGCCTTAGAACGCTTTGATCGAATCACAGAGCTATTCGAAAAAGTTCACAAAATCTCTGCCAAAGAAGGCTGGGGAACTCCCGCTTACTTCAAGGCGCAGAAGGAATTGTCCGAAGAGTTGATGACCATTCGATTCACGGCCAAAACCATTGAAAAACTTTGCGACATGGTGCGTGGCCACGTTGACGATGTTCGAAAGAAGGAACGCGAGTTGCGTCGCATCATCGTAGACAAATGTGGCTACCCGCAAGATCAGTTCATTGCGGAGTTCAGTGGCCGTGACAAAAACAACCAGCGCATTGCCTCTCATTTGCTTGATTTAAAGTGGATTGAAAAACAATCTGCCGCAGGCAAACCTTGGAGTGCGGTGATGGGCCGAAACATTCCGCCCGTCCAAGACTTGCAGCAGAAACTCACCGATTTGCAAACTCGCGTGGTGGTGCCTTTGGATGAACTCAAAGACATCAACAAGCGCATGAATGCAGGCGAGCGCTCTTCACGCCATGCCAAGAAAGAGATGATCGAAGCCAACTTGCGTTTGGTCATTTCAATTGCCAAAAAATACACCAACCGTGGTTTGCAGTTCCTTGATTTGATTCAAGAAGGCAACATCGGCTTAATGAAGGCCGTGGACAAGTTTGAATATCGCCGTGGTTATAAGTTCTCCACGTATGCCACATGGTGGATTCGCCAAGCCATTACCCGCTCGATTGCAGACCAGGCTCGCACCATCCGTATTCCGGTTCACATGATCGAAACGATCAACAAGATGAACCGTATTTCTCGTCAACACTTGCAGGAATTTGGCTTTGAGCCCGATGCCAGCATCTTGGCTGAGAAAATGGAAATACCGGAAGACAAGATTCGCAAGATCATGAAGATTGCCAAAGAGCCAATCTCCATGGAAACGCCTATCGGTGACGACGACGACAGCCACTTGGGCGACTTCATCGAAGACAGCGCCAACACAGCGCCTATCGATGCGGCCATGCAAGCCGGACTTCGTGACGTGGTGAAAGACATCTTAGACAGCCTCACACCGCGCGAAGCCAAAGTGCTGCGCATGCGTTTTGGCATTGAAATGTCCACCGACCACACTCTGGAAGAAGTGGGCAAGCAGTTTGATGTCACACGTGAGCGCATTCGCCAAATTGAAGCCAAAGCACTTCGCAAGTTGAAGCACCCAAGCCGCAGCGACAAGCTGCGAAGCTTCATCGACACGATGTAAATTGAAGGCGCAAGCCAGCCAATGAACAAACGATCGAAAGTTCGTTTGTTCATGAAAAAAGCCTTCCAGTTGTTTGACTGGAAGGCTTTTTTTGTGAAGTAACTCGATTTATTCGCTGGCCATCACGATGGCTGCACTCATTGCCAACACACCGCCTGGCAAAGTCCAAGTAGACTTTTCTTGAGGTTGCTCTGGTGTGACGGGGTCTAAGTTGACTGACAATTTAGGACGGCGTGCGTCGACCACTCTTGCTAAACCAAACTCACCCTTAATTTGCTTGGTGAACTCGGCTAGAGGCCCTTGGACTGTTTTCACTGAAACTTTGTTGCCAACATTCTCAAGCAAGTGAACCAAGGCCTCTGTGTTTTCACGGGTCCATTCTTGGCGCCATTTGTTTTGGGCTGTTCGCGTGAGCCAACGTCCGGTGTGGCGATTCAATCTTGGGGGACACCCAACCAAAATCCAATTTGCTGATGCCGTTTGAGACCCACTGGCAGGCAGCATAGGAACGATTTGTTGGAGTGCATATTGCTTGTCGTCGATGTAAACAATGAATGTTTCCATTTTTTTCTCTCCTGGTTAAAAAACTTTAGACGGATTGGGTATCGGTTGTCTCTTTCTCCTGACGTTTTGTCGTCCACCAGCCCAATCCCAGTACACCTACTACCGCCACAATGTAAGTGGCAGCGCGAGCGACGTAGTTAGCCGTCTCACCACCGTCAAAAATGGGGTCCAGAAGCTTTTCATTGATGACCATCTGAGCCGCGGTGAAAGCCAACACTGCAGCACCCAATTGGATAATCACGGGCCATTTTTCGACCAAGCGCAAAACCAATTTGCTACCGAGAACCACAATGGGAATGCTGATGAGCAGGCCAATGACCACCAGCGTAAAGTCGCCATTGGCGGCTCCGGCTACGCCCAATACATTGTCGACACCCATCAGTGCGTCGGCCACAATGATCGTTTTCATGGCGCCCCAGAAAGTGGTGGCGCCAGGGCCTTCGTGTTCGCCTTCAGAGGTGTCAGCGATGAGCTTGTAGGCGATCCATAGGAGGCCAAGACCACCCACCAACATGAGGCCTGGAATTTTAAGAAGCCAGACAACACCGACCGTCATGGCAGAGCGAACCACAATGGCGCCTACAGTGCCCCACATGATGGCTTTGTTTTGATGTTCTGGGGGGAGGTTGCGCGCTGCCAGCGCGATCACAATGGCGTTATCGCCAGCTAAAACCAAATCGATGAGAATGATGGCCAGCAATGCTGACCACCACGGGACTGAAAACAATTCCATGAAAGACCTTCAATAACGATCCGAACAAGCTGCCTTGTCAAAAACGACAACGGCAACACGAGAGATCGAAGGTCTTGCTTTGCTTGTTATAAATTCAGTTATGTGCCCAACAAACCGGAAGTGAAACTCCGTAATGACGATTTGTTGATCTCTTCGTGCGCCTGACGGCTGAACTGAGCACGAGGAAATTGAGCTACTCCCCATCGATCCCATAATTAGAATTCATGTGAGCTTAAATTTGAATTCAGCCTCTATTTAGACCTAGTTTTTTTAGGGGAATTAACTGGATGCGCAGCTCAACCCTTTTTGGCAACCAAAGTCAAAATGTCGTAGCTGGCAACCAACTCTTTGTCTTGGTTGTTCACTTCCACATCCCACGCTACAACCCCCTGCCCCTGGCCATTGGCGTCTTTTTTGTTACGGTCAATTTTGCGTTTGCAAGTGAGGCGCACTTGAATGCTGTCTCCCAAGCCCACAGGCTTGACAAAACGCAGGGTGTCTAAGCCGTAGTTGGCCAATACAGGGCCCGGTTCGGCAACCACAAAAAGGCCTGCAGCATCAGACAAAACCAAGTAGCCATGCGCGATGCGTTTGCCAAAAGCGGAAGCTTTGGCGGCTGCGTCGTCAAAGTGCATGTAGAACATATCGCCTGTGAGTTCGCCAAATGCTTTCACGTCTGCCTCACCAATCACTTTGGTGGCTGTCAGCAAAGATTCGCCAATTTGCAATTCTTCAAAGTAACGCTTGAAGGGATGTGTGCCCGTTTCAATCAGTTTGGAACCGCGCGCGTATTCGCGCGTGATGGCCGTCAACATGGTGGGAGATCCTTGAACTGCCGCGCGTTGCATCATGTGCGTCACAGCGCGAATGCCACCCAACTCCTCGCCACCACCCGCGCGGCCTGGGCCACCGTGTTTGAGTGAAGGCAGGGGTGAACCATGGCCCGTTGATTCTCCAGCAGACTCTCGGTCAAGCACGTGAAGACGGCCGTGGTTGGCTGCCAAACGAGGCACCACTTGCGCTGCCAGAGAAGGCGACTTGGTGATCAAGGAGCCGACCAAGCTGCCCTTTCCACGCTTGGCCAAGGCCATGGCCTCTTCCATGCCGTCATAGGGCATGAGGGTGCTCACTGGGCCAAACGCTTCAATGTCGTGAATGCTGTCGGTGCTCATGGGCTTTTGGCACAGAAGCAAAGTCGGTTGGAAGAAAGAACCATTGGCCACACCCTCGCCCAACACATTGAAATGAGCATCACCGCCAAATACCAACTCTGCGCTTTGACGCAGCATGGCCACTCGCTCAGCAACGTCTGATTGCTGCGACTTGGAGGCCAAGGCGCCCATCTTCACGCCTTCCACCGAGGGGTCACCCACCACCACTTTGGCAAGGCGGGCTTTGATTTTTTCAGCCACTGCATCCAAGTGTTTGCGCGGCACAATGGCGCGTCGAATGGCGGTACATTTCTGCCCGGCTTTGACGGTCATTTCTCGCACCACTTCCTTGACGAACAAATCAAACTCTTCATCGTCAGGCGTCACGTCGTCGGCCAAGATGGCGCAATTCAAGGAGTCGGCTTCGGCATTGAATGGAATGCTGTTGCGGACCACATTGGGATTCACCCTCAGCTTGGCTGCAGTGTCTGCAGAACCCGTAAAAGTGACCACATCGGCCACATCCAAGCGGTCAAGCAAATCACCGGTGCTTCCAATGACCAATTGCAATGCGCCCTTTGGCAAGAGGCCAGATTGGTCGATCATTCGAACCAAAGCCTCTGTCAGGTAGCTGGTGGCCGTAGCGGGCTTGCCGATGCAAGGCATGCCGGCCAAGAACGTGGGCGCAAATTTTTCCAACAAGCCCCAGACTGGGAAATTGAAGGCATTGATGTGAACTGCCACACCGCCGCGGGGAACCAAAATATGAGTGCCAGCGAAGGTATTTTTCTTGCCCAAAGATGCTACTGGCCCTTCATGAATCAAATTGCCACTGGGCAACTCACTGGCGGCCATACCGGCATAGGCAAACAGAGTGCCCGTACCTCCCTCAATATCGACCCATGAGTCAATGCGCGTGGCGCCAGTGTGGGCGGAGATGGCATACAGCTCTTCTTTGCGTTCACCCAAATACTTGGCCAATGCCCTGCGTACAGCAGCACGTTGTTGAAAGTCTAGGGCCAACATGCTTTGCAAGCCCGTGGTGCGGCCAAATTGCAGGGCCTCTTCAAAATCAAGGCCGTCTGCGTGGCTGAAGGCGACTTCTTGGCCGTTGATAGCGCTGTGAAGGGACTGAGCAGGTTGGGATCCGATCCAACGGCCTGCAACAAAACTTTGGAGAATG